>NZ_JBNNVS010000018.1:0-123209 GCF_050280665.1 Pseudomonas sp. NPDC089547 | reverse complement strand
GCGCAGGGGCCGGATGATGGGAGCGCAGCGTTTTTTGGTTACTTTTTGTCGCGTTTGACAAAAAGTGACTCGCCGTAAGGGCGAAAAGGTGAGTCAGCGTCGCCATCGCAAATGGACTGTTCGCTGATTCAATACAGACGAATCTTGCTTCTTGCTTCTTGGATGTGGGCATTCACATCGAGTAGGTATTCATTCGCGCAGGTGGCGCTCAGTCACCTTTCCGCCCTTACGGCGGGTCCCTTTTTGTCGTGGCAAAAAGGAACCAAAAACCGTTCGCTCCCATCATCCGGCCCCTGCGCTTCGCTCCGGGGTCCCCTCGCTGCGGGCTTGCTCCCGGGAGTACGCGCTGCAGGCCCCATCCATGGGGCCTCAGCGCTTGACGGGCATCCATGCCCGTCACCTCCCTCCGCAAGCCCTTCGCTCGGCCTCCTGAAGTCGCAATCTGCGTCGCCTGGACTATCGCGCGCTTAGAAGCAAAAGCAACGGCAACGGCAACGGATGAAGCCTGATCAACGATCCTTGAACTGCGCCTCGCGCTTGGCAATGAACGCGGCCATGCCTTCTTTCTGGTCCTCGGTGGAGAAGGCCGCATGGAATACCCGACGCTCGAACCGTACACCCTCGCTAAGGGTAACTTCGAACGCCCGGTTGACGCTTTCCTTGACCATCATGCTCACCGGAACCGACTTGCTGGCGATGGTCGCCGCCACCTTCAGCGCTTCTTCCACCAGCTCCGCCTGCGGCACGATACGCGCCACCAGGCCAGCACGCTCAGCCTCTTCGGCGCCCATCAGGCGGCCGGTCAGGCACAGTTCCATGGCCTTGGCCTTGCCCACCGCACGGGTCAGGCGCTGGGTGCCGCCCATGCCCGGCAGCACACCGAGGTTGATTTCCGGTTGGCCGAATTTGGCGTTGTCAGCGGCCAGGATGAAGTCGCACATCATCGCCAACTCGCAGCCGCCGCCCAGGGCAAAGCCAGACACCGCAGCAATGATCGGCTTGCGCCGATTGGCGATACGGTCAGCATCGCTGAACAGGTCGTCGACGTAGATCTGCGGGTATTGCAGGTCGGCCATTTCCTTGATGTCGGCGCCAGCGGCAAAGGCCTTGGCCGAACCCGTCAACACCACGCAGCCGATGTTCGGGTCGCGTTCAAGCTGGTCCAGGGCCTGGTTGATCTCGCCGACAATCTGCGCATTCAGCGCATTCAGCGCCTGCGGGCGGTTGAGGGTAATCAGGCCGACCTTGCCGTGGATGTCCAACAGGATGGTTTCGAATGCCATGCAGTCTGCTCCTTCAAAGATTGCGCGCAATGACCATGCGCTGAATGTCGCTGGTGCCTTCGTAGATCTGGCAAACCCGAACGTCGCGGTAGATCCGCTCCAGCGGGAAGTCACTCAGATAGCCATAACCACCCAGGGTCTGCAAGGCATCCGAACAGACCTTTTCGGCCATTTCCGAGGCAAACAGCTTGGCCATCGACGCTTCCACCAGCGCCGGGCGCCCGGCATCACGCAGCGCGGCCGCATGCAACACCATCTGCCGGGCCACGGCAATTTTCGTTGCCATGTCGGCCAGACGGAAGGCCACGGCCTGGTGCTCGATCAGCGCCTTGCCAAAGCTTTGCCGCTCGTTGGCGTAGTCACGCGCCACTTCGAACGCTGCGCGCGCCATGCCAACGGCCTGCGAGGCAATACCGATGCGGCCACCTTCAAGGTTGGCCAAGGCGATCTTGTAGCCCTCGCCTTCGGCGCCCAGGCGGTTGGCCACCGGTACGCGCACGTTGTCGAACACGATCTGGCAGGTGTCGGAAGCATGCTGGCCGAGTTTGTCCTCGACCCGCGCCACCTGGTAGCCCGGCGAATCGGTCGGCACGATGAACGCGCTGATGCCACGTTTGCCGGCCTCTGGGTCGGTCACGGCGAACACGATCACCACCCCGGCGTTCTGCCCCGAGGTAATGAACTGCTTGCTGCCGTTGAGCACATAGTGGTCGCCGTCGAGCCTTGCACGGGTTTTCAGGCTGCTGGCATCGGAGCCCGCCTGCGGTTCGGTCAGGGCGAAGGCACCGAGCATCGCACCCGTCGCCAGCGGGGTGAGAAACTGCTCTTTTTGCTGCTCGGTGCCGAAACGCAGGATAGGCACGCAGCCCACCGAGTTGTGCACGCTCATGATGGTTGAACAGGCACCATCACCGGCGGCGATTTCTTCCAGGGCCATGGCGTAGGCCACGTAGCCCGTGTCGCTACCGCCCCACTGCTCCGGCACCAGCATGCCGAACAGGCCGAGTTCGGCCATCTCGGCGATGGCTTCTTTCGGAAAGCGGTGCGCCTTGTCCCATTCTTCGGCAAACGGCTTCAGGCGCTCCTGGGCGAAGGCACATACCGCATCGGCGATCTGTTGTTGCTCGTCAGTTACCAGCATGATTCACCTCAGTACAGGCATTCGACAGCCATGGCCGTGGCTTCGCCACCGCCGATGCAGATGGCCGCCACGCCCCGGTGCAGGTTGTTCTGGCGCAGGGCCGACAGCAGGGTCACCAGGATGCGTGCGCCAGAGGCGCCAATCGGGTGGCCGAGGGCACAGGCACCGCCGTGGATATTGACCTTGTCGTGGGGCAGGTCGAGGTGCTTCATGGCCGCCAGGGTGACCACGGCAAACGCCTCGTTGATCTCGAACAGGTCGACCTCGGACAGGTTCCAGCCGGTGCGTTTCATCAGCTTGTCGATTGCACCGATCGGTGCGGTAGGGAACAACGCAGGCGTATCGGCAAACGCGGCGTGGCCATGAATCACTGCCAGCGGCTTGAGGCCACGCTTTTCGGCATCGGAGCGACGCATCAGCACCAGCGCCGCAGCACCGTCGGAAATGGAACTGGAGTTGGCCGCCGTCACCGTACCGCCTTCGCGGAAGGCCGGCTTGAGCTGCGGGATCTTGTCCAGACGCGCCTTGGGTGGCTGCTCGTCATCCTTGACCAGGCGTTTTTCCTTACCCTCGGCGACTTCTACCGGCACGATCTCGGCAGCAAAGCGGCCGCTCTTGATCGCGTCCTGGGCACGGGTCAGCGAGGTAATGGCGAACTGGTCCTGGGCTTCACGGCTGAAGGCATTGGCCTGGGCGCAGTCTTCGGCAAAGGTGCCCATCAGGCGACCCTTGTCGTAAGCATCTTCCAGGCCGTCCATGAACATGTGGTCGATGATCTTGCCGTGGCCCATGCGGTAGCCGCCACGGGCCTTGTCCAGCAGGTAGGGGGCGTTGGTCATGCTTTCCATGCCCCCCGCCACCACCACGTCTGCGGTGCCGGCCAGCAGCAGGTCATGGGCCATGATCGCCGCCTGCATGCCCGAGCCGCACATCTTGTTCAGGGTGGTACAGGTGGTGTGCTTGTCCAGCCCGGCACCCAGTGCTGCCTGGCGTGCCGGCGCCTGGCCCTGGCCGGCCGGCAGTACGCAGCCGAACAGCACCTGCTCGATACTGGCGGCATCAATGCCGGCACGCTCGACGGCGCCACGAATGGCCGCGCTGCCCAGTTGCGGCGCGGTCAGGCTCTTGAGGTCGCCCTGCAGGCCGCCCATGGGCGTGCGCACGGCGCTGACGATTACGATCGGGTCGTTGGCGAGGGTCATGTTCGTTCTCCTTACTTGGCAGCCATGCGCAGCGCGCCGTCGAGGCGGATCACTTCGCCGTTGAGCATGCTGTTCTCGATAATGTGACGGGCCAGCGCGGCGTATTCCTGCGGGCGACCCAGGCGCGGCGGGAACGGCACACCAGCCGCCAGCGACGCACGCACTTCTTCGGTCATGCCGGCCATCATCGGTGTTTCGAAGATGCCGGGGGCAATGGTCATCACACGGATGCCAAAGCGTGCCAGTTCGCGGGCGGCGGGCAGGGTAAGGCTGGCGATGGCGCCTTTGGAGGCAGCGTAGGCAGCCTGGCCGATCTGGCCATCGTAGGCGGCGATGGATGCGGTGTTGATGATCACGCCGCGCTCGCCCCCTTCATCGGCTGCCCCTTCGGCCATGGCCGCCGCCGCCAGGCGCAGCAGGTTGAAGCTGCCGACCAGGTTGACATTGATGACCTTCGCGAAGCTGGCCAGCCCATGCGGGCCTTGCTTGCCCAGCACCTTCTCGGCACCGACGATGCCCGCGCAATTGACCAGCCCGTGCAGGCTGCCAAAGGCACTGACGGCTGCATCGACCGCCGCCTGTGCGGCCTGCTCGTCGCTGATGTCGGCCACTGCAAAGCGGGCGCTGTCACCCAACTCGCGGGCCTTGGCCTCGACGGCCTGGGCATTGAGGTCGACCAGCATGACCTTGGCACCGGCCTGGACCAGCATCTGCGCAGTGGCGGCACCCAGGCCGGAGGCGGCGCCGCTGACGATGAAGTGTTTGTTGGCTATCTGCATGATCGGTTTCCTGTCAGGCGCTGGCAGGGGTGGCCTGTTGCGCGTTTTGTTTGGCGACTTCCTGGTTGCGCAGGATGAAGCGTTGCAGCTTGCCGCTCGGGGTCTTGGGCAGCTCGCTGACGAATTCGATTTCGCGGGGGTAGGCGTGGGCGTACAGGCGCTGGCGCACGTGCTGACGCAAGGTTTCTTCAAGCTCGGCGCTGCCGACGATGCCCTTGGCCAATACCACGAAGGCCTTGATCAGCTCGGTGCGTTCCGGGTCGGGCTTGCCGATCACCGCAGCCTCGATCACCGCAGGGTGCTCGATCAACGCACTTTCCACATCGAACGGGCCAACCCGGTAGCCGGAGGTGGTGATCACGTCGTCGCTGCGGCCGACGAAGCTGATGCTGCCGTCCTGGTTCAGCTCGACGGTGTCGCCGCTGAGGTAGTACTTGCCGACGAACGATTTGGTCGGCAGCCCGTGGTAACCACCGAACCAGCACAACGGCGACTGCTCGCGGTCAACCGCGAGGATGCCCGGCTGGCCGGCCGGCAGCTCGTTGCCCTGCTCGTCCAGCACCACGATTCGGTGCCCCGGTATCGCGAAGCCGGCCGAGCCAAGGTGCACCGGGTGCTGCAGGCCATGATGGTTGCACAGCACCATGCCCAGCTCGGTCTGGCCGTAATGGTCGTGAATGGTCACGCCCAGTTCGTCGGCGAACCAGCGGATCACTTCAGGGTTAAGCGGCTCGCCAGCACTGCTGACAACCCGCAGGCGGCCCCTTACCGGCGCCGAAAAGCCATTGCCGGCGGCAATCAGCAGGCGAAATGCAGTAGGCGAGCCGGCCAGGTTGGTGATGCCCAGCTTGTCGATCACCTGGGCGCAACTGTCGACGCTGAACGGGCCATCGTAAAAAGTGGTGGCGTGGCCCAGCGACAAGGGGCCAGTCACAGCGTAATACAAGCCATAGGCCCAGCCCGGGTCGGCCAGGTTCCAGAAATTGTCTTCGGGCCGCAAGTCGATGGCATCGCGCATGTACCCCTGGAAGGCAACGATGGCGCGCAGCGGTACGGCCAGCGGTTTGGCAGGCCCCGTGGTACCGGAAGTGAACATCAGCAGGAACGGGTCGTCTGCCGAACGCATGACCGGTTCGCAGATGCTTGCGGCAGCCTCCAGGCATTGGCGGAAATCCAGTTCGCCGCTGCGGGCGTTGACCGTGATGATGGTCGGGCAAGCATGCACATCGTCCAGCTTGTTGCGGTTGACGCTGTCGGTGACAACAACGCGGGCGTGGGATTGTTCAAGCCGGTGCTCGATAGCCTTGGGGCCAAAGGCGGTGAACAAGGGCTGGTACACCGCCCCGAGGCGCCAGGTGGCGAGGATGGTCACCAACAATTCCGGGGTGCGCGGCATCAGCCCCGCCACCCGGTCCCCGGCACCCACGCCTTGCGCCTTGAGCACGTTGGCGAAGCGCGCGGCCAGCAATTGCAACTGATCAAAGCTGTAACGCGCGCTGTTCCCGTCGCGATCCACGTAAAGCAGGGCCAACTTGTCACTGCCGGCATGGCGGTCACAGCACTCGACACAGGCATTGAGGGCTTCGAGGTTGCCATGCAGCGCCGCAGCTGCAGCCTTGCCATGATCGAACACACGAACGGCCTCGGCGTAATCACGCATCGTCAGACTCCCGGTTTATTGTTTTTTGGAGTTAACCCTCGGTCCGATGATGTTCGCGCCGCCTGAGCGCGGCGACAATGGCCAAAGCTGTCAATCTGGATGACCGGTTTGGCCGCTGCACTGGGTCAGCGCCGCTATCGGCCCACTCCTCGCTCCGTGCCGTGGTCGATTCGCGCCATGCGCTGCAGGTACTCCAGGGTCAGCCGCTGGCGCAGCGCCTGCAACGCGTCTTCCTGCCCTACAACCGCGAATGCAGCTGGGTCGAAGCGCTCCAGGAAACGCTGCCAGAAAACCTGACGGCACAGGTACTGCGCAACGAAGTCGTCGCCAGCGGCTGCCTCGACCGATTCCTGGGCCGAGGCGACCAGTGCTGCACTGATGCTCGGCGCCTGAATGTCGTATATGCGCAATGGCTGAAACGGCAGTGCCAATGCCCTGCGCAACCTGACCCGGTAACGCAGGCCCAGCGCTCCCTGCAAGCCGGCGTCAAGCTGCGCACCCCGCTCGGCGATATCAGCCAGCACGAACGCCTGCAGTCGATCCAGCCGATACAAGCTGCGGCCCAGTGATAACAAAACCTGACCTGACAAAGCGGGTTCGTTGTTCATCGCCCTGGCTTCGGCATGCAGACGCAGCAACTGCGAGAACCTTTCTATCGCATCGTTTTCATCGCCAAGCGTGCTGCCCAACACGCTTCGCACCGAACTCGCAAACACCTCGTCGCGGGGCATCAGCGCCAAGATGTCCCAACTGCGCTCGATCAGGTAACGCTCCTGCCAGCTGAACCCCGCCTGTGGCTCCAGTCGCTCCAGCAGCCTGAACAAGGCTGCGTTGTCTGCGTCTGCGCTCAAGGCGTCCCAGATACCACCACGCTCGGCGTCAGACTCGCCCGCTCTTACCCACCAGGGCCGGCCGGTCTCCGTCTCGCCCACTTCCTGGATAGGGTCGAGCGCAACCAGGTTGGACAGCTCCATCCTGCTTAACGGATTCCCCGTCACAACGAACGCCTGGCGAAAGTCGCTGGGCATGCGCAACACCTCGCGCGGCACGGTTTGGATCGCATTGTCACGCAGGTCCACCTCGCGCAGAAAACCACAAAGCTCGATGTTCGTCGGCCACACCTTCAGCCCACACCGCCGCAGCCTGATTACAGTCAATTGCGACAGGCGAAGGTAATTGATGTTGAACGTGCCCAGTGCCGGGTTGCCACTCAAGTCCAAGTGGGTCAACTGCGAGAGGCTGGCCAGCGCCTCCACGGCCTGGGCGTTCAGACGAATCTGGTTGCGCGCAAGGCGCAGGTGCCGCAGATTGCTCAAATAACCAAGCCCGCCTGGGCAGGCCAGCAGTCGATTGTTGCTCAAGTCCAGCCGTTGCAACTCGGAGAAGGCCTGGAGGAAGGACGCGTGCACCTGGCCAATGGCAGTGTCCTGGATGACCAGCGTGCTTACGTGTTGCAGGGTGAGCTGCTGGGGAAGGTCTGGAAGCGTGGTAACAGGCAAGCCGTTGAACACCAGCTTGAGCCCACCACGTGCGCCTTGTACCGTTGACTCGTGAAACTCACCCAAGCCACGCCAGGCCCGCAGCAACTGCTCTGCGACCTGCAGCCGCGCATTGCGCTCGGCAGTATTGAAGGCGACCCCCACCCAGGCGTTGAGCTTGCCCGTCAACTGATACAAGTCATCTTCAAGCGAACGGAGTTCGGCACTGACCGATAGCCCCCGCCGCCATCTGCCATTGAGTTCGCGCTCCAGCTGGGCATCATCCAACCCGGGAAAGAACTGCCGCAAACCGTCACGCAAGCGTGCCTTGCGGCTGAGGCGCGCTGGCCTGCGCCCGCTGAGCAAGTAACCGACGCGCCCATCCGCCAAGCGTTCCCCAGGGTTCCACCAGCGCGCCACAGGTGCCCAGCCAAGCAAGCGCTCGATAGCGGCCTGAGTGCCTGGCAATTGCTGCATAAGCTTGTCGCGCAGCCGGCTGGGGGCATGCTCGCTTTCGATCTGCAGTTCGCCCAACAGCCCGCGCTCGCCCAACACCCAGGCAAGCGCTGAGTAGATGCCGTCGAGGTGTTCGCTTTCGATCCTGGCACCTTGTTCGTCGTAGACGCTGAACCCACCTTGTTCATGAACCAGTTGGTAATGCGGGCTCTCAGGGGTCCCTGCAACGATCGATGCCAGCGGTTCGTCCCCGGCAACATCATTGCCCAAGGACACATTGAGGCCTTCAAGCGGCAGCGTTTCGAGCAGGTGGAACAGCAACACCCCGGTATCCTCAGAGTAGGCACTGGGCAAGTAACACCCGGCCATCATCCGGTTGAATCTGGCCACGCGTGCCAACGCATGGGCCTTGCTTGCCAGCACCAGCGGGATGCGCTGCGGTTCTGGCGTCGATGCGTCCTCCCCGGCGATCCCCTCCTCGACGGCGTGGGCATCGTTGGCCAACGCTTGTGCATAGGCATCGGGAAGCCCCGAAAATGCCGTACTCAATTGCCTTGCCAAGCCATCGCCGCTCGCGGCCGGCTGAGTAAGGTGATTGAACAACGGGCTACGCAGCCGTGCCTTGGCGCGCAAGACATTGGCTGCGCCGTTGCCGACGTCGAACTGCTGTTCGCACCAGGCCAGCAGCGAAGGGTCGCTGACCACCGGCGGTGTTTGCTGCAGTTGCCGAAAGAACACCTCGATTCGTGCATCGGCATCGAAGTAATCCAGGGTCACCCGCAAATTGACCGAGGCCCGCCGGTTTTCGACCAGCAGCCCGCGTAACTCCTCCTGATCCATGCCGGCCACGCGCAGAATGCGTTCGGCAGTTGTGTCGTCCAGGGGTGGATCGTGCGGCCAAAGCGTGTCGAGCATGGCCGCCGAGTCGCTCAGCGCTTGTGGTCGGCCGTGCAACAGTTGCCAGCTGCGCTCGCCGTTGTGCAGCACGATTGGCCCATAGTCCGCTGGCCGCTGCGGATGCCGCAGGCGATAGAGCCCACCCGGCTCTGGCTGATGAACTTCAGTAAATCGGCCACCCAGCCTTATCCAGTGCCGCACGCCATCTGTGAAGCGGCCGTCGCTCTGCAGCACTGCGTTTCCACGCTCGCAACTGTATGGTTCAAGGTCGCTTGCCCACAGGCGGCTGGTTTTGCCGTCCTTGCTGACAATCTCCATTGCGTCAACAAAGGCACTGCGCATAAAGCTTACAGTGGCTACCGTTGCAGCAGTGGCCACCACGGTAGCTGCCACACCCAGCATATGCTCCAGCGCTTCATGCTGATGCCCTAGCGACCAGTCCCGTACGCCTTCGAATACTTCGTCCAGGGTCTGCACGACGATTTTCGCCATCAGCACCGCGCCGACCGCAGGAATGAACAGGCCAGCCAGGTTCGACAGGCTCAACCCGGCAGCTTTCCAGGATTCCCGCCTTGCCTTGGCAGCATTGGCATCCACGCTGGAGGTAGGTATCAACAGCAGCCTGGCGTCGTCCCTGAGCCGTTGCACCTGCTGCCTGGCCAGCGCATCGAAAATCGAGCCTTCCTGGGTTATACCCTCCAGTTCCAGGTCAGGCTTTGCATCACCAAGGCGCTTGCCCAGCGTACTGGCGAATTCTGCACGCTGGTCGAGCGCGATGAGCTTAAGGAAGTACTGCTCGTAGCCATCCTCCCTCAACGCCGCCACCAAGGCGCTGCTCAACTGCGAAACCGAGAGGCACCGACGCAGGGTTTGCCTGGGATCACCGGGCAAGTACAGCATGACGCTGTGCAATGACCCGTCTTTGTCCCGCAGGTAGATCAACAGCCCATCGGCGGCCGGGCAACCCAGAATCTGCAGCAGGCCCGGATAGCCTTTGAGCCCATCCTGGGTATGACTCGCGCCCACGTCGAGCATTTCGCGCAAGGCCAGTTGCTCATGGGCATTGATCTCGCCCTTCAGCGCCGCGACCTCGACTGCAAGGCTCAAACCGGACTGTTTGTCGCTCGCCAGAAGCGTCTGGGTGGTGGCGTCGTATACCCGTGCCAGTTCAGCCTGGTACAAGGTGCCGACATCAAGCCGTCGACATGCGTTGACCAGATCAGCGGATGATCCGGATAACAAAGCTGTGTTTCCTGGCACAACAAGGCCCGTACCTTGGTAGAAATGGACGTCGGCAAAGTTGTGCATCAACCGCAGAAGGCCGTTTTCTCGTGTCTCGGCTGGCGCGTAACCCCCTAGAAGAGCGCCAGGCTGCTCGCTGAAGGATGGGCCTATCTGCAGCCATTGCAACTGTTCAAAACCCACGCCCTCAGGCAGTGGTTGTACCAACAGGCTGCTGAACTGGCGCTCGGCAAAGACCTGGGGAGAATGGAGGCCCAGCGTGCGGCCTCGCAAACGGGCCTGGGTCGCATGGTGGGCATTCAGCACTTCACGTAACCTTGCGATCTGACCGCTGGAAGACCGTGTCAACCATTGGGGCAAGCTGGAGCGGATAACGTCGTCGATGACGTTGTCGTCCTGCGGTGCGCTGAGGTGTGGATTTTCGGTAGCGGTGTGGGGCATCGCGGGGGCTCCTGTTTCGGACAGTAAGCGGCAATCCTCTGCAACAGAAGCCGCTGACGGCAGAGGGAAGCGCTGCGCGATTGGCCATGCAGTTGCATCGCTCGATGAACCCACTTGAAGCGCCGCGGGGTGACGCACCAAGTGGGCGTACAGCCAGCATCAGCCCTGCCGCAGCGCCTCCATGGCCAAGGCCTCCTGGGTCAATTGCAGCGCCAGGGCATGCAGTTCGGCATCGCGCTCCATGAGCAACGCCTTCCAGCGCTGGTCATATTCAGCGCTTGTCAGCGCACCCTGCTGCTCGTCCAGTTGGGTACCTCTACCGGCGAAATCTTCCTCGATGGCCGCAAACGCTTGCGGATATTCCGCACGCAGGTGGTTCAACCAGAATTCACGCTGGCTGACGCTTTCGGCCAAGGCCTGGGTTGCTTCGGCAGCACGAACGCTTCCCAGGGCTTGCTGAAGCTGCGCGCCTGTGACGTTGGCAACACCCTCAAACTGCATGTGACGCGGTTGCAACGGCAGGTCCAGCTCGTTTGCCAGGTGCACGCGGTAGTACAGGTCGATCTCGATATCATCGATTCGGGCGCGGGCTCTGGCATAGTGCTCGGCATCGGCAGGTGGCAACTGGGCCATACGCTGGGCAATATCGGCCCGTGCATAGCGGGACACTTCATCCAGGCGAAACAGCTGGCGGCCCAGCCCCAACAGTTCGCCAGCACGTTCATTACCCGCTGCTCCGTGCACCGCCTGGCTGGTCAACATCAGCACCTGAAGGTCGCTGAAGCGGCCGGCAACGCTGTCTACACAGGTAACCGCCATTGAGGCGCGCTCAAAGACCTGCAAGCGCAATGGGCTGTCGTTGCCAATGGCATGCAAGAGATTCCAGACCTGGCCGTGGAGGTAGCCAGGGGCGACACGATAATCCCGGGTGCGCTCAAGGTCCCGAAGCAAGCGAAACAGGCCGGCACTGTCGGGCAGTGCCAGCAATCTGTCCCAGACTTGCTCGCGCGCTTCGCGTGAATCGTCATCGACGGGCTGCAGCCAGCGCTCGCGGCTTCTCCCGCCCGCATCCACAGCCAATGGCTCGAACAGCGGCGGCACAGCTTCAGCGTGCTCGTGCACACGCTCGGCGAACAGGCGCTCCCGGTCCGCTACCGCAAGCGGGTTGTCATCGACCCTGAATGACCGGCGAAAAACCGTTGGCATCAGCATGACATGCTCGGGTACCTGGGCAATCTGGTTCTGGCGAATGTCAGCACTGTCGAGAAAGCCACAGCTATCCAGCCCTTCTGGCCATGCCAACAAACCACACCGACGCAACGTGATCGACCGGAGTTGCGACAGCTGGTTGAACCGCAAGGCAATCGAGCCCAACGGGTTGAAGCTCAGGTCGAGATGCTGCAATGCCGCCAGCCGCGCCAGTGCCTGAGTACCGTCCAGGTCCATGCGGATGCGGTTGTGGGCCAGCCGCAGCTCGGTCAAGTGGGTAAATCGGCTGATACCAGCAGGAATACGCAACAGCCCGTTGTCGTTGAGGCTCAGGCGCCGCAGCGTACTGAACGCGCCCAGGAATGCTGACGGCACAGCGTTCAACTGCAAACCGCCGAGGTTCAGTTCGGTCACATGGCCAAAGTCGGCTTGCGCCGGTAACGCAGGCAACGCTCGCAGCCGCAGGCCACTGAGATCCAGGCGCCTGCCGTCGACGGTGCCATCCGCACCACGCGCACTCTCGCCCTGAAAACGCCAGGCACGTCGCATCAGGCCTGCTACGTGCTGGCGCACTGCGCGCCTGTTGTCGCTCAATTCGGCGCTGGCCCAGCGGTTGAGTGCCAGGTCGAGTTGGCTGTACTCGCCTTCCAGGCGCAGCATGTTTTCGTAGGGCGAGCCCGATAGCAGCAACCGTTGCAGGAAGGTATCGACCTGCCCTTCGTTCAGGCCCCAGTACAGTTCGCGAATGCGGTTGCGCAGGGTCCGCTCCGCCCAGTTTCGGCCCTGCCCACGGCCACTGAGCGGGTAGCCGGCACGCCCATCCGACAAGCGCTGCGGGGGCGAGAACCGAGGTTCTGCAGAGCGCCAGCCCAGCAGGTTGCGCAACCCGGTTGGCGTGGCGGGCAGGCGCTGGACAAGACGGGCCCGTAGCGCCCCCGCAGGGTTATCGCCTGCTATTTCGAGGCGCGCCAGCTCCGTCGGAGACAGGCATGCCACGATGGCCTCGAACACACCAGCTGGCGCGGCGATTTCAGCCTCACGCTCTACACCGCTGTGATCGTACAGACGAAACTCGCCGTCCTTGTGCACCAGTACCATAGTGGCCTGATAGGCAGCCTGGGGGTCGATCACCGCCAGCCTGGGGCCGTATTCAGTGCCTTGGCGTAGTTCCAGATTGAGACTGCGCGGCCAATGAGGCAAACGCGGTAGCATGGCCAGCACCAGTTCTCCGGCCTGGTCGCTGTAGCCGCTGCCCAGGTACAGCCCTTCAAGGGCGTGGCTCAGGCGCACTTGCTGCAGCAACGCGCGCGCGTGGGTGGCCAGGCTAACGGGCAGCCGCTGTTCCAGTATCGCCAGCTCACGTTGCGCTTCGCCCACGTCCACTACCACTGCTGCAGCATAGGCTGGCGGCAGGCCGGGGAAGTCGCGCCGGACAAGGTCGCGCAAGGCATCAGGCGCGAGCTCTGACCGGCTGAGGTGCGCAAACAGCTGCTCGCGTAGCGAGGCCTGAAGCGCCAGCACACGCTCACGCAGGGCTTGCGCATCCAGGCCCGACAGGGCGGGTTGAGCCAGGCACCACTGCTGAATTTCCAGGTCATCGCTGGCCGGAAGCTCGCGCTGCATCGCCTCGAAGAACGCCTCGATACGCGCATCGGCCTCAAAACGCCGCAGGGTTTCGCGCAGGTTGACAGGGAGCTGTCGCCCCGCCACCAACAGCCCACGCAGCGCCTCGGTGTCGATACCCGCCACGCACAACACCGCACGCGCCCGCTGCGTGCTCAGCGGCACTTGTTGCGGCCAGAGCATGTCAAGCATGTGCGCAGTGTCGTCAATCTCCAGAGGCCGCTCGTGTCGCAAGCGCCAGCCTCTGTCACCATTGAACTCGACCTCCGGCCCGAACGCATCGTCACGCTGTGGATGGCGCAAGCGCCAGGCGCCATCCGGGTCAGGCCGATGCACGAGGCAGTAGCGTTCGCCAACCCGCATGCACCTGTGTTCCCCCTCGCCAAACAGGCCAAGCGCATCCTGGCGCAAGCTGGCCGGTGTGACCTGATAAGCCTTCAGGTCGCGGTGCCACAAGCGTCGCCCCCCGCCCTCCAGGGCAACCGGCTCAAGCCCATCGACAAAGGTGCTGCGCTGGAAACCACGCGCAACCAGCGTGGCGCCGGTCGCGACCGCCGCTACAACCGCCAGTGTCTCGGCGACCCCGAGCATGTGCTCCAGCGCTTCGTACTGGTGCCCATGGTACCAGTCAACCGCCCCTTCATAGACTTCCGACAGGGTTTGCACCAGCAGTTGCCCCAGCAGCATGGCACCAACCAGCGGAATGAACAGGCCGGCAAGGTTGAGCAAACCCAGCCCGGCATCTTCCCATGCCCGCAGGCGGTCCTTGGTGGCTTGCAGATCGACATCGGCAGTGGGCACCAAGAGGGTGCGCGCGTCACCCTTGGCCCTTTTCACCTGCTGCACGACCAACCGCTCGAAGACTTCACCGTGGCCGGTGGCTGCGTCCAGTTGAAGGTCTGGCAGATCATCCTGCAGGCGCTTTTCGAGCGTTGCCAGAAACCCGGGCCGTGCCTGCAGCGCCACCAACTGGCTGAAAAAGCGACGGTAAGCCCGCTGCTGCAGTGCTTGAGCCATCGCCTGATTGAGCGATGCCCAAGAGTCGAAATAGCGCAGTGCGCGTTTCGGGTCACTGGGCAGGTACAGCACGACCCCACCTTCTTCGCCGCCCTCCCCGCGCAACTGGAAGGCCAGTGCATCACTGATCGGGCATCCCAGCATGGTCAGTAATCCTGGGTAGGCACGCAGCACTTGCTCCGAGCTAGCCTGCACCACCGAGCGCAACGCTGCTTCCACTTCGCTGCCCAGTTCCCCCTTGAGCGCCGCCACATCGATTGCCAGCAGCAAACCGGCACGCTTGTCTTCTGCCAGCAAGGTGAGGGTGGCGGGGGTGAATACCTGTTCCAGCAGCGCTTGATAGCGTGCACCGACATCCCACTCACGGCAGTCCTCGGCGAGCTGCTCAGGGTCGTCCAGCAACACGCGGTCGGTATCGTTGGCGACCAACCCCGAACCTCTCAGGATCTCAGCGTCGTCATGAAAGTTCTGCATCAAGCGCAACAAGGCAGGTTGGCGATCGTAAAGCGGCCCGTAGATCGGCCAGTGCAAGCCCGGTAACCGGGAAAAATCCCGACGCACTTGCAGCCACTGCAACCCGCTCAGTTTCAAGCCTGCTGGCAGGCGGTCGGCCAGCAGGGTGGCAAATTGCTCTTCAGCGAAGCGGGGCAACGGGATCAGTGCCGAGGTTGCCGCACGCAGCGACGCCTGGTTGGTCTGGTGGCGCTTGAAACTGTCACGCAGGCGGTTGATCTGCGCAGCGGTGGCCCTTTGCAGCCAGGCTGGCAGAATGGCGCCGATAAAGGTGTCGGTAGCGGTATCGAGCTTGCTGCCAGACGGCTCCGGAGCATTTGTATTGTGTACAAGCATGGCAGTACCTGGGGTCAATGGAATACCCAAGCCTGCGCGACGGCCAATGCCCACAGCAGCAGGAAATCAGCCACCCTCAGCGCCAGCCTGCCCCTCCCGCGCCTGGGCGAGCTGCCGGTAATGCCCCGGGTTACAACCGAACCATTTGCGAAACGCCTTGTAGAACGAACTGCCATCGGCAAAACCCAGCCGGGCAGTGATGTCCTGCATGCTCAGGCGATCCTCGGCCAACCAGGCAATTGCCAGCTCACGCCGCACACTGTCCTTCAGGCCCTGGTAGGTCTGACCTTCCTCTGCCAGGCGGCGACGCAAGGTCGATGCCGACAGGCAAAGTTGCCGCGCCAGGCTGTCGGCGTCCGGCCAGCGGGTTGGCTCAAGGGCCAGCAAGTTGCGGCGGATGCGCTGCCCCAGGCTGTCCGGGTCGCGGTACCTGACCAGGATATTGCCGGGCGCTTCGGCGAGAAAGCGCTGCAAGTCCAGGGCCGTGCGCCGCAACGGCACGTCCAGGCCATCGGCGGCGATGATCATGCGCGTGCGCGGGCGCTGGAACTGCAGGTTCTCGGAAAACATCACCCGGTAGTCGTCACAGAACGGCGGTTCGGCGCAGCGCAGGTCAATGGCCAGGATGGGGATGCGTCGGCCAGCCAGCCAGCAGGCCACACCATGCACGATCATCCAGAAGGTGAAATAAGTGAAGGCCCTGCGCGGTGCATCTTGCGGCTCGTTGATGACGATTTCTGCCAGGCCCGGCTGGCGTACCAGGCTGGGCTGCAGGTCTTCGAGCATCAGGCTGAGGAATTCCAGCGCCGTCTCCAGGCCCAGGCCCAGGGTCGGCTGAGCCATGGCCGCGCGGCACAGGAAGGCCAGGCTGCCCGTGCGCAGCCCGCGCGGGTCCATGGCGAAGAACTCGTCATTGCAACGGCGCGCCAGCAGGCGCCACAACCGTGCGTAGGCTTCGGCAGTGACACGTGCCTGGGGGTGGTCGAGCTCGCTGGCCTCTATACCGGCCCGCCCGAGCAGCACGGTATCAGCCCTGCCACCCGGGCAAGTCTGCAGCAGCGCTTCACGCACCAGCTGCATGGAAATGGTGTCTTTCTCGCTCATCGGCCACCCGGGTCGCGTTGTGCCGGCCATCTTAGGCCCCCATTAGGAAAATGCCAGCCAAACCTCATGTGCTGGCGGCCAGGCCCAGGAATGCCTGGATCAGTCGCAGTTCACGGCGCCGTTCCAGGCAGCCGATCATGTGCTGGTTGATCAACCCTGCCCCGGCCAATGGCCGCGCCACTACCCTGGGGTCGTTGGCTACTTCCGTCGATGAAACGACGCCAATCCCGAGTTCAGACGCCACCGCCTCGGTCACGGCCTCCCGGCTGTCCAGCTCCAGCAGCACACGCGGCTGCACCGCAGCCAGGCCACAAGCCCGGTCGAAGGTACGCCGGGTCGTGGAACTGGGCTCGCGCAATACCATGATCTGCTGATGCAACTGCGCCAGTGGCAAGTCTGCTTCCTGCTGCGCCCAAACATGCCCGGCCGGCAACAAGGCGCACAGCCGCGACTCGCAGAGTTTTTGCAAATGCAGGCCCTTGCGCGGCTCGATCTCGGTCAGCACGGCCACGTCGGCATGTTCGCCCAACAGCGCTGCCAGGGTTTCCTGGGCATTGCCCAAGCGCAGGTTGACGGTGATGCCGGGGTAGCGTTCGCGCAACATGGCCAGCATCGGCATCACCCGGTGCGGGCCATCGGCCGCCACTTCCAGGCGCCCGGTCAGCAGTTGGCGGTTGGCCTCCAGCATGGCCTGGGCCTCTTCGGCCAAACCGAACATGGCGCGCGTGATGGCCGCCAGGCGGGTGCCCTCTTCGGTCAGTTCGACCCGCCGTGCGGTACGCCGCAGCAAGGTGATCTGGTAATGCTCTTCCAACGCTTTCACGTGCCCGGTCACCGCCGGCTGGCTGATGAACAACCGCTCGGCGGCACGGGTAAAGCTGCCCTCGCGGGCCACGGCATCGAAGGCACGTAGCTGAAACAGGTTCATATATATCGGCCTGACTTATAGCTCGGATAACAATAAACAATTTGATTGATGGCAGCGTGAATTGCAACCTAGGCACCGTAGTTTCACGCCACCGCTTGTGAGGAAAAACGGAATGAGCAACGCCCCTATCCTGCTGACTCCCGGTCCCCTGACCACTTCAATCCGCACCCGCCAAGCCATGCTGGTGGACTGGGGTTCCTGGGACCGCGATTTCAACCAACTGACTGCCAGCGTGTGCGAACAGCTGCTGGCGATCATCGACGGCAGCGCCAGCCACCATTGCGTACCCCTGCAAGGCAGCGGCACCTTCGCCGTAGAAGCCGCCATCGGCACCCTGGTGCCACGCGATGGCAAGGTGCTGGTGCTGATCAACGGGGCTTATGGCCAACGCCTGGCGAAGATCTGCAAAGTGCTGGGCCGCACCTACAGCACCTTCGAAACCGCCGAAGACCAGCCGACCACTGCAGCCGATGTCGACCGCCTGCTGGCCGCCGACCCGGCCATTACCCACGTTGCACTGATCCACTGCGAAACCAGCACCGGTATCCTCAACCCGCTGCCCGAGATCGCCCAGGTGATCAAAGACCACGGCAAGCGCCTGATCATCGACGCCATGAGCTCGTTCGGCGCACTGCCGATCGATGCTCGCGAAATCCCCTTCGAGGCGCTGATCGCCGCTTCCGGCAAGTGCCTGGAAGGCGTGCCGGGCATGGGCTTTGTGTTCGCCGAAAAAACCGCGCTGGCTGCCGCCGAGGGCAATGCCCACTCGCTGGCCATGGACCTGCACGACCAGCACACGTACATGGCCAAGACCGGCCAGTGGCGCTTTACCCCGCCCACCCACGTGGTCGCGGCACTGCATGAAGCCCTGCAGCAATATAACGAGGAAGGTGGCCTGCCAGCCCGCCACCAGCGCTACGCCGACAACTGCAAGACCTTGCTCGACGGCATGGCCGCCATTGGCCTGCGCAGCTTCCTGCCGGCCGAAATCCAGGCGCCGATCATCGTCACTTTCCACGCCCCGAACGACGCCCGCTACCAGTTCAAGGACTTCTACGAGCGGGTCAAGGCCAAGGGCTTCATCCTCTATCCAGGCAAGCTGACCCAGGTCGAGACCTTCCGCGTCGGTTGCATCGGTGTGGTCGGTGCGGACGGCATGCAGGCCGCCGTGAATGCCGTGGCCGACGTGCTGCGGGAAATGGAAGTACTGGACATCTGACCCTTTGCCCACCCGAATTCAGGAATTTGCGCACATGAACTACAGCAACCCTACCCAGCTGCAAGCCGCCATCCTCGACTGGGCCGGCACCGTGGTCGATTTCGGCTCGTTCGCCCCGACCCAGATCTTTGTCGAAGCCTTTGCCGAATTCGACGTACAGGTGTCCATCGAAGAAGCCCGAGGCCCGATGG
The DNA here is from genome assembly GCF_050280665.1 of Pseudomonas sp. NPDC089547. Classification (NCBI taxonomy): domain Bacteria; kingdom Pseudomonadati; phylum Pseudomonadota; class Gammaproteobacteria; order Pseudomonadales; family Pseudomonadaceae; genus Pseudomonas; species Pseudomonas sp. NPDC089547. The sequence continues at coordinate 104,490 of NZ_JBNNVS010000018.1, read as the reverse complement.
GCATGGGCAAGTGGGACCACATCCGCACCCTGTGCGACGTGCCGGACATTGCCGAGCGTTACCGCAAGGTGTTCGGCCGCACGCCGACCGACGATGATGTCACTGCCATCTACAACCGTTTCATGCCGCTGCAGATCGAGAAGATCGCCGTGCACTCGGCGCTGATTCCCGGCGCCCTGGACACCCTGACCGGGCTGCGCCAGGACGGCCTGAAGATCGGCTCGTGCTCGGGCTACCCGAAGGTGGTGATGGACAAGGTGGTGGAGCTGGCCGCGCAAAACGGTTACGTGGCCGACCATGTGGTGGCCACCGACGAAACCCCGAACGGCCGTCCATGGCCGGCCCAGGCGCTGGCCAACGTGATTGCACTGGGGATTGACGATGTGGCGGCCTGCGTGAAAGTCGACGACACCGTGCCGGGTATTCTCGAAGGCCGCCGTGCCGGTATGTGGACCGTGGCGCTGGTGTGCTCGGGCAATGCCCTGGGCCTGACCTGGGAAGGCTACCGCGCACTGAGTGCCGAGAAGCTGGAAAGCGAGCGCAAGCGCATCCACACGCTGTTTGCCGGCTCGCGCCCGCACTACCTGATCGACACCATCAACGACCTGCCGGAAGTGATCGCCGACATCAACCGCCGCCTGGCCAAGGGCGAGATGCCGCAGGCGTTCTGACCCCGCCAGTGGGGCTGCCTGGCAGCCCCACGTGCATGATCTACTGCGGCAATTGCACTTGCGGCTTGGTCGAGGCAAAGATTGCCCAGCTGGACACGAACAGCGCCGCAATCAACGGCCCGATCACGAAGCCATTAAGGCCGAACACCGCCAGCCCACCCAGCGTCGACACCAGAATCAGGTAGTCCGGCATCCGCGTATCCTTGCCTACCAGGATCGGCCGCAGCAGGTTGTCCACCAGGCCGATCACCAGTACCCCGAACGCGGTCAGGATGATCCCCGGCAATATCGCACCGGTCATCAGGAAGTAGGCCGCCACAGGCGCCCAGACGATACCTGCCCCCACCGCCGGCAGCAGCGACAGAAACGCCATCAGCACTGCCCACACCAGTGCACTGGGAATATCCAGTACCCAGAAAATGAAACCGCCCAACGCCCCCTGGGTAATGGCTACCAATACATTGCCTTTTACGGTTGCCCGCACCACGCGGTTGAATTTCAGCTGCAACCGGCGCTTCTGGTGCTCGGGTAGCGGTACTGCCAGCCGCACCCGCCGCGCGACTTCCGCACCTTCACGCAAGAAGAAGAACAACAGGTACATCATGATGCCGAAGCTGACCACAAACTCGAACGTGCCCTGGCCAAAGCTGAACGCCTGGCTGGCCAGCACCTGGCTGCCCTGAGTGGCCCATTTGGTGATCTTGTCGCGTAGCCCGTCGAGGTTGCCCATGCCCAGGTTGTCCAGGGAATGCTGGGCAAAGGCCGGAAGCATATCCTTGCCGCGTTCGACATAGCCGGCGATGTCCAGTTGCCCGCTTTCGATACGCTGATACAGCGTGGCACCTTCCTGTACCAGCAGCGCGCTGGTAATGATGACCGGCAGGATCGCCACCAGCAGGCACACCAGCGTAGTCGTGGCTGCGGCCAGGTTGCGCCTGCGCCCGAAACGGATCAGCAGGTTGCGCTGCAACGGGGCGAACAGGATGCCCAGTATCACCGCCCAGAAGATCGCACCGTAATACGGCAGCAGGATCCAGAAAAAGGCAATGGTCACCAGCGCCAAAAGTACTGCCAGGGCTTTGTTCTGTAGCGCTGCTTCGTTCATCGCATCTCCTCAAGTGGCTTCTGGGATATTAGTGCGCGCCGCTTGGCTAAAAGTGCCGCCACGTCCTTGATGTAAATCAATACGTGTATACCCCGCCGGCTTTAGCATCCGCGCCTTTTGCCCCGGTGCGCCCATGAACCCTACCGCCAAGCCCGAACTGCTGGCCCCCGCCGGCACCCTCAAGACCATGCGCTACGCCTTTGCCTACGGTGCCGACGCGGTCTACGCCGGCCAGCCGCGCTACAGCTTGCGGGTGCGCAACAACGAATTCGACCACGCCAACCTGGCGCAGGGCATCCAGGAGGCACATGCCCTGGGCAAGCGTTTCTATGTGGTGGTCAACATCGCCCCGCACAACGCCAAGCTCAAGACCTTCCTCAAGGACCTGGCACCGGTAATCGACATGGCCCCAGACGCGCTGATCATGTCCGACCCCGGGCTGATCATGCTGGTGCGCCAGCACTTCCCGCAGATGCCGGTGCACCTGTCGGTGCAGGCCAATACGGTCAACTGGGCCAGCGTGCAGTTCTGGCAACAACTCGGCCTGAGCCGGGTGATCCTGTCGCGCGAACTGTCGCTGGAAGAGATCGGGGAAATTCGCCAGCACGTACCGGGCATGGAGCTGGAAGTGTTCGTCCACGGCGCGCTGTGCATGGCGTATTCCGGCCGTTGCCTGCTGTCGGGCTACCTCAACAAGCGTGACGCCAACCAGGGCACCTGCACCAATGCTTGCCGCTGGCAGTACGACGCCACGCCGGCCACCGAGAACGCCACTGGCGACATCGTGCGCGAAGTGCAGCCGACCCTGGGCCTGGGCGCGCCCACCGAGCAGGTGTTCCTGTTGCAGGAAAGCAACCGCCCCGGCACTGAAATGCCAGCGTTCGAGGATGAACACGGCACCTACATCATGAATGCCAAGGACCTGCGCGCCATCCAGCACGTCGAACGCCTGGCCGGCATGGGCGTGCATTCGTTGAAGATCGAAGGCCGCACCAAATCGCACTTCTACTGTGCCCGAGCCGTGCAGTCGTATCGCCAGGCGATCGACGATGCCGTGGCCGGGCGACCGTTCGACCGTACCCTGATGGGCAACCTGGAATCCCTCGCCCAACGCGGTTACACCGAAGGGTTCCTGCGCCGCCACGTGCACGACGAGTACCAGAACTACCAGCGCGGCAACTCGGTCTCGGAGCGCCAGCAGTTCGTTGGCGAACTGACCGGCGTGCGGGTCGATGGCCTGGCCGAGGTCAGGGTGAAGAACCGCTTTGCCCTGGGTGACCACCTGGAGCTGATGACCCCGCGCGGCAACTACCATTTCGACTTGCACCGCCTGTGCAACCGCCAGCAGCAGGCCATCGACGTGGCACCGGGCGACGGCCACGTGGTGTACCTGCCCATCCCGGAGCAGGTCGCGCTTGACTACGCCCTGCTGATGCGCGACCTGCAGGCCGACGAGGTGGCAAGCTGACAACGCTGTAATGTGCGCCTCAGCTACCTGACAGGCGCCTGCGGCGAACATCGTGGCTCCCCCGCATGAGGCCACGCCATGTTGCGCACCCCCACCCGCCGTACCTTCGTCAAAGGCCTGGGCGCCGCCACCACACTGGCGGGCCTGGGGCTGTGGCGCCCCCTGGCGCAGGCCGCCGAAGGCCAGGACCTGGCCGGCCAGCATTTCGAGCTGTTCATCGGCCAGACCCCGGTCAACATCACCGGCCGCCCGCGCACCGCACTGACCATCAACAACAGCCTGCCCGGCCCCTTGCTGCGCTGGCGCGAAGGCGACACCGTGACCCTGCGCGTGCGCAACCACCTGGCGCAGGACACCTCGATCCACTGGCACGGCATCATCCTGCCGGCCAACATGGATGGCGTGCCAGGCCTGAGCTTCGCCGGCATCGAACCCGGCGGCGACTACCTGTACCGGTTCACCCTGCGCCAGAGCGGTACCTACTGGTACCACAGCCATTCGGGGCTACAGGAACAGGCCGGGGTCTATGGCGCGATCGTGATCGAGCCACGCGAGCCCGAAGCGCACCGCTACCAGCGTGACCATGTGCTGCTGTTCAGCGACTGGTCCGACCAGGCACCGGAACAGCTGATGGCCACGCTGAAGAAGCAGTCCGACGCGTTCAACTACCATAAACGCACGGTCGGTGACTTCATCGATGATATCGCCGACAACGGCTGGAGCCCCACCGTCGCCGAGCGCACGGCCTGGGCACGCATGCGCATGAGCCCCACCGACCTGGCCGACATCAGCGCCGCCACCTATACCTACCTGCTCAACGGCCAGCCCCCGCAAGGCAACTTCACCTGCCTGTTCCAGCCCGGCGAAACCGTGCGCCTGCGCCTGATCAACGCCTCGGCCATGACGTATTTCGACTTCCGCATCCCCGGCCTGAAGCTGACCGTGATTGCCGCCGACGGCTTGCCGGTCACGCCAGTGAGCGTGGACGAACTGCGCATTGCCGTGGCCGAAACCTACGATGTGCTGGTCACCGTGGGCGACCTGCCCGCCTACACCCTGTTCGCCCAGAGCATGGACCGCAGCGGCTTCGCCCGCGGTACCCTGGCCCGCGCTGCCGGCCTGCAAGCGCCGGTGCCTGAAACCGACCCACGCCCGGTATTGGCCATGGACGACATGGGCCACGGCGGCATGGGCGCCATGGCCGGCATGGGTCACAGCAACATGCCCGGCATGGACCACGCCGCCATGCCGGCGATGCAGCAACACCCGGCCAGCGAAACCGGCAACCCACTGGTGGACATGCAGACCATGGCCCCGCGCCCCAACCTGGCCGACCCCGGCATCGGCCTGCGCAACAACGGCCGCCGCGTACTCACTTACGCCGACCTGCGCAGCCCCTACCCCGACCCGGACGGTCGCACGCCCTCGCGTGACATCGAACTGCACCTGACCGGCCATATGGAACGCTTTGCCTGGTCGTTCGACGGCATCAAGTTCAGCGATGCCCAACCCCTGCGCCTGCGCTACGGCGAGCGGGTGCGCATCACCCTGGTCAACGACACCATGATGACCCACCCCATCCACCTGCACGGCATGTGGAGCGACCTGGAGGACGAACACGGCCAGTTCCTGGTGCGCAAGCACACCCTCGACATGCCGCCCGGCAGCCGCCGCAGCTACCGGGTGACTGCCGACGCCCTGGGCCGCTGGGCCTACCACTGCCACCTGCTCTACCACATGGAGACCGGCATGTTCCGCGAGGTACGCGTCGATGAATGACACACGCAACCGCAGCATCGTGGCCGGCGTGGCCCTGCTGACCCTGCTGGCCAGTGAACGGGCGCTGGCCGCCGGCATGGCGCACATGAACCATGGCCAGATGAACCATGAAGGCATGAGCCATGGCCAGACAACACCCAGCCAGCCGCGCACGCCGCTGCCGGCCATCAGCGACGCCGACCGCCGCGCCGCCTTCCCGCCCTTGCCCGGGCATCAGGTGCACGACCGCGCAATTAACTGGGCCGTGATCGTCGACAAGTTTGAATACCAGAACTTCGAGAGCAGCAGTGCCCTGAACTGGAACGCCACCGCCTGGGTCGGCGGTGATATCGACCGCCTGTGGCTGCGCACGGAGGGCGAGCGCGAACAGGGCAGCACCCACAAATCCGAATTGCAGGCGCTGTGGGGCCATGCCGTCAGCCCCTGGTGGGAGCTGGTGGCAGGCATACGCCAGGACTTCAAGCCCGCCAGCGGCCAGGCCTGGGGCGCGTTCGGCATTCAAGGTACGCCGCTGTATGGCCTGGAGCTGCAGGCCACGGCATACGCCGGCGAGCGGCAACAGACCGCGCTGCGCCTGGAAGCCGCTTACGCTATGCTGCTGACCAACCGCTGGATACTGGAACCGACCCTGGAAGCCAACCTCTACGGCCGCAACGATAGCGGGCGCGAGCAAGGCGCAGGGCTGGCCGACAGCGAGGTGGGCCTGCGCCTGCGCTACGAGATCACGCGCGGCTTCGCCCCCTATGTCGGGGTCAGCTTCAACCGCCTGTACGGCAAGCGTGCCGACCAAGCCCGCGAAGACGGCGAAGACCTGGCCCAGACCCGCCTGGTCGCCGGTATCCGCCTGCGTTTCTAAAGGAGTGCTTCACCATGCTGCGCAAACACCTGCTGACCCTGGGCCTGCTGGCCATCACCGGCCTGGCCCAGGCCGCCGAGACCATCGACGTCTACCGCGACCCCAACTGCGGCTGCTGCAAGGCCTGGATCAGCCACCTGCGTGACAACGGTTTCACCGTCAACGACCACGTGGAGCCAAACATGAGCGCAGTCAAGCAGCGCCTGGGCGTGGCGCCGCGCCTGGCGTCGTGCCACACCGGTGTGATCGACGGCAAGTTCGTCGAAGGCCATGTGCCGGCCGAGCAGGTGCGCCTGCTGGCCAAGCGCAGCGACCTCAAGGGCCTGGCCGTGCCGGGCATGCCCATGGGCTCGCCCGGTATGGAAATGGGTGACCACAAGGATGCCTACCAGGTCATCGGCGTTACCCAGGATGGCCAGGACACCGTTGTAGCCAACTACTGATGCTGAGCTTGTGGGCGCTGTTCCTCAGCGCCTTCGGCGCCGCCACCCTGCTGCCGCTGCAATCGGAGGCCGTGCTGGTCGGCCTGTTGCTGCGCCAGCCCGAGGCCTGGGCGACCCTGCTGCTGGTGGCAACCTTGGGTAACGTGTTGGGTTCGGTGGTCAACTGGCTGCTGGGCCGGGCCATCGAGCACCTGCGCGACAAGCGCTGGTTTCCGTTCAGTGCAGCCCAACTGGAGCGGGCGCAACAGCGTTACCAGCGCTGGGGGCAATGGTCGCTGCTGCTCAGCTGGATGCCGGTGATCGGTGACCCGCTCACGCTCATCGCCGGCATCATGCGCGAGCCGTTCTGGCGCTTCCTGCTGCTGGTGACCTTGGCCAAGGCTGGCCGTTACGCAGTGCTGGTGATGATTACCCTGGGCTGGTTTCACGCCTGGTAACACCTTTCACGTTCCCGTCGCGCGCCTGGCTGCTAAAGTCGCCCACTCCTACATGGCCCTACACGGAGTGCCCCCATGCTGCGCGCAACTGCCCTGGCCCTGGCCTGCCTTGTCGGCAGCCCGGCCATCGCCGCCGAGTCGCCTACCTACGGCCCCCAGCTCGAAGGTTTCAGCTACCCGCACCCGCTCAAGCATTTTGACTTCAAGTCCCAGGGCCAGGCCCTGCAGATGGGTTACATGGATGTCCCCGCCCAGGGCCAGGCCAATGGCCACAGCGTGGTGCTGATGCACGGCAAGAACTTCTGCGCCGCCACCTGGGAAACCACCATCGACGCCCTGAGCAAGGCCGGCTACCGGGTGATCGCGCCCGACCAGATCGGTTTCTGTACCTCCAGCAAACCGGCGTATTACCAGTTCACATTCCAGCAACTGGCGAACAACACTCATGCCTTGCTTGAACAACTGGGCGTCAAGCAGGCCATCGTGCTCGGCCATTCCACGGGCGGCATGCTCGCCACCCGCTATGCGCTGATGTACCCGCAGCAGGTGGAACGCCTGGCCATGGTCAACCCGATTGGCCTGGAAGACTGGAAAGCCCTGGGCGTGCCCTACCGCACGGTGGACCAATGGTATGCCCGCGAGCTGAAGCTGGATGCCGAGGGCGTGCGCGAGTATGAGCGCAAGACCTACTACGCCGGGCGGTGGAAGCCCGAATACGAACGCTGGGTACAGATGCTGGTGGGCCTGAACAAGGGGCCGGGGCATGAAGCGGTGGCGTGGAACTCGGCGTTGATCTACGACATGATCTTCACCCAGCCGGTGTACCACGAGTTCAAGGACCTGCAGATGCCGACCTTGCTGCTGATCGGCGACAAGGACACCACCGCGATTGGCAGTGATATCGCGCCACCAGACGTGAAGGCGAAGCTGGGCAAGTATGAGGTGCTGGGGCCACAGGTGGCCAAGCTGATTCCCAAGGGTGAGTTGATCACCTTCGAAGGCATGGGGCATGCGCCGCAGATCGAAGAGCCGGTGCGGTTCAACCGTACGCTGGTGGAGTGGCTGAGCAAATAAACCCGTACTCAAACCCCGATATTGGGGCCGCAAAGCGGCCCCCTGCACTGTTCAGCCAAACCGTTGAAGCTGCATTTCTCGCAACCGGCTCAGGGTCCGTTGGTACTGGAACGCCAGATACCCTTGAGTGTAGAGAGCATCGAGCGGCACCTGCGCTTCCAGGTACAACGCCACGCGGCGGTCATAGCATTCGTCGACCAAGGCAATGAAACGGCGCACGGCGTCGTCCTTGGGCGACAGCGCCGGCAGTTCACGATCGCCCGCCACCACCCGCGCCGACGCATCCTCGGTACCACGGGCAATGCGCCCGGCCCGCTGCTCACCGCCCAGCGCCGGAATGGCCGATACCAGAATGGCCGGGAAACGGTCGCACAGGGCCATGAACTCCATGGAGGCCAGTGGTTGTTCGCACAGGCCGGTAAAGCTGCACCAGATGGCCTGTTCGCTACGACGTACTACCTGGATATGCCTGGAGCCGATCTGCAATGGCTGATCGTTGCCGGGATCATCCGGGCTGAGTTGGCGGAACACCTCGCCTAACGGACTGGCCTGCCCCGGTTCTGCCACCCAGTAGCGCTGGCGTTCGGCACCTGGGTGCAGGCGGTGGTCCTGCTCCCCTGCCACCGGCAGCACCTGCATGTGCCGCTGGATCGCGGCAATGGCCGGCAGGAAACGGTCGCGGTTGAAACCGTCGCGGTAGAGCTGTTCGGGGGGCTGGTTGGAGGTGGCGACGATCACCACGCCCTGGTCGAATAGCACCTGGAACAGGCGGCCGAGGATGATCGCATCGCCGATATCGTTGACGAACAGTTCGTCGAAGCACAGCACGCGGATCTGCCCGGCCAGTTCCCGCGCCAAGGCCAGCAGCGGGTCGGCAGTGCCGTTGAGCTGGAACAGACGCTGATGGACCCAGGCCATGAAGTGATGGAAGTGCTGGCGCCGGCTGGGTACGCACAGGCAGCGGTGAAACTGGTCCATCAGCCAGGTCTTGCCGCGGCCGACCGGTCCCCATAGGTAGATGCCCTGGGTCGGGCGGCCCTGTTCCACGGCAAGGAAGCAGGCTTGCAGGGCCTCGACGGCGCGGGCCTGGGCAGGGTCGGCGACATAGCCCTGGGTGGCCAGGGCTTGCTGGTAAAGGGATTGGGGAGTGATGGCCATGAGGCATTCTACACAGCTAAAGCGGCCCGTGTAGGAGCGGCCTTGTGTCGCGATGGGCCGCGCAGCGGCCCCAGGATTTCAGCATCGCTGCATAGATTGTTGGGGCCGCTCTGCGGCCCATCGCGACACAAGGCCGCTCCTACAGGGACCGCGTCAGTCGGCCAGGCCTACCTTGAGCAACGCACCATCCTTGTCATCGGTCAGCACATACAGGTACCCATCCGGCCCCACCCGCACATCGCGGATACGCGTCTTCAAGTCACCCAACAGGCGCTCTTCATGCACCACCTTGTCACCCTTCAGCTGCAAGCGGATCAGCTCTTGAGTGGCCAGCGCACCAATGAACAGGTTGTGATCCCAAGCCTTGAATGTCGGGCTATCGTAGAACGCCATGCCGCTGATACCTGGCGACTTTTCCCATACATGGTGTGGGTCGACCATGCCGTCGACATGCTTGCCCTTGGCCTCGGGGATCGGTAGCAGCGAGTAGTTGATGCCATGGGTCGCAATAGGCCAGCCGTAGTTCTTGCCGGGCTCGGGGATGTTGATTTCGTCACCGCCACGCGGGCCGTGTTCGTGGGTCCACAGCTTGCCGGTCCAGGGGTTGAGCGCGGCGCCTTGCTGGTTGCGGTGGCCGAACGACCAGATCTCCGGCCGCACGTTGTCCTTGCCAACGAAGGGGTTGTCCTTGGGCACTTCACCATCGGGGAGAATGCGCACGATCTTGCCCTGCAACTTGTCCAGGTCCTGGGCAGTCGGGCGTTGGTTGTTCTCGCCAAGCGCAATGAACAGGTAGCCATTGCGGTCGAATACCAGGCGCGAGCCGAAGTGGTTGCCCACCGACAGCTTGGGCTGCTGGCGGAAGATCACGCTGAAGTTCTCCAGCCGGGCGCGGTCCTCGGAGAGCTGGCCACGGCCGACAGCGGTCCCGGCCTTGCCGTCACTGCCCTCTTCGGCATAGGACAGGTACACGGTGCGGTCCTTGTCGAATTCCGGCGACAGCACTACATCCAGCAGGCCGCCCTGGCCCTCGGCCCAGACTTTGGGCACGCCGCTGATCGGTGGGCCGACTTTGCCCTCAGCGTTGACCACCCGCAGGTTGCCGGCGCGCTCGGTTACCAGCATGTCCTTGCCACCCGGTAGAAAAGCCAGCGCCCAAGGGTTGCGCAGGCCGTCGGCCAGGGTGCTGACGGTCAACGTGCCTGCTTCGCTGCGAAACTGTTGCTCCGCCGCGGCCTGTGCCAACAGGGGCATGAGTGCAGCGGCAGTCAGGGTGGCTAGCCAGGTTGCTCTAGGCATGCAGAATTCCTTTCATAGGGGCTCACGGCGCACGCGTGTTGTCGCGGGGTGGCCGTGTCGGTTCCAGGTTCGGGGTTTGTTGCTGGCGGCGCAGGTTGTCACCGTTGCCGATGCCGCGGTTGTCCAGGCTGGGCGTACGCTGGTACGGGTCGGTGGACGGACCGCGCACGGGGGGCGTGGCCGGCATGCTGCCTTGGCGGCTGTTGGGGTTGGCGCGCTGGATAGGGCTGTTGTAGGGGTTGTTGTTGCCGGCGGCGAGCTGCAAAGGCTGCTGCGGCGCAGCGTGTGCGGGCAGGCACAAAGCCAGGCCGAGGGCCAGGATGGGCAATGACGGGCTCATGCTTCACCTCCTGTACGAAAATGCCGCGCCTGGTGAGTTTGATAGCCTAAGGCGCGAAGGGTTCGCGGCAAAAGTGTGAATGCGGGTGGAGTTGATTCCTGATGTTTCAGTATGGACCTATGGGGCTGCTGCGCAGCCCTATCGCGACGCAAGGCCGCTCCCACAGGGGCTGCGCAGCGGCCCAGGTTACTGGGCCTTATCCACCTTGTGCCGGGCCGCATACAGGCACAGCATCTCCATCGCCAGGGTCGCCCCGGCCAATGCGGTGATGTCGGCATGGTCATAAGCCGGCGCCACTTCCACCAGGTCCATGCCCACCAGATTGATACCGCGCAACCCGCCCAGAATCTCCAGCGCCTGCACGGTGCTCAAGCCGCCACACACCGGTGTACCGGTGCCGGGCGCATAGGCCGGGTCAAGGCAGTCGATATCGAAGGTGAGGTACACCGGCCGCTCACCCACCCGCTGGCGAATCGCCTCGATGATCGCCTCAGTACCCTTACGATGCACCTGCCGGGCGTCGAGGATGGCAAAGCCCTGGCTGTCATCGTTGGTGGTGCGCAGGCCGATCTGCACCGAGTGGGCCGGGTCCACCAGGCCTTCACGGGCGGCATGCCAGAACATGGTGCCATGGTCGATACGCTTGCCCTCCTCGTCCGGCCAGGTGTCGCTGTGGGCATCGAAGTGGATCAGCGCCAGCGGGCCATGCCGGTGGGCGTGGGCCTTGAGCAGCGGGTAGCTGATGAAGTGGTCGCCACCGAGGGTAAGCATGGCGCAGCCCGCCTCCAGGATATGGCTGGCATGGGCCTCGATGCTGTCTGGCACCGACTGCGGCGTGCCATTGTCGAAAGCGCAGTCGCCATAGTCGATCACTGCCAGGTGGTCGAACGGGTCGAACGCCCACGGCCAGTGCCGGGCCCAGGCCTGCTGCACCGAGGCGGCGCGGATAGCCCGCGGGCCGAAACGTGCGCCTGGGCGGTTGCTGGTGGCGGTATCGAACGGCACACCGCTGACCACCACATCCACACCGCGCAAGTCGCGGCTGTAGCGGCGGCGAGAGAAACTGGTGATGCCGGCGTAGGTACTTTCTGCAGCAGTGCCATACAGGCTGTCGCGGGTTATTGCCTGGTCATTGCTTGCGGCTTGCTCCACGGTCGAGCTCCTTGGTTGTCATGGGTTACTGCCGGGTGCGGAAGGCAGTCCACAGCCGGTTGCGCTGGCGCAGGTCGGACAGGGCCATGCTGCGGTCGGCGAACAGACGCTGTCGCACTTCAGCCGGCGGATAGATGTCGGGGTCGTTGCGCACCGCCTCGTCCACCAATGGCGTGGCCGCCTGGTTGGCGTTGGCGAAGAACAGGGTGTTGGTCAGCGCGGCCACCGACTCAGGCTTGAGCATGAAGGCAATGAACGCCCGGGCCGCCTCGGGATGGGGGGCGTCCTTGGGGATGACCAGGTTGTCCTGCCACACCAGCGTGCCTTCCCGCGGGATGCGGTAAATCAGCTCGAACGGCTTGCCGGCGCGGCGCGCCTGGTCGGCAGCCATCGCGGCATCGCCGTTGTAGGTCAGCGCCAGGCACACGCTGCCGTTGGCCAGGTCGCTGATCTGCCGGCCATTGGCGACGTAACTGATCGAGGGCTGCAACTGGCTCAGCAGTTGCTGCGCGGCGGCCAGATCCTCTTTGTTCTGGCTGTAAGGGTCCTTGCCCAGGTAGTTCAGGGCCACGCCAATCACTTCCTGCGGCGAATCGGGCATGGCGATGCCACAGTCCTTCAGGCGGCTGGCGTATTCGGGCTTGAACAGCAGGTCGAGGCTGTCCAGTGGCACGTCACCCAGGCGCTGACGTACGGCCTCCACGTTCACACCCAGCCCCAGGGTGCCCCAGGTGTACGGCACGGCGTGGCGGTTGCCGGGGTCGGCCTCGGCGAGCTTGGCCAGCAGGTCCTTGTCGAGGTTGCTGTAGCCGGGCATGGCCTGGGGGTCGAGCGGTTGCAGGGCGTTGGCCCTGAGCGCCCGGGCCAGCACGGTAGACGATGGCACCACCACGTCGTAGCCACTGCCACCGGTAAGCAGCTTGGTTTCCAGCACTTCGGTGGTATCGAAGGTGTCGTAACGCACCTTGTAGCCGGTTTCCTGTTCGAAGCGCTTGAGGGTTTGCGGGGCGACATAGTCGGCCCAGCTGTAGAGGTTGACGACCTTTTCTTCGGCTTGCAGCGGCAAAGCCAGGACCAGGGACAACAGGCACAACGATCGACGCATGGCGGACACCTCGGCAAATGGGTGGATGCCGCGAGCATGCCAGCCGGGTTACATTGCAGGAATGACAAGTTTGCAAAGCTGACATTCACCAGGAGCGATGTAATGCTCGGACAAGTACACGACCCCGACCTGCACCTGCTGCGGCTGTTCGTCACTGTAGTCGAGGCCGGTGGCTTCAGCGCCGCGCAAGGCGTGCTGGGGTTGAGCCAGCCCACGATTAGCCAGCGCATGGCGCAGCTGGAAGCGCGCCTGGGTTACCGCCTGTGCAGCCGCGGCAAGGGTGGTTTTCAGCTGACGGAAAAAGGCGCGTTGCTATTGGAGGCGGCCCGTGGGCTGCTGCTGAATATCGAGCAGTTTCGCCAACAGGCCAACGGCGTTGCCGGGCGGCTGCTGGGGACGGTGCGCGTCGGCATGGCAGAAAACCAGGACAAGGCCGTAAGCCTGAAGCTGGCGGCGGCGATTGCGGCGTTCCGCAGGCGAGATGAGTCGGTGCAACTGGAGCTGATCAGCGCCCCCCCGGCAGAGCTGGAGCGGTTGTTGCTGGAGCAGCGGCTGGATTACGCCATCAGCTACTTTTCCGGCAACCAGGCGGCTTTCGATTACCAACCGCTGTTCGAGGAGCGGCAACGGCTGTATTGCGGCGAGGGGCATGTGCTGTTTGGCGAGGCCGATATTGGGCTTGAGCGCTTGCTGGAGATGGACCAGGTGCGCCATCCCTACCGGTTCCTGAAAGGGGGTGAACCGTTCCAGAGCCGGCGCAGCATGGCAGTGGCGGAACAGATCGAGAGCGTGCTGACGTTTATTTTATCGGGGCAGCATATTGGTTATCTGCCATGCCACTGCGCACAGGCCTGGGAGGCCGAGGGGCTGTTGTGGGCGTTGGACCAAGGGCTGGATTTTGTTGTGCCATTTACTTTGGCACGGCACAGGGCACAGTCGGTGGGTGAGGCACAGCAGGCGTTTGCGCAGGATTTGCTGGCAGCGTTTGCCTGAACTGGCCACTTCGCGGGCTCGCCCAAAGCCCGACGCCTGCGCCGTCCTGTAGGAGCGGCCTTGTGTCGCGAAAGGGCCGCAAAGCGGCCCCGGCAATATGTGCTGCGGAGCTGAAATCCTGGGGGCGCTTCGCACCCCTTTCGCGACACAAGGCCGCTCCTACAGGGGATGTATGCCCTGGGACCAGGGTCAGTAAGCCATGCTCCAGGTCAGGGTGTAGGTGCGCCCGCGTCCCTGGTAGTCATACAGGTAGGCCGGCCCGTAGGTTGGCGAATAGAACAGCGTCGCACGCTGCCCCCAGACCGTGCTGTACTGCTTGTCCAGCAGGTTCTGGATACCGGCGCTGAAGGTGCCAAAGCCGGTGTCCTGGCTGCCCAGCAGGTCGAAGGTGGTGTAGCCGTCGATCTCGTGGTCGGCATCGTCCTTCAGGCTGAAGGCATGGTTGGCCTGCAGCCGCGCACTGCGGCCATCGCCCTTCCAGCCGACGAATGCAGTGGCCTTGGACAACGAGGCATAACGGGCATCGCGCTTGATCCAGCCGCCATCGGCAGCCTCTTCTTCAGAGCGGGTCAGGTGCAAGGTGCCACCCGCCTCCCAGCCGGTCTGGAAGTGCCGGGTCAATGCACCTTCAAAGCCAAAATCGCGGCTCTTCTGCTCTTCCACGTTGATGGTCAGCGTTTGCGAGTCGACGTTGATGATCTTGTCCGACCAGATGTAGTACAGCGCCGCCTGGGCATCCCAATCCAGGTCGGCATAGCGCCAGCCCAGTTCCACCTGGCGGCTCTTGATACCGGCAAGCGGGTTGTCGGCCACGCTCAGGCCCGGCTTGCCGTAGTACTTGGCCGGGTCCGGCAGGTCGAAGCCTTCGCCGTAGTTGGTCCACACCTGGTGACCGTTCTTGAAGTCGTAAATGGCACCGACATTGAACAGGTTGACCTGGTAATCGTTGCTGCCGCCGGGCACGCCCTTGAAGTCGCTGACGTCCACATCCATCTGCTGGCGACGGGCGCCGCCCGAGACGGTGAGGTTGTCGGTGGCGTGCCAGTCCAGCTGGGCATACACCGACACACCATCGACGCGGTAGCTGGGGTAACGCGGGGCCTTGCTGTCCTTTTCCATCTCCAGCCCGCCCGACTCGGACGAGGTCAGGGCGTTGAACGTGGTCTGCTCGGCGTTGAAACGCTCACGGTCCAGGTCGACGCCGTAGGTCAGCTTCAGCG
Organism: Pseudomonas sp. NPDC089547; assembly: GCF_050280665.1. NCBI lineage: Bacteria > Pseudomonadati > Pseudomonadota > Gammaproteobacteria > Pseudomonadales > Pseudomonadaceae > Pseudomonas > Pseudomonas sp. NPDC089547. Next base: position 89,390 of record NZ_JBNNVS010000018.1, on the reverse strand, counting down.
TATCCCACTGCTTGGCAAACAGGCCCTTCAGGCTGGTGACCTCGAAGTTCTGCTGCGAAGCGGCGAAGTACACCCCGCGCGATCCGGTGGGCGTGGCGCGGTTGTAGTACGGGAACGGGTAGAAGTTGTCGTCTTCCTTGCGGTACGAGGCCTGCAGGTAGAAGTCCTGGCCCAGCACGTCGGCGTGGTGGTAGTTGGCGTTGAGCAGCAAGCGCCGAGTGCGCGGTTCCAGGTCGGACGAGTAGCCGCTGCGCAGTTCAGCGTCTTCCAGGTCGGACGGCGCGTTGTAATTAAGGTTGGGGAAGTAAATGCCAGTGCTGCCGTGGTTGCCCGAGTCGTAGTACTGGGCCAGCAGGTCGAGGCTCTGCTGGTCATTCAACTGCAACCCCAGGGTACCGAGCACATCGATGGTGCGGTTGTACTGCAAATCGGTCTGGGTGTTGTCGATGAAAATCTGATCACCGGCGCCGTCGTAGAAGGCTTCGTTCTGCTCACCAGAGATGCCCAACCGGGCATTGACCCGCTCGTTGCCGCCGCTGATCGACTGGGCAAAGCGCGTGGCCAGGTCATCGCTGTTGTTGAAACCGCTGCTGGCGCCCAGCTGGGTTTCGAAGCGCGCCGGGCCGGGCTCGCCCTTCTTGGTCACGATGTTGATGATACCGCCGGTGGCGCCGCCGCCGTAGATGGCGCTGGCACCGGAGAGCACTTCAACACGCTCGACGTTGAACGGCGAAATGCTGTCGAACTGGCGCGACAGGCCGCGCGAGCTGTTCTGGCTGACCCCGTCGATCATCACCAGCACGTTGCGCCCGCGCATGTTCTGGCCATAGTTGGTGCGCCCTTCCGGCGCCAGGTCAAGGCCCGGTACCAGCTTGCCGATGGCTTCCTTCAGGCTGACACCGCTGTCGATCTGCTCGCGCAGCTGCTGCTGGTCGACCACCCAGACAGTACCGGGGATTTCGCTGATTGCGGTGCTGGTGCGCGAGGCCACGCTAACCTCGATCGGCTTGAGGTTGACCGCCTGTGGCGCCGTATCGGCCTTGCGCAGGGTTACAGTGCGGGCGTCGCTGAAGTGCCAGCTCATGCCGCTGCCTGCCAGCAACTGCTGCAGGGCCTGCTCGACGCTGTAGCTGCCGTGCAAGGCGGGGCTGGCAACGCCTGCGACATCGCCGGTGGTGTACAGCAAATGCAGGCCGGCCTGGTCGGCGAAGGTGGTCAGGGCCTGGTCCAGTGGCTGGGCCGGCAAGTCGAGCTGAACCTGGCGAGCCTGTATCTGGGCCTGTTCGGCAGTGGTCGCGGCCGATGCATGCAGGGGGCCGAGCAGCATGGCCAGGGCACTGCAGGACATCAAGGTGTGGTGAAGAGGACCGCGACGGCGGTACAAGGGCTTGAGCATCAGAGGCACGAATGAGCTTCCTGACAAGTCGTAAATGAGAATGGGTTGCTGATCAGTCCCACTACGACGATCTGGCTTGCAGGAACTTGCAGTGCCAAATGAAATTATTTTTCCTGGGCCGGCCTCTTCGCGGGCTTGCCCGCTCCCACAGGTGCGCCACAGAACTCAAAAGAGGTATTGGACCTGTGGGAGCGGGCGAGCCCGCGAAGAGGCCCGCACAGGCTGATCAATGAACCACGGCCAGCCACGGTAGATAGGTGACCTTCAGCCCATACCGCTGCTCAAGCGTGCGCAACAGTGCCTCAGGCTCGTCCAGGTCAAACACCCCGCTCACCTCCATCGCCGCCAGCTTGCTATCGGACAGCACGATGCGCCCATGCCGGTAACGCTCAAGCTCGGTCAGCACCTGCCCCAGCGGTTTTCCGTTGAAGATCAGCTTGCCGCGCTGCCAGGCCATTTGTGCACCGGCATCGGCCGCCACCGCCAGTTCATGTTCGCCAACCTTGGCCTCACCGCTTGCCAACACCACGCGGCCATCGCGGCGTACGCTGAAGGTGGCCGCACCTCCCTGCACCGGCTCACCAGCCGTATCGACCACAAACGGCCGCGGGTCCTCCGAGGTCTCGAACAGGGCCTCACCTGCATCCAGCACCACCCGCCGTTCGTGCTCATTGAACACCACACTCAGCGCACTGGCGCTGTTCAGCGTCACCCGCGTGCCGTCCGCCAGGGTAATCACCTGCCGCTCACCCACTGCGGTGTGGTAGTCCGCCAGCAGCATCGGCGCCTGCTGCCAGCCCGCCACTGCGGCGACCAGCAACACCACGGAGGCAGCCACACCGGCCTGCTTGAGCCAGTCGCGGCAATGGCGCAGGGCCTGGCCGATATATTTGGCCACCATGCTCTCGGAAACCCCCAGCCGCTGCGCAATCTGCGCCTGGGTCAGGCCTTCGATGCGGTTCAGCAGCAACGCCTGGCGGGCATTGTCGGGCAGCTCAAGCAACGCATCGTCGAGGATTTGCAAGCGCTCGCGGGCCAGTAAAGTCGCCTCGGGCGCTGGCGCCGGGCAAGCCAGATCGGTTGCTCCATCACAGTCGTCGTGGCTGGCAGCGAGGCGCTGCTCGCGGCGCAAGGCATCGATTGCCAGGTTGCCTGCCACGCGGAAGATGAAGCTGCGGGCGTGCAACACCGGTACCGCCTGCTCATCGACTTTTACCAGCTTCAGGTAGGTTTCCTGCGCCACGTCGGCGGCGCGCTGGCGGTCGTTCATGCGCCGGGTCAGGAACTGCAACAGGTCGTCGTAGTGCTCCTGGAAAGTCGCCAGCAGGCCCGACACGGGTGACGTCAGCATGGTTTGAAGAGCAGCCAGTAGGATGAGTTATCGGGCGTTAATGAGAAACAGTATCTTTCATCTGCAAGGATACTTTCAACGCCGACGCGCATTTGCCACACTGACCATTCGCTCACTCTGGCAAGGTCGCCCTCAATGACTGCCCGCCTGCACCGCTGTATCCGCGTGTTTCTCGTCCTGCTGATGGCCTATGGCCTGGCCGCCTGCGCACTGTTCCAGCCCCGTGACCCGGTCAACATCAGCGTGATCGGCATCGAGCCGCTACCAGGGCAGGAACTGGAGCTGCGCATGGCGGTGAAAATGCGGGTACAAAACCCCAACGAATCGCCCATCGACTACAACGGCATTGCCCTGAACCTGGAAGTGAACGGCCAGCCGCTGGCCGCCGGGGTCAGCGACCAGCAGGGGCACATTGGCCGTTATGACGAAGCAGTGATCGTGGTGCCGGTGAGCATCACGGCGTTTTCCTTCCTGCGCCAGGCCTATGGGCTGGGCACGGTGGACTCGCTGAAGGGTTTGCCCTACAAGCTGCGCGGCAAGCTGGCGGGCGGTTTGCTGGGGACCGTGCGCTTTACCGACGAGGGCAAGCTGGACCTGCCCAAGGGTGCCTACTGGTAAGCACCCGGCGGGTTGTATTCAGCGGTTGGCGCTGGCGGCGGCCATCAGCTTGTTGACTTCGCTGCGTACCATGCTGGCGTATTCGGGCGGCGACATGCCATCCAGTTCGGCGCGCACCCACTCGGCCCATTTGCCCTTGCGCCGCGGCTTTTCGGCAATCAGCCGGGCCGCATCGCCCTTGGCCTTGCCCAGGTTGTTCTGCCACAGGTCGAACAGCCGCGCCTTCTCTGCCTCGATCTGCGCCCGTTCCTCGAAGCTCATGTTGGCCAGATTGAAACTCATGAAGGTACCTGCAGGTTTGAAAATGGCCGCTATCTTACACCCAGGCAACGCAACATCGGAAAGCCGCCGCAACTTTCCCGACGCAGCGGCATCCATTGTTCAGACCACCCCATCAACGAGGACGAGTTCATGGCCCGTAAAAACGCCACGCTGGCGGACAGCGATCAGATCAAGGACCAGGTATTCAGCGAGCTGCAATCGCTGATCGAAGAATCGGAAAAACTGCTGACCGAAAGTGCCGCCCTGGTGGGCGAAGAAGCAGAAACCCTGCGAGCGCAGGTCAGCCTCAAACTGAAACAGGCGCGCCAGGCCGCTGGCAATGTGCGGGACAAAGCGCAACCGGTGGTGGACGCCACCCAGGACTACATCGGTGGCCATCCCTGGCAGACCGTGGCCATTTCAGCCGGCCTGGGGTTGGTGGTGGGCCTTTTGCTGGGCCGACGCAACTGAAGCCCCGGCCGCCTGGTGCGAATCAGGCGGCCAGTGCCTGCGGGATACCGCTGTGGAAGCGCAGCTCCTGGTCCGGTGACTGGATCAGCTCCATTTCTGCAGCGCGTACCAGTTCAACCCGGCGGGCAATGTCTGCCTCATCACCATAGTTGTGCGCCAGCTTCAGATAGCCTTGGTAATGGCGCGCTTCGCTTTTCAGCAGGCCGTGATAGAAGCGGCCCAGCTCCTCATCCAGGTGCGGCACCAACGCGGCAAAGCGCTCGCAGCTGCGTGCCTCGATGAACGCGCCCACCACTAGCGTATCCACCAGTTTTACCGGCTCATGGGCGCGCACCAAGCGGCGCAGCCCCGACGCATAGCGCCCCGCCGAGACTGGGCGCAGCGGCACGCCACGGCGTTTCATCAGGCGCAATACCTGCTCGTGGTGCACCAACTCTTCGCGGGCCAGGCGCGACATCATGTTGATCAGGTCGAGGTGGGTGTTGTACTTGGCCATCAGGCTCAAGGCGGTGCTGGCGGCCTTGAACTCGCAGTTCTTGTGGTCGATCAGCAGGGTTTCCTGGTCGGCGAGCGCCGCTTCGATCCAGGCGTCTGGCGTCGGGCAGCCAAGAAAGGCGTCGATTTCGGGGATCAGGGACATAAGCGTGCAACCACACAGAACAGGCAGGGCTGGCGATTATACCGGCGGCGGCGGGCGGCGCCAGTGACTATGCTTGTTGATGTACATCAAGCGCCAGCGGGGGGTGCGCCGTCTATAGTCAGGCATTGGTCGCCACCTTTGAAGGGAGCTAACGCCCATGCAAGCCGTCCGCAGCATCCTCGTCGTCCTCGACCCCGAGCACGCCCACAGCCGGGCGCTGACCCGGGCCAAGCTGATCGCCGGCGTCACCGACGCACGCCTGCACCTGCTGATGTGCGACAAGCGGCATGACCACCATGCGCTGCTGAGCCTGTTGAGCAGCCAGCTGCACGATGACGGCTACGACAATGTTACCCATGAAGAGGCCTGGCGCGGCAACCTGCACGACACCATCGTCTACGTGCAGCAGGCCGAGGGCTGCGAGCTGGTGATCAAGGAGCACCGCCCGGACAACCCGCTGAAAAAAGCCCTGCTCACCCCCAGTGACTGGAAATTGCTGCGTCAGTGCCCGTGTGCGGTGCTGATGGTCAAAAGTGAACGGCCCTGGACCGGGGGCGTGATCCTGGCCGCTGTAGACGTGGGCAACCAGGACGAAGACCACCGCCGCCTGCATGCCAGCATCGTTGACCATGGGTTTGAGATTGCCAAGCTGGCCAAGGGCGAATTGCATGTCGTCAGTGCCCACCCGTCACCGATGCTGTCGGCCTCGGACCCGGCTTATCAGCTGAGCGAGACCATCGAAAAACGGTACCGCGAAGCGTGCAAGGCATTCCAGGCTGAGTACGACATCAGCGATGAGCGCCTGCATGTGGCTGAAGGGCCGGCGGATGTGCTGATCCCGCATTTCGAGCAGAGGCTCGATGCCGTGGTGACGGTGATCGGCACCGTGTGCCGCACGGGGATTACCGGGGCGTTGATTGGTAATACGTCGGAGGTGGTGCTGGATTCGCTTGAGGGTGATGTGCTGGTGCTCAAGAGCGAAGAAGCCATCGCGCACCAGGCCGAATTAGCCCGAGGCTGATAGTGGGGCCGCTTTGCGGCCCCAATCAGCAACAGCCGCTAGGCCAACGCCTCGCGCACCTTCGGGTCCAGCCCCTCCCCTTCATTGGCGGCAATCCACTCTGCCAGCTGCCGACGCATCGCCGGCGTCCAGAAGCTATGCAAATGCTGACGTACCCCCTGCACCGCCAGCGCCCGGTTCGGCTCGCTGTCGAAGTAATGGGCAATCTGGTTGGCCATCTTGACCAGGTTGTCGCTGCTCATCGGCGCACCTCGGCTTTCTCGGTCGTGCGACGTTCCTTCAGCAGGCGCCGCTGTTCATCACTGAAGTCCTGATAACGTTTCTGCCATTGCGAAGGCTGGAACACTTTCACCACCTCCACCGCCGTCACCTTGTATTCCGGGCAGTTGGTGGCCCAGTCGGAGTTATCGGTGGTGATCACGTTGGCCCCCGACTCGGGGAAGTGGAAGGTGGTGTACACCACCCCCGGCGCCACCCGGGCGCTGACCTTGGCGCGCAGTACAGTCTGCCCGGCGCGGCTGCCGATACCGACCCAGTCACCGTCCTGAATGCCTCGGCTTTCGGCGTCGGCAGGATGGATCTCCAGGCGGTCGGCATCATGCCAGGCCACGTTGCCGGTGCGCCGGGTCTGGGCGCCGACGTTGTACTGGCTAAGAATGCGCCCGGTGGTCAACAGCAACGGGTAGCGGTTGTTGACCTTTTCGTCGGTGGGCACATAACCGGTGAGCATGAAGCGCCCCTTGCCACGCACAAACTGGTCGATGTGCATGGTCGGCGTGCCATCGGGCGCAGCGTCGTTACACGGCCACTGCAAACTGCCATGACGGTCGATCTCGGCGTAGCTGACGCGGCGGAACGTGGGCGTCAGGCGCGCGATCTCGTCCATGATCTCGGACGGGTGACGATAGTTCATCGGGGAGCCCAGGGCATTGGCCAGGGCCACGGTGGCTTCCCAGTCGGCCTTGCCGGCCAGCGGTTCCATGACTTTGCGCACCCGCGAAATACGCCGCTCGGCATTGGTGAAGGTGCCGTCCTTTTCCAGGAACGAGCTGCCCGGCAGGAATACATGGGCGAACTTGGCCGTTTCGTTGAGGAAGATGTCCTGTACCACCACGCATTCCATGGCGTGCAACGCCGCCGTGACATGCTGGGTGTTGGGGTCGCTCTGGGCGATGTCCTCGCCCTGGCAATACAGGGCCTTGAAGCTGCCATCCAGCGCGGCTTCAAACATGTTGGGGATACGCAGGCCCGGGTCAGGTTGCAAGGTCACACCCCAGGCGCGTTCAAACTCGGCGCGCACATTCTCGTTGGAAATGTGCCGGTAGCCGGGCAACTCGTGCGGGAACGAACCCATGTCGCACGAGCCCTGCACGTTGTTCTGTCCGCGCAGCGGGTTCACCCCCACCCCTTCGCGGCCGATGTTGCCGGTGGCCATGGCCAGGTTGGCGATGCCCATCACGGCGGTGCTGCCTTGGCTGTGCTCGGTCACGCCCAGGCCGTAGTAGATTGCCGCGTTACCGCCAGTGGCATACAGCCGTGCGGCAGCGCGGATCTGCTCGGCAGGCACGCCGCACACCGGGCCAAGTACTTCAGGGGCGTTGTCGGCCTGGCTGACGAAATCGCGCCAGTGGGCAAAGTCCTCGGTTTCGCAGCGGGCATCGATGAAGCGCTGGGCCAGCAGGCCTTCGCTGACGATCACGTGGGCCAGGGCGTTGAGCATGGCGACGTTGGTACCCGGGCGCAATTGCAGGTGCAAGTCGGCGCGGGCATGGGGTGAGTCGACCAGGTCGATGCGACGTGGGTCGATCACGATCAGCCGTGCGCCTTGGCGCAGCCGCCGCTTGAGTTGCGAGCCAAACACCGGGTGGGCGTCGGTGGGGTTGGCGCCGATCACCAGCACAACGTCGGCCTGCATCACCGAGTCGAAGCTTTGCGTGCCCGCCGACTCGCCCAGGGTCTGCTTCAGGCCATAGCCGGTGGGCGAGTGACATACCCGCGCGCAGGTATCGACGTTATTGTTGCCAAATGCCGTGCGTACCAGTTTTTGCACCAGGTATGCTTCTTCGTTGGTGCAGCGGCTGGAGGTGATGCCGCCGATGGAATCGCGCCCGTACTTCAACTGGATGCGGCGGAACTCACTGGCTGCGTAGGTCACCGCTTCGTCCCAGCTCACCTCCTGCCACGGGTCTTCCAGGCGCTTGCGAATCATCGGCTTGGTGATGCGGTCCGGATGGGTGGCGTAGCCCCAGGCAAAACGGCCCTTGACGCAGGCGTGGCCATGGTTGGCGCCGCCGTTCTTGTCCGGGACCATGCGCACCAGCTGGTCGCCTTTCATTTCGGCGCGGAACGAACAACCGACACCGCAGTAGGCGCAGGTGGTGATCACCGAACGCTCGGGCTGGCCGAGCTCTACCAGGCTCTTTTCGGTCAGGGTTGCAGTCGGGCAGGCCTGCACGCAGGCCCCGCACGACACGCACTCGGAAGCCAGGAAGTTGTCACCGCCCGCCGCCACCACACGCGATTCAAAGCCCCGCCCGGTGATGGTCAGGGCGAAGGTGCCCTGGATGTCTTCGCAGGCCCGCACGCAGCGGCTGCACACAATGCACTTGCTCGGCTCGTAGTCGAAGTAAGGGTTGGAAACGTCCTTTTTCTCGGCCAGGTGGTTGGCACCGTCGTAGCCATAGCGCACCTCGCGCAGGCCCACCTGGCCGGCCACGGTCTGCAGCTCGCAGTTGCCGTTGGCCGAACAGGTCAGGCAGTCCAACGGGTGGTCGGAGATGTACAGCTCCATCACGTTGCGACGCAGGCCGGCCAGGCGCGGGGTTTCGGTACGCACCACCATGCCTTCGCTGACCGGGGTGGTGCAGGATGCCGGGTAGCCGCGCATGCCTTCGATTTCCACCATGCACATGCGGCAAGAGCCGAAGGCTTCGAGGCTGTCGGTGGCGCAGAGTCTGGGGATGCTGGTGCCGAGCATGGCCGCAGCGCGCATCACCGAAGTGCCCGCAGGCACGCTGATGGCACGGCCGTCGATGCTCAGGCTGACCTGCACGTCGCTGTCACGGGCCGGGGTGCCGAGGTCGCTGCTTTTATCAGAAGCCGGGTCGAAGAAATTGATCACTGCGCAGCCTCCGTGGTGGTCAGCCCGAAATCGGCGGGGAAGTACTTGAGGGCGCTGGCCACAGGATAAGCGGTCATGCCGCCCATGGCGCACAGCGAGCCGTACTGCATGGTGTCGCACAGGTCGCGAAGCAGCAGGGCCTGATCGTGGCGTTCGGTAAAATCGCTGGTCGCGATCAACCGGTCGACCACTTCCATGCCGCGGGTTGAGCCGATGCGGCACGGGGTACATTTGCCGCAGGATTCCTCGGCGCAAAACTGCAGGGCAAAGCGCGCCATGCTGGCCATGTTCAGGGTGTCGTCGGCCACCACCACACCGCCGTGGCCGAGCATCGCGCCCATGGCAGCGAAGGCTTCATAGTCCAGTGGAGTGTCGAAGTGGCTGGGGGGCACCCAGGCGCCGAGCGGGCCACCGACCTGCGCGGCCTTTAGCGGTCGGCCACTGGCCGTGCCACCGCCATAGCCCTCCACCAGCTCGCGCAGGGTCAGGCCGAATGCACGTTCCACCAGGCCACCTTGGCGGATGTTGCCAGCCAGTTGGAACGGCATGGTGCCCAGCGAGCGGCCCATGCCGAAATCGCGATAGAACGCTGCGCCCTTGGCCAGGATGATGGGCACCGACGCCAGGGTGAGTACGTTGTGCACCAGCGTGGGCAGACCGAACAGGCCTTGCAACGCTGGCAGTGGTGGCTTGGCGCGGACGATGCCGCGCTTGCCTTCGATGGATTCAAGCAGCGCCGTTTCTTCGCCGCAGATGTAAGCACCGGCGCCCACCCGCACTTCAAGCTCGAAGGCCTTGCCGCTGCCGGCTACGTCGGCACCCAGGTAGCCTGCGTCACGAGCGATGACGAGGGCCTGGCCGAGCACGCGAATGGCGTCGGGGTATTCCGAACGCACGTAGATGTAGCCCTTGTCGGCACCTACGGCGAGGCCGGCAATGATCATGCCTTCGATCAGCAGGAACGGGTCGCCTTCCATCAGCATGCGGTCGGCGAAGGTACCGGAGTCGCCCTCGTCGGCGTTGCACACCACGTATTTCTGCCCGGTACCAGCATCGCGCACGGTGCGCCATTTGATACCGGCAGGGAACGCCGCACCGCCACGACCACGCAGGCCGGAATCCAGCACCGCAGCAACCACCTCGGCGCCGTCCATTGCCACGGCAGCCTTCAGGCCGGCAAAGCCTCCTTGGCTGCGGTAGTCATCCAGCGACAATGGGCGGGTGATGCCGGCGCGGGCGAACAACAGGCGCTGCTGGGTCTTCAGGTACGGGATTTCATCGACCGGGCCCAGCGCCAGCGAGTGGCCACCGGGTTCACCCGCCAAGGCATCGAGCAATGACGGTACATCCTGCGGGGTGAGCGGGCCAAAGCCCAGGCGCCCTTGCGCGCTGTCGCACTCCAGCAGTGGCTCCAGCCAATACAGGCCGCGGGAACTGGTGCGCTGGATATCCAGCGGCAACTGGCGCCGCTCGGCCTCGCGTTGCAAGGCCTCGGCAACCTGGTCGGCACCCACGGCGCAGGCCACCGAGTCGCAGGGGATGTATAGCTTCAGCATGCTGCGTCCTCCCGGCAACCGTTTACCAATGCACGCAGGCGCTCAGGGGTGAGCCGTGCATGCACCCTGCCGTCCAGTTCCAGCGCGGGTGAACAGGCGCAGGCGCCCAGGCAATACACCGGGCGCAGGCTGATGGCACCGTCGGCGCTGGTGCCGTGGTCGTCCAGCGCCAACTGGTCACGCAGTTGCGCGGCCAGGGCCTCGGCGCCGCGGCTCTGGCACGATTCGGCGCGGCACAGGCGCAGGGTGTGGCGCGCCGGCGGTGAAGTACGGAAGTCGTGGTAGAAGCTGATTACCCCACGCACTTCGGCCAGGCTGAGGTTCAGGGCATGGGCAATTTCGGGCACAGCGGCATCGGGGATGAAGCCGATGTCGTGCTGGATGGCATGCAGGATCGGCAACAGGGCGCCGGGGGCGTCCTTGTCGCGGGCCAGAATGCGCTGGATCGCGGGCAGGTGGAGCAGTTCATCAGGCATACAGCGGACCTCGGCATCACGGACCCTGCCTGAATTATTGTGGGGGCAGGTGTCCGGCGTGTTCTGCTGCGGCGCGCCGGCCACGTCACGGTTGCGTGGTCAGGCGGCCTCCTTGCCTAAGGCCGCGCATCTGCGCGCGCTGGTCCTGAGGCATCTCTTAAGCATGGCACTTGTTTCGCCAGAGGATTGCGTGCGAGCGACCAGACGCATCCTGAAACCGACTTGGTTCACGTCTGCCATTGTGCGCTTTGTGCTTGCAGGTGTGCCCTTGAGCCGAGAGATGCCTGTAAAACAGGTCCATCACTGTCCCACGACGCGGCCCCAGCACACTCAAAAGCACCACTATCGCGCGATCAAGGGGCGCCGTTGCCCTCCACCGCCTTGGCGGTTTCGATCAACTTGTCGAACTTGCGGTTCAACTGGGCGAACTTCTTGTCACTCTCAGCGCGCGCCGTGATGTTGCCCGCCGAGCTGGCCTTGTCGGCAATGGTCACCACCGTCCAGTCCCAGTTCCTGGACACCCAGTAAACCAGCTCACCGTCCGCTGAAAACGCTTCAAGCCGGCCACCGCTATCCGGCACCGGCCTGGCGTCCTTGGTCATCGGCAGCAGTTGCTGAACCCGTGCCTCGTCGGTGGTATCCAGCTGCACCTCCACCTGGCGCAACTGGTCGGCCTCGTTGAACACGGCCTTGACTTGAGAGATGGCAAGGCCGCCCAGGTTGTAATCAGCCTTGGGTTTGGCGCCCTGATAGAACTCGGTAGGCACCTGGTAGTGATACCCAGTGAAATGCTCTACCTCGCCGAACTGCTGCTGCAGAATGGCCAAGGCCTGGGACTTGGGCATGCCCAGCGTGAACTCGCCGACCTCCAGCGCCGACCAGGCTTGCAGGGGGAAAATCGCGCAGGCGAACAGAAGCGGTAAGGTCCGTTTCATGGGGTAGTCTTCCTTGAAAATAGCCCTTCAACCTACCCCCTGGACCGCAACCAGGCAATACTGGCAGGGTGCCAAGCCCACCCTGCCCCGGCATCAGGCCACCGCTTTCTCGACACGCTGCGCCGCCTCCAGCTCACGCACCAAAGGCAGCACGTGCTCGCCGAAGTACGCCACTTCCTCCTGAAAATGCAGGAAGCCGGACAGGATCAAATCCACCCCCACTGCCTTCAGCGCTACGATGCGCTCGGCAATTTGCTGCGGCGTGCCGATCAGGTTGGTCTTGAAGCCATCGTTGTACTGCACCAGGTCCTCGAAGCTGGACTTGGCCCAGTTGCCCTCGCCCTCCGGGCTGGCGGCCCCGGCATGTTTTACCTCCTGGCCAAACGCACGCACCGCCTCGGGGTTGGCCTTGTCGATGATCTCTTGCAGCACCGCACGCGCTTCTTCCTCGGTATCGCGGGCGATGATGAAGGCATTCACCCCGATCTTTACCGAGTGGCCGTTGGCCGCCGCCTTGGTGCGGATATCGTCCACTTGGGCCTTGATTCCTTCCACGCTGTTGCCGTTGGTGAAGTACCAGTCCGACACCCGCGCCGCCATGTCCCGCGCCGCACGCGAACTGCCGCCCTGGAAGATCTCCGGGTGCGGTTGCTGCAGCGGTTTGGGTTTGAGGTTGTAGTTACGGAAGCGATAAAAATCGCCGTTGAAAGTGAAGTTGTCCTGCGTCCAGATGCCCTTGAGTGCGCGGATGAATTCTTCGGAGCGGCGATAGCGCTCGTCATGGTCCAGCCAAGGTTCGCCGATGGCATGGAACTCGCCCTTGAACCAGCCCGAGACCACGTTGATGGCGATGCGGCCGTTGGTGAACTGGTCGATGCTCGCCAACTGCTTGGCCGCCAGCGTCGGGCTCCACGGGCCAGGCAGGATGGCAGCGATGACCTTGAGCTTCTCCGTGGCGGCCAGCAGCGCGTGGCTGATGGTGACCGATTCGTGCTGGTTGTCGGCGCCGTAGCCGGCGGTGAAACGGATCTGCGACAGGGCGTAGTCGAAGCCGGATTTTTCAGCGATTTGCGCAAGCTTGCGGTTGTATTCGATGTCCCAGCTGGTGCGCTGCTCGATGGTGCTGACCACCAGGCCACCGCTGACATTGGGGACCCAGTAGGCGAACTTGAGTGGGGCGTGGCTCATGGGAAGCTCCTTGAGAATCCTTGGGGTTCAAGGAGATAGGAGCAGCAAGCGTGCCAACGGCTTGATGGCTTTACTTTCAATGAGTTGGCGATAAAAGGCGGCGATGCTGGCTGCATGTGATCAAACACGCTGTCGGATCACTGTTGCCTGCGCAACACCGCTGCTTGCTGCTAGCTCACCGGTTTTTGCGCATGCCCGCATGTGAGCATCCGCCATCAAAGAGCCAACCGCGCCAGCCGCTGCAGAGCCAGGATCACCTCATCATCCCGAGCCTCAAGGACATCCGCCTGAATAAGGGCGATCACCGCCTTCAGCAACTCAGTCTGGTTCATCTCTGTTTGCTGTTGAAGCGCGAGCATGTCCTTTGCCGTGTACGGATTAACCTTCATCGACAGCCGCCGAGTCGCATTGGAGCGCGCAAGCCCGCGCTGCGCCCGTTGTTCATCCAGCACCTGGATGAGCGCCAGGTGCGCAGCCTGCAATTGCCCACACCGCTCCACCTGCGCCAACTCTCATAGAACAGCAAATCACTTACTGATTTAGCAGGGACCTGTGGGAGCGGGCGTGCCCGCGAACACCGGCGCAGCCGGTGCCATACACCGCGTTGGATTCTTCGCTGGCGCGCCCGCTCCCACAGGGTAAGCGGTGCCCAGACCGTGCTTAGTGGGACGTGAAGAAACATGAAACATTATTTATCAATATTAATTCCCATTTGATGTAGTTTCTCATTCGCATAGAAATCGTACCCTTTACCACTCCCCGCCTCAGGAATTCGTCTTGAAACGTCACCTCCCCGCCCGCCTCCTGCTGGTCGGCGCATGCAGCGCCATGCCTGTCGTTCATGCCGCCGACAACCTCACCCTGCCCGCGACCCAGATCGACAGCACGAGCGAAGCAGTAGATGGCGTAAGCCAGGGCTACGAAGGCAGGGCTGCATCCAGTACCACCAAACTGGGCCTCACCGACAAACAGACCCCTCAGGGTGTAACGACCATCACCCGGCAGGCGTTGGACGATTTCAAGATCACCGGTATCAAGGACGCACTGCGGGCCGCACCATCGGTAACCGTCGAGCAAACCGAAACCGACCGTACCGAATTCACCTCGCGTGGCTTCGATATCAATACCTTCGAATACGACGGTACTGGCATGCCCTTCGTCAGCAGCACGCTGGTAGGCGACCAGGACCTGGCCGAATACGAGCAGATCGACGTCTTGCACGGCGCCAATGGTTTGATGAGCGGCGCCGGCAACCCGTCGGCCACGGTCAACTTCGTGCGTAAACGCCCAACCGACACCTTCCAGGCGCAGGTCGATACCAGCGTCGGCTCATGGGACAGCCGCCGGATCGACATCGACGTCGCCGGCCCGCTGACCGACAGCGGCAATGTGCGCGGCCGCTTCATCTACTCCCACGACAAGGGCAATTCGTGGATGGACCGCTACAGCCATGAGCGCAACGTGGCTGCCGGCCTGCTGGCGTTCGATGTGTCCGATGCCGACACTGTGACCGTGGGTTTCTCCCAGCACAACAGTGACTCCAACGGCAGCACCTGGGGCAACCTGCCGCTGGTGGACAACCACGGTAATGCCATTCATTACAGCGGGCGCAGTAGCAGCATCGGGCAGCCGTGGACCTACTGGAACCTGCACACCCAGCGGGCCTTCGTCGAGCTCAAGCATGACTTCGGCAGTGACTGGAACGCCACGCTCACGGCCACCGGGCAGCAGGAAAAACAGAACACCAACATGCTTTATGTGGGGGGCGTCTCCGGGGATGTCGCCGACGCGTATGCCAACCACACGCGCAGCGAGGCACACCAACTGCTGGGCGAGGCCAAGGTGCAAGGGCCGTTCAGCCTGTTCGGTCGCGAGCACCAACTGACCTTTGGGGCCGCGTATGGGCGCACTCATCAGAACGGCCAGGAGTATGACGAAGACCTGGAACACGGCAGTTTCTTCAACACTTCGTTCTCAGGCATCCTGGCGGGCAACACGCCAATGCCATCGTTTGGCGTCACCAGTGAGGGCCTGGCGCAGAACTTCCAGGACACCCAGAAAAGCGTATTCGCCGGGGCACGCTTCAGCCTGGCGGACAACCTTCACTGGATAGCCGGTGCACGTATGCTCAGTGCCGACGGCAAGGGTGAGAGCTACGGTTCAGAGCACTTCACACGCGCCCATGGCAAAGTCACGCCGTACACTGGCCTGGTCTACGACCTGAACGATGCATGGAGCCTCTACGGCAGCTGGACCAAAATCTACAACCCGCAGTACAACGTGGTCGGTACCGACGGCAAGCTGCTCGACCCTCTGGAGGGCAAGAGCATGGAAGTTGGCTTCAAAGGCAGCGTGATGGACGACCACCTGCACCTGACCGCTGCGCTGTTCAAGACCGAGCAGCGCAACGTGGCTGTGGATGCGGGGTTCGACGGGGTCAAGGAGGTTTACACGCCGGGCGATTTCAAGAGCCACGGCGTAGAGTTGCAAGCCTCCGGCGAAGTGGTACCGGGGCTGGACATGCTCGCTGGCTACACCTATGTGCGCATTGACGATGACAACGGCGAGCGTGCGCGCAAATATGTGCCGACCCACAGCGTGCGCGGTATGGTCACCTACCGCCTGCCAACCCTGCCACAGATGAAGGTTGGCGCCCGGGTCAGCTGGCAGACTGGCGTCGAGAACGACACCAACAGCGCCATCCACCAGAACGCCTACGGCCTGGTCGACCTGATGACCAGCTACGACATCGACAGCAACTGGAGCACGTCGCTGAACCTGAATAACGTCACCGACCGCAAATACCTGCTGTCGCTGTACAACAATGCGACAACCGCCAGCTACGGCGCACCACGCAACCTGACGGCCTCGGTGACCTGGAAGTATTGACCCCGCCTGTAGGGTGTTGCAATGCGCCGAGCGGTATCAAGTCATGACCCCGGCGCCATTCAGGTAAGCTCGGCTTCCTGCAATGCAACCCTCAAGGACGGCCCCATGCATTCACTGACTGACGAGCAGGTACTGGCGATCATCCGCGAAAACCCGGTAAACCGGGCGCTCCTGGACGTACTGCCAACGCTGGATATCCCCCACTGCATGCTGGTGGCAGGCGCGCTGTTCCAGACCGTCTGGAACCACCGCGCCGGGCTGCCTGCCCAACGGGGCATCAAGGATTACGACATCGCCTACTTCGACGAAGACTTGTCCTGGGAAGCAGAGGACCGGGTTATCGCCAGCGTGCAGCAGGCCTGCGCGCACCTGGGCGTGAATGTTGAAGTGCGCAACCAGGCCCGCGTTCATCTGTGGTACCAGGCTAAATTCGGTGGTGATTACGCGCCATTGCTCAAGGTCACGGATGGCATCGACCGCTACCTGATCCGCTCGACCTGCCTTGGGGTTGATGTGTGCACAGGCGCGCTGTACAGCACGCATGGCCTGGATGACCTGCAAAACGACCTGCTGCAGATGAACGAGCTGAACCCGCGCCCAGACTTGTTCAGGCAGAAAGCCGCCAGTTACCAGGCGCGTTGGCCATGGCTTGTCTTGGTTGCATAACGACGGCGTTAACCCACGCGCCCCTCAGCTGAACACCCAAAGCACACGGGTGGGCTTGTCGGTGAGGTTGGCGTAACGAAAACTGGCGTGGGGTTGCAGTTGAAAGCTGTCACTGGCGCGCAGCGTTACCGGCTCGCCGCCGCCCAGCCACACGGTCAGCTCGCCTTCGAGTACGAAGCAGCCCTGCTCCGAGCTGTCGTCCAGATACGCCTCACCACTGCTGGCGCCTGGCTCCAGGTGGCTATCGAGCATGGAGAAGGCGCCCGATATCGTGGGCGATGCAAGCACATCGGTGATGCCGCCCGCCAGGTGCAGGGTGCGGCGCTCGTGCGGGCGGGTAACCCAGTCGAGTTCGCGGGGTTTTTCCAGCTTGTAGAAATAGGCGGTCGAAACGCCGAGTTCTTCACTGATGGCGGTGAGGTCGGCTACGGTCGGGCGCGATACGCCCCGTTCAACCTGGGACAGAAAACCCACCGAGCGGCCGATGCGCTGGGCCAGCTCGCCCAGCGTCAGGCCTTTGAATTTGCGCAGGTCGCGAATCAGTACTGCCAGGCCTTCAATCTCTTCGTGCACTTTCATAGTTGAATCGCGACTTTCGGACGGGAAAATGAATGCCCTGAAAAGTACATGATTCATTTCACAAAGCAAAATGCTTCACACCGAAGGACCGCAGGCGGCCTACCACCTTGTCGGTTAGCGCGGCCCCCTGTAGGAGCGGCCTTGTGTCGCGATCGGGCTGCACAGCAGCCCCTCGATTTCAGCTTCGCCGCACTATTGCTGGGGCTGCTGCGCAGCCCGATCGCGACACAAGGCCGCTCCTACAGGGGACCGCGCCGCTGCCGAGGCAGGCGCTTTACGTTAGCGGATAGCCTCGTACGTGAGGTCCAGGCACTTGCGGGCCTTTTCCACCAGTTCGTCGATCTCTTCCAGGCTGATCACCAGCGGCGGCGCGATGATCATGGTGTCGCCCACGGCGCGCATGATCAGGCCGTTGTCGAAGCAGTACTGGCGGCAGATCATGCCAACACCTTTGCCTTCGTAACGGGCGCGGGTGGCCTTGTCTTTCACCAGCTCGATCGCACCGAGCATGCCCAGGCCGCGCACTTCGCCCACCAGCGGGTGGTCGGCCAGCTCGCGCAGGCGTTGTTGCAGATACGGCGCGGTTTTATCGTGCACCTGCTGAATGATCTGCTCATCACGCAAAATCCGCAGGTTCTCCAGGCCCACCGCAGCCGCCACCGGGTGGCCGGAATAGGTGAAGCCATGGTTGAAGTCGCCGCCTTCGCTGATGACCTTGGCCACTTCGTCGCGCACGATCACTCCGCCCATTGGAATGTAACCGGAGGTCAGGCCCTTGGCGATGGTCATCAGGTCGGGCTTGAGGTCGTAGTAGTCGCTGCCGAACCACTCGCCGGTACGGCCGAAACCGCAAATCACTTCGTCGGCAACGAAGAGGATGTCGTGCCTGGCCAGGATTTCCTTCACCTTCGGCCAGTAGGTTTGCGGTGGAATGATCACGCCACCGGCGCCCTGGATCGGTTCGGCGATAAAGGCGGCAACGTTGTCCACGCCAACTTCCAGGATCTTCTTCTCCAACTGCTCGGCCGCCCACACGCCAAAGTCGGCCTCAGTCATATCGCCGCCTTCGCCAAACCAGTACGGCTGCGGAATGTGCACGATATCCGGGATCACCCCGCCCTGCTGGTGCATGCCGCTCATGCCGCCCAGCGCCGCGCCCGCCACGGTGGAGCCGTGGTAACCGTTGATGCGGCCAATGATCACCTTCTTGTTCTTCTGGCCCTTGAGTGCCCAGTAATGGCGAACCATGCGCAGCACGGTGTCGTTGCCTTCGGAGCCGGAGCCAGTGAAGAACACGTGGTTCATGCCTTGCGGCGCCACATCGGCGATGGCCTTGGCCAACTCCAGCGCAGGCGGGTGCGCGGTCTGGAAGAACAGGTTGTAGTACGGCAGCTGCTTCATCTGCTGGCTGGCGACCTCGGCCAGTTCATCGCGGCCATAGCCGACCGCCACGCACCACAGGCCGGCCATGCCATCAAGAATCTTGTTGCCTTCGCTGTCCCACAGGTACACGCCCTTGGCCGACGTGACGATGCGCGGGCCCTTTTCGGCCAGTTGCTTCACATCGCTGAACGGGGCCAGGTGGTGGTCGCGGCTGATGGCTTGCCAGGCAAGGGTCTGCGAATTCTGTTCACTCATTTTTTTCACTCCATCACGTTGCACAGCCAGGCTGCGCAGGTATTTTTTATCAAAGGGAACGGTCGGTATTCAGGCGGACTGCAACAGTTTCTGGCGCAATACCGAGCGATGCCGGCAAGCCTTGCCAAACGACTGGAAGATGGTCAGGTAATGCGGGTTGTCCATGACCTGGAACTCGGGGTGCCATTGCACAGCCAAGGCAAAGCCCTTGCTGCCCTGGACTGAAATCGCTTCCACCAACCCGTCGGGTGCCAGCGCCTCCACCCTCAGCCCGGGCGCCAGTGCATCAATGCCCTGGCCGTGGATGGAATTGACGTCGAAGACCGCCGGCAAGCCCATGCGGTCGAGCAGGCCGCCGGGTTCCACATGCATGGTGTGACGCGGGCCATACTGCTTTTCGATAGGCTCGCCCTCGCCTTCGCGGTGGTCCATGAACATGCCGGTTTCGTGCACCTTCTGATGCAGCGTGCCGCCCAGCGCCACGTTCATCTCCTGGAAACCACGGCAAACCCCCAGCACCGGCACACCTGCGGCGATGGCTGCACGCATCAGCGGCAACGTGGTGGCATCACGCAAGGGGTCGTGGTGGGTCCCGGCAGCACTGGCCGGGCCGTTGTAGTGGAACGGCTCGATATTGGACGGCGAACCGGTGAAGATCAGCCCGTCCACCACGTCAAGAATGTCGGCGCTGTCCATCAGCTCGCCAAGGCTGGGTATCACGATGGGCAAGCCACAGGCTGCCTTGGCCGCCGCGCGTGCGTACTTTTCGGCGATGGTCTGGGTGGCATGCTGCTCAATCATGCTGGTGCATGCGGTAATGCCAATAACGGGCACACGTGGCATATCTTCCTCCGGCAAATCGGTATTGCGCGTGGTATTCAAACGTTGGGAAGGTGTTGCTGTTCGAGCTTCGGCACTTACAGGAACCAGCGGTACTCGCGGGCATCGATGTGGCGCATGAAGTCCAGTTGCTCCTGGTATTTGTTCTCGCAATAGACCATCACGAATTCACTGCCCAAGCCTTCGTTGACCACCGGGTGGTGACGCATGGCGGCCAGGGCACTGAGGGCATCCTTGGGGAAGTCGATGCCGCTCTGGCGGTTTTCGTTCAACGGGGCGATGGGTTCGGCGCCGCGATCCAGGCCATGCTCCATGCCCGTCAGGATGGCCGCCAGCACCAGATACGGGTTTGCATCGGCGCCAGCGATCCGGTGCTCGATACGCAGGTTGCGCGGGTCGGACTCGGGGATGCGAATGCAGGCGTCGCGGTCCTCGAAACCCCAGCTGGCCTTGCTGGCCGCATTGACCATGGCGCCGTAGCGGCGGTAGGCATTGTGGTTGGGGGCGAAGATCGGCATGCAGTGGGGCAGCAGCTCCAGGCATCCGGCCACCGCATGGCGCAGCTTGCGCTGCTCTGCGCCCGCCAGGATGTTGTTGCCAGCGCTGTCGTACAGGCTGACGTGCACATGCATGCCGCTGCCCGGCGCATCCAGGTACGGCTTGCTCATGAAGCTGGCACGGTAGCCGTGTTTCACCGCGATGCCGCGGGTACTGCGGCAGAACAGCGCCGACCAGTCTGCCGCGCTCAGGGCATCTTCGCTGTGCGCGAAGTTGATCTCGAACTGGCCTGGGCCAAGCTCCGCCGTGATGACGTTCGCCGGCACCCCCTGTTCGTTGGCGCCATCGACCATCTCGTGCAGCACTGACGAGAAGCGTGACAGCCGCTCGATGTGCATGTTCGGCTGGTCGTCTTCGTCGTCGGTCGCGGTATCCCGTGGGTACTGCGGCAGGCCGTTGTCGAGCTTGCGGTCGAACAGGTAGAACTCCAGCTCGAAGGCCACCACCGGGCGAATGCCACGTTTGGCCAGGCGCTGGATAACGCGGGCCAGTACTTCACGGGGTTCGAACTCGATAGGCTTGGCGGTGCCATCGGAGGTGATGAGCATCTGGGCAATCACTTCCTTTTCCCAGCGCACCGGTTTCAGGGTACCCGGCACCAGGCGCCGGGCGGCATCGGGGTCGCCGTCGGCGAAACAGTAGTCACCAATCGGGTAAAGGCCGCCCTGGGTGCCCAGCAGCACACAGTTTTGCGGCAGCTTCAACGGTGTGCCGGCTGCGACTTTTTCCAGCATGTCCATGGGGTAGCGCTTGCCATAGAAGTGCCCGGGGATATCCAGCGCAATCAGGTCGACATAACGTATTGCCGGGTGCTGCGCCCGGAACGAGCGCACTTCAGTCAGCAGGTCCGCAAAGATGACACTCATCTTCTTATCCTTGTGAGGTGAACAAATTCAGTTGAAGACCCAGAGCACGCGGGTGGTTTTTTCCGTCAGGTTGGCGTAACGAAACTGCGCGTGGGGTTGCAGCTGGAAGCAGTCGTTGGCCTGAAGGGTCACCGCGTCGCCCTCGCCCAGCCATACCGTGAGTTCGCCTTCGAGCACGAAACAGCCCTGCTCGGAACGGTCGCTCAGGTAATCCTCGCCACTGCTGGCGCCGGGCTCGAGATGGCTGTCGAGCATGGAGAAGGCGCCGGCGATGGTGGGCGAAGCCAGCACATCGGTGATGCCCGACTCCAGGTACAGCGTGCGCCGCTCATGGGGGCGCGTCACCCAGCCGATGCCGCGGGGCTTGCTCAGGTTGTAGAAGTAAGCGGTGGACACGCCGAGCGCTTCACTGATGGCGGTAAGGTCTGCCACGGTCGGGCGCGAAACGCCCCGCTCTACCTGGGAGAGGAAACCGACCGAACGGTTGATGCGTTCGGCCAGTTCACCCAGGGTCAGGTTCTTGAATTTGCGCAGGTCGTGAATAAGGATCGCGAGGGCTTCAACCTCTTCGTGCATCTTCATCGTTTCGGACTGCCGTGAAATTTTTAGTGTTATTTTTCATGAAAAATTACATAAAAAATTTCACGCGTCAAGCTGGGTGATACCCAAGTACCTCGAACCTGGCCGCATTCACCAACAACTTTGCAGCCAAACGGTCATGCCAGTTCACCTTGCGACAGCTATCGTTGCTGGTCTGGGCAACGACTACCGACCGAGGGTGGCGCCATGAACACCAGTGATTTGCTCGAACAGTTACTTCGGGCCGGGCAGCGCTCGCAAGCACCGCAAGGCGGCGGCATGTCAGCGCAAGACGGCCTGGGTGGTTTGCTGGGCGGGCTGCTTGGCGGTGGAAGTGCATCAGGTGGGGGGCTTGGTGGTTTACTGGGTGGCATTTTGGGCGGCGCTCGCAGCAGCGCTGGCGGCCAGACCCAGGTCCGCTCCGCTGGCGGCATCAATTATGCCGCCCTGGCTTCGTTGGGCATGATGGCGTTTCAGGCTTATCAAAGCTGGCAGCGCAGCCAGGCGGCAGCCCCGCAACAAGCGTTACGCACGGTAGACCAACTGTCCGGCCCCGAGGCCGAAGATCACAGCCATGCAATCCTGCGCGCATTGATCGCGGCAGCCAAGGCTGACGGTCGCATCGACGAGCAGGAAGAACAGCTGATCTACGCTGAAATCAAACGCCACGCCAACGACCCGCAACTGCAGCAGTGGCTGGATGAAGAAGTGAGCAAGCCACTGGATGCTGCCGAGGTCGCACGGTCGGCCCAGGACCCGGCCATGGCCGCAGAAATGTACCTGGCCAGCGTGATGCTGGTGGACGACCAACAGGACGCCGAGCGGGCCTACCTTGACGAACTGGCCGCCGCACTGCAAATCGACCCGACGTTACAGGTGCATCTGGAGCAGCAGGCCAAAGGGAGCGCCTGACCCACTCGCCTACTTGCTGGCGATCGATTGATCCGCCAGTGGGCAGCTCTGGGCGTTGAGGAAGCGCGATTTCTTCAGCCAATCCTGCTGCGGGTAATAGGCAAACACATAGCTGCCGCGCTGCAGCGTCTCGATCAGTTTGCCGGCAATGGCCGGGCGAACGGCCGGGCACCCCTGGCTGCGCCCCAGGCGCCCAAGGCCGGGCACGACCTTGGGGTCGGCGTAGGCGGCGGCATGCATCACGATCGCCCGCGACATACTGTTGTCGTTGAACCCCGGTTCCAGCCCTTGCAGCCGCAGCGAGCGACCGTGCTTGCCGCTATAGGTCTGGCCGGTTTCATAAAGGCCGAGAGAAGATTGGTAACTGTTTGGCGCATTGGAGAACGTGGTCGGCACATCAGCGCCGCTGTTCTTGCCGTGGGCAACCCACTCTTCGAACAACAGCTTTTTGGCGCGCAGGTCGAACACCCACAGGCGTTTGTCACGCGAGGGCTTTGAATAGTCGATCACCGTCAGCAACTTGTCCGCTTCGCTGTGGCTGGCACAGGCGTAGGCAGTAAGTGCCAGGGTCAAGGTCGAGAGGCTGGCGTTAGGCGCCAACCGTTGCAACTCGGCGGCACCAGGCAGGGGTTGCGCGTGCGCGGCCTGCCAGGCGCTGAGGAAAAACAGGCCAATACTGGCCAGCGAGAGCCGGATGGCCCCCTGCAATGGTTTGAACATCGACATGGATTACCCTGATGAAAACCTGGCGTTTCTTGCCTTGATTGCAGCCAAAAGCGGCTACTTTGCTTGATTTCTACAGAATTGCCGATCATTTCTTGACCAATGGTTTAACTTCCTTACTGCCTTCGGTGCTGATTACCGTGAATTTCCCGTCGCTGCGGGTATCCCGGGTGGACGCCCAGTCGGTGATCACCAGCATGGTGCCAACATCCATCGCCGCACGTAGATGGCGGCGAAACTCCGGGTTGATGTCCAGTTGGCCCAATTGTTCATAGGGCGTATTCCCATATTCCGGGTTGCTCAGCCCCACCACTGACCAATGCAAGGGCAGCCCGCCGTCGACTGCAAGGCTGGACGGTTTTTGCAGCAGGGAATACACCGCCATTCCGCTACGATGCTGGCTGCTTTGCAGCGAAAGTGCGGGGGCGGAACCGACCAGCTGGCCACCGCGATACACATAGGCCCGCATGTCGGCGCGGCTGACCAGGATCGACAATGGCCCTGAGGCAGGGTCCGGGTCGTCCCAGAACTGCTGGTTGTTCAACACCAGCGGCCCTTGGGCTTTGCCTTCGCTGACCGTAGGCGCCAGCACGCCAGGGTGGTAGACCTCCACCGGTGCACTGTGGGTGTCGGAAACGATAACCGTGGTCGAACTGAAGCCGGTGACCTCATACAGCTTTTTGGCAAACGCCAGCGGCAGGCGCACGCAACCATGCGACGCGGGGTAACCCGGCAGGTGGCCGGCGTGCAGGGCGATGCCATCCCACGTCAGGCGCTCCATGTACGGCATCGGCGCGCTGTTGTAGAGGCTGGATTTGTGCTCGACCTTTTTCTGCAGAATGCTGAATACACCGGTGGGCGTTTCACGGCCTGCCTTGCCGCTGCTCACAGTGCTGACGCCGATGGCGATGCCATTGCGATACACGTAGGCACGTTGCTCGGTAAGGCTCACCACAACGGTTACCGGCCCCACCGGCGAGACCTGCGGGTACCAGAGAAACTGGCCAGGCTTGAGGCTGTCGAGCTGGTGCCTGAGTTCGGTCGGCGTGGGCACCTGCAGGGGTGCCGCTTCGACCAGGGCGGCGGCAAGCAACAGGCTCAGCCCGAGCGATACATGCAACATCGAATAATCCCTCTTCGATCCCTGCTGCCAGCTTAGTCGGAACGCGCCGCACAAAGCCACCTGCCCCCTGCATTCCTCGTGCGTGGTAACAAATGAGCACAGCAAGTGTGCACAAAATTCCCAACTCGCCGCTCACGCCATACCGGAAAAAGCCGAAAGAGACCTGCGCGCCCAGCATTCATTGGCGCCCGTGGCTTGGTACGAATCTTGTTTGTATACAAATCCAACAATAAAAGTACACAACCATCACGAGGTCCCGATGGCGTCGATTTCGCGTTCCGATGTTAGCCCACCTGATACGCTCCCCACCGACACGACCGAGCCCGGCCAGCTGGCGTTGAGCCCGCGCCTGTACAGTGCCGACCTTGCCCCGACCCGCGCGGCGAACCGTACCTGGGGGCGCTACAGCCTGTTTGCGCTGTGGACCAACGACGTGCACAACATCGCCAACTACTCCTTCGCCATCGGCCTGTTCGCCCTGGGCATGAGCGGCGCGCAGATCCTCGCCGCCTTCGCGCTCGGCGCGCTGGTGATCTACGGCCTGATGAACCTGTCCGGCTACATGGGCCAGAAAACCGGCCTGCCCTACCCCGTCCTGTGCCGGATCAGCTTCGGCATCCATGGTGCGCAGATCCCGGCACTGATCCGTGCGGTCATCGCCATCGCCTGGTTCGGCATCCAGACCTACCTTGCCTCGGTGGTTTTGCGCGTTCTGCTGACTGCCCTGGCTCCAGACCTCAAGGCGTATGACCAGGATTCGATCCTGGGCCTGTCGACGTTGGGCTGGGTCACCTTCCTCGGCATCTGGTGCGTGCAGGTGGCGATTTTCGCCTACGGCATGGAGATGGTGCGCCGCTTCGAGTCCATCACCGGGCCCATCATTCTGGTCGCCTTCACCGGCCTTGCGGGCTGGATGTACTGGCGCAGTGGCCTGTCGATTTCCTGGTCCAGCGGCAACGCACCAACCGGCACCACAATGTGGCTGAAGGTGCTGGGTGCGGCTGCCTTGTGGGTCTCGCTGTATGGCACCATGATCCTCAACTTCTGCGACTTTACCCGCAACTGCCCGGACCGGCGCACCATCAGCGTGGGCAACTTCTGGGGGCTGCCAGTGAACATGCTCGGCTTCGCGCTGATCGCGGTAGTACTGGCCGGTGCGCAGTTCAGCATCGACGGCAAACTGGTGCAGAGCCCGACTGAAATCGTCGCCGCCATACCCAACACCGCTGGCCTGGTGCTTGCCTGCCTGGCGTTCCTGATCGTTACCGTGGCGGTGAACATCATGGCCAACTTCGTCGCCCCGGCCTACGTGCTGGCCAACCTGGCGCCAAACCTGCTCACCTTCCGCCGCGCCGGCTTGCTCAGCGCTGCCATCGCGGTGGTGATCCTGCCCTGGCACCTGTACAACAGCCCGTCGGTAATCGTGTATTTCCTCGGCGGCCTGGGCGCGCTGCTTGGCCCTTTGTACGGCATCATCGTCACCGACTACTACCTGGTACGCCGCAGCCGCGTGAACCTGCCGCAGTTGTATAGCGAAAGTTCACAGGCTGCCTATCACTACAGCGGCGGGGTCAACCTGCGCGCCGTCGCGGCATTTATCCCGGCTGCGCTGATCGCCATCGTGCTGGCGCTGGTACCGGCGTTTGATACGTTGTCGCAGTTTTCCTGGTTCTTCGGCGCTGGCCTGGGCGGGTTGATCCATTACGCCATTGCCAACCGCAGTGCCCGCTACGCCGACGTTTCTGGCGAAAGCATTGCGGTGGACAGCGCGCAGCATTGATCGCGGGCAAAGGCCCGGCAGTGGCCAGTCGACTGATCACGCCAAGGCAGTTACGCTGGCGCTTTCCACCTGCACGGAAGCGCCAGTGATCGATACCTATGAAGGAAGCTGCCTGTGCGCAGCGGTCAGTTACCTGCTACTCACCCCGCCAAAGGCGGTTAGCCACTGCCATTGCAGCCAGTGCCGCAAAAGCCACGGGGCCGCGTTTGCTTCGTACGGGAGCGTTCCGCGCAGCCAACTGCGAATACTGCGCGGTGCTACCAGCCTCAAGAAATTTGCCTCTTCACCCACGGTAGTGCGCGAGTTCTGCGGCGAATGCGGCTCGAGCCTGTTCTGGTCGCGCACCCACGGTGAGTTTGCCGACTGGGTGTCGGTTGCGCTGGGCACACTCGATACGCCGTTCCTGCCCAGGAAGCAGAAGCAGGTTCATATTGATTCTGCTGCCCCCTGGTATGCCCCCATCAGCGGCGTTACCCACACCAGCTGACATTGCAAAGCAGCTTGATATCCGTATGCTTGCGCCTGCCCAAGGATGGGTGCCTGTGGCGCTCACCGGGTTCTGACACGCGGGCCAGCATAAAGTGGCCTGCAACCCCGATACACACCAACCGATAAGGAAATCCCATGCGTAAATTCAAGTTCGTGCTGGCAGCGTTGCCATTTTTTGTACTGGCCGGCTGCGGCAACGACGCCCTGGAAGGCACCTACGAAGCGACCACCACTGTGATGGGTTTCAAAAGCCCAAAGCAGACATGGGAGTTTTCCAAGGACTACATCATGACCAACGGCAGCAAGGTCAAGGTTGAGGAATGGGAACGCAAGGATGATGTAGTCACTGCACGCAACAAGGACGGGCTTGCGCTGATCAACGTTCGCGTGCTGGACGGCGGCAAGCGTCTGGAAGGTGTAGGCGGCAGTGACATGGCCAAGAATGAGTTCGTGCGGGTTGACTGATCGGCCTGCCAGATAGCGTCACTGGGGCTGCTGCGCAGCTCCTTGACGCTTGGCATACACGACTGACGCGCCCCCTCGAGCACCGGCAACGCCGGTGCCATCCACCACATGGTCAAGACACTCCCGCAGAGAGCAATCACGGCTAGGCATCTCGATGCCTGAACAACGGATGCTAGCGCTCACCGCACCTTCCGGAGATTCCGTTCGTTGACTGACTCACAGCACAACCCGACCTACGCAAAACGGTTCGAAGCCGTGCTTGCCTACATCGACAGCCACCTCGAAGGCGACCTGTCGGTGGCTGCCCTTAGCCGCATCGCCAGCTTCTCGGCGTTTCACTTCCATCGGCAGTTCACGGCATACATGGGCGTACCGGTTTCACGGTATGTGCAACTGATGAGGCTTCGACGGGCAGCGCATCAACTGGCGGCCTCGCCTGCCATCTCGGTGCTGGAAGCCTCCTTCAGCGCCGGCTTCGAAAGCCCCGAAGCCTTTGCCAGGGCGTTCAAGCGCGCGTTTGGCATGGCACCGAGCGCGTTCGCCAAGGCCCCGAACTGGCAGGCCTGGAGTGCGGTATTCGTTGTTCCTCACCTTTCCAGGAGTATCACCATGCAAATCCGTATCGTGGATTTCGCCGAAACCCGCGTGGCCGCGCTCGAACATCGCGGGGCGCCCGGCCTGGTCGGCGAAAGCGTCGCGCGCTTTCGCCAATGGCGCATGCAGAGCGGCCAATCGCCGGTGGCCAGCAGCCGCACCTTCGGCATCCCCTACGACAACCCCGACACCACCCCGGCGCACGCCTTTCGCTTCGCGGTTTGCGGCGAAATGGATGAAGCCGTGCAACCCAATGAATTCGGCGTGCATGAACGGGTCATTCCGGCGGGGCGTTGCGCCGTGGTTCGGCATATCGGCTCGCCTGACTACATCGGCGAAACCATCTATCCGATTTATCGGGACTGGTTGCCTTCTAGCGATGAAGAGTTGCGCGATCATCCGTTGTTTTTTCACTACCTGAGCGTGTATCCGGAAACGCCGTTGGAGGAATGGCAGACGGATATCTATGTGCCGCTGAAGTAGTTTCGGCCATGGGCAGTGGGCAAAGCCAACCATCACCAGGCCAGACGCATGGCAGGCCAAGTTGGTAAACTATGCCCATTCCCCAAATCCACCCGCCGCCGGGTAACCGAGCCGGGTATTAGATACGTGCCCCAGATGCCCCAAGAATCAGCTGTACTTCAACGTGCGGAGCCTTCCCGCCGGTTTTCCGTTGCCCCCATGATGGACTGGACAGACCGCCACTGCCGGTTCTTCCTGCGCCTTCTCTCCAAGCAAACCCTGCTCTACACCGAAATGGTCACCACCGGTGCCCTGCTGCACAACGACGCCCACCGCTTCCTGCGCCACGATGCCTCCGAGCACCCGCTGGCGCTGCAACTGGGCGGCAGCGTGCCTGCCGACCTGGCGGCCTGCGCACGCCTGGCCGAGGACGCGGGCTACGACGAGGTCAACCTCAACGTCGGCTGCCCGAGTGACCGGGTGCAGAACAACATGATCGGCGCCTGCCTGATGGCGCACCCGGCGCTGGTGGCCGATTGCGTGAAGGCCATGCGTGACGCGGTGTCGACTCCGGTGACGGTCAAGCACCGCATCGGCATCAATGGCCGCGACAGCTATGCCGAACTGTGCGACTTCGTCGGGCAGGTGCGCGAGGCTGGCTGCCGCAGTTTTACCGTGCATGCGCGCATCGCCATTCTGGAGGGGCTTTCGCCGAAGGAAAACCGCGAGATCCCGCCACTGCGCTATGACGTGGCGGCGCAACTGAAGGCAGACTTCCCGGACCTGGAAATCGTGCTCAACGGCGGGATCAAGACCCTGGACGAATGCCAGGCGCACCTCGGAACGTTTGACGGCGTGATGCTGGGGCGCGAGGCGTATCACAACCCTTACCTGCTGGCCGAGGTGGACCAGCAGCTGTTTGGCAGCGATGCACCGGTGGTCAGCCGTAGTGAGGCGCTGGCACAGCTGCGGCCTTATATTGTTGCGCATATGGAGAGCGGTGGCGCCATGCACCACGTTACCCGGCACATCCTTGGGCTGGCCCAAGGCTTCAAGGGTGCGCGGCGGTTCCGCCAGTTGCTGTCGGCAGACATTCACAAGGCGGCGGAGCCGTTGGCGGTGTTTGACCAGGCGGTGGAGTTGTTGCAAGGGCGGTGATTCAGCTGAACGGGCACAGCGGTTTCCTCCCGCAGGGTACCGCCGAGGTCAAGTATGTGCAGATCCTGTGGGAGCGAGCATGCTCGCGAAGCAGACGACGCGGTGCATGGCACCGGCTTCGCCGGTGTTCGCGGGCGCGTCCGCTCCCACAAGGGTGGGGCGCAGACCTGAGTATCTTGTGTAAGCCAGTGGCATCCACAACCGCCCATGCATGCAGTTGCGGAACCTCACGACAACTGGCGACTCGAATCTTCACCTTCGCACCGCCCTTCGTGGGCGCGCCCGCGCCTACAGGCCCTTGAGCGGCCGCCGGGGCTCGGGTAATGTCGAGTAAATGCACAGGACAGAGCACGCCCATGACCTCCAAGCTGGAACAACTCAAGCAGTTCACCACCGTGGTCGCCGACACCGGGGACCTGGACGCTATCACCCGCCTGAAACCGGTCGATGCCACCACCAACCCGTCGCTGCTGCTGAAGGCCGCCGCCATCCCGGGCTATGCCGACTTGCTCAAGCAGGTAGGGGCCGATGCCAAGGGCAATGTCGACCTGGCCTGCGACAAGTTCGCAGTGGCAGTGGGGTCGGGCATCCTCAAGGTCATTCCGGGGCGTATCTCCACCGAGGTGGATGCACGCCTGTCGTTCGATGAGCCGGCCCTGCTGGCCAAGGCGCGCAAGCTGATCGAACTGTACGAAGCGGCCGGCGTCGGCCGCGACCGTGTGCTGATAAAGCTGGCCTCCACCTGGGAAGGTATCCGCGCTGCCGAGAAGCTGGAGAAAGAAGGCATTCAGACCAACCTCACCCTGCTGTTCTCTTTCGCCCAGGCCCAGGCCTGTGCCGATGCCGGGGTGTTCCTGATCTCGCCGTTCGTGGGCCGCATCTACGACTGGCACAAGAAGAGCACCGGCCAGGAATACGTAGGCGCCGAAGACCCGGGTGTGCAGTCGGTCACGCGCATTTACAACTACTACAAGGCCAATGGTTACAACACCGTGGTCATGGGCGCCAGCTTCCGCAATATCGGCCAGATTGAACAGTTGGCCGGTTGCGACCGCCTCACCATCAGCCCCGAACTGTTACAGCAGCTGAGCGATGACCAAGGTGAATTGCCGCGGGTGCTGAAGCCGGGCAATGCTGGCGAGTCCAAGCAGCAGCTGAGTGAAAGCCAGTTCCGCTGGGCGATGAACGAAGATGCCATGGGTACCGAGAAGCTGGCCGAAGGCATCCGCCAGTTTGCGCGGGACCAGGAAAAACTGGAGAAAGTGATGGCTGAAAAAGCCTGATACATATCGGGTTTGCCTGACGGGCGGGAAGTGTTCAGCATTTTCCGCCCGTTTTGTTTTCCCTGGCACTAGATGTGTACTGAATTCCAGGGCCTCTTCGCGGGCAAGCCCGCTCCCACAGGGAACACCACAGGCCTGAATTTGGCGCTGTACCTGTGGGAGCGGGTTTATCGAGGCGTCGAACCGCCGCGAAGAGGCCCGCATAGCCACCCGAGCTGTCGATGACCTCCCCTACCCCGTTGCCCCTAGTACTCACCGGCCCGGTACTGCGCCGCCTGGAACCCCAGCGCCTGGCCGTCTGGCTGGTCGCCACCCAACCGCTGCAACCTGAATTCACCTGCCCGGCCAGCCAGGCACAGGTCGATTGCCAGGTTATCCCGGTCGGCAAGCACGCCTTCATCCACCTGCTTGATATCCACTTCACCGATCCCCTGCCCTGCAACCAGTTGCTCGACTACGACCTGATCATCAACGGTCAAGGCATCGCCGGCTGGGCGCCACACTTGCTCTACCCAGGCAGCAAACGCCCAAACCTGGTACTGCGCGACCGCCTTGACCATTTGCTGCACGGCTCCTGCCGCAAGCCACACCACCCCGCCGCCGACGGCCTGTTGTGCGCCGACCGCCTTCTGCTGGCCTGCGAGCAACCTGAACAGCGCCCGGCCGTGCTACTGATGACCGGCGATCAGGTGTATGCCGACGATGTCGCCGGCCCCATGCTGCGTGCAATTCATGGGCTGATCGCACGCCTGGGTTTGTTCGACGAGCAGCTTGAAGGTGCGGTAGTGCCCGACAGCCAGGCGCTGTACCAGCACCCGGCCAGCTACTACCACCGCGCCGACCTGCTGCCGGCGCAGGAACACAATGAAAGCCTGCGCGAGCGCTTTTTTGGTGGCAAGCGCAAGCCGATTTTCTCCTCCAGCAACGCCGACAACCACCTTGTGACCTTCGCCGAGGTGATGGCCATGTACCTGCTGGTGTGGTCGCCAGTGCCTTGGCAGCTAGTGGACATGGACATGCCCAGCGGCCTCACCGACCAGCGCCAGGCCCGTTACCAGCAGGAATTGCCACTGATCCGGGCGTTTGCCGAAAACCTCGGCCAAGTGGCGCGGGTGATGGCCCACCTGCCCTGCCTGATGATCTTCGATGACCACGACATCACCGACGACTGGAACCTCTCGGCACAGTGGGAACAAACCGCCTACCGCCATCCGTTCTCGCGACGGATCATTGGCAATGCCTTGCTCGGCTACCTGCTGTGTCAGGCCTGGGGTAACGACCCTGACGGCTGCGCGCCACTGATCGGCCAATGCCAGCTATTGAACAGCCAGAACCAGGATGAGCTGATAGGCGAACTGCTGCGTTTTCAAGGCTGGCAGTTCAGCCTGCCCACCAACCCGCCACTGCTGGTACTGGACACCCGCACCCGCCGCTGGCGCAGTGAAAGCAGCCTCGCCAAGCCGTCCGGCCTGCTCGACTGGGAGGCACTCAGCGAGTTGCAGCAAGCGCTGCTGGACCACCCTTCGGCGGTTATCGTGTCACCCGCTCCGATCTTTGGCGTGAAGCTGATCGAAACAGTGCAGAAAGTGTTCAGCTGGCTGGGCTACCCGCTGCTGGTGGATGCCGAGAACTGGATGGCCCACCGGGGTGCGGCGCAGGTCATACTCAACATCTTCCGCCACTCGCGTACACCGGGGCACTACGTGGTGCTGTCCGGGGACGTGCATTATTCGTTCGTCTATGAAGTGCTTATCCGCCACGGCCAGCGCAGCCCGCACTTGTGGCAGGTGACCAGCAGCGGCATCAAGAACGAGTTTCCGCGGCGGTTGCTGGATGTGCTCGACCGGCTCAACCGCTGGCTGTATGCGCCGCGCTCGCCGCTGAACTGGTTTACCAAGCGCCGGGAGATGGAGGTAGTGCCGCGTACGCCCAGCCACAGCAAGGCTGGGGAGCGCTTGTGGAATGGCGCAGGGTTGGGCCAGGTGTTCTTTGATGAACAAGGGCGGCCCGCGTTGGTGTATCAGCTGGATGCCGGCGGTGCTGAAGCGACCGAATTCGTTGCCAGGCAGTAGCCTGGCAACTGGTCAGCTGCGCTCCAGCGCGCTCACCAGGTCATGGAACGCTTCGCGGTTGGAGTCGTTCAAGCCCATGAGGATCTTGTGCGCCTCCAGCACCTTGGAGCGCACCACATCTTCATTCTGGTCCTGCGACGGCAAGTCGGTCAGGCACTCAGGGCAAGGTATCGGACGATCGACGATGTTGAACACCTGATCGAAGCCCATCGACTGCAACAACCGGGAAATATCCGGGTTGGTGGTCACCACGGTCGGCAACAGGCCCACCTTCTGCCGTGAAAGGATCGACAACTTGGCCAGCAGGCCCAAGGTGGTGCTGTCGATACTCTCGGTTTCGGTCAGGTCGATGACAATCGCCGAGAAGTTCAACGCGGTGAATATCTTCTCGATCGTTGCATCCAGCGCCGAACACAGGGTCAGGCGCACTTCACCGACGAACTTCAGTACGAAGGTGCCACTCTGCTCGGCGAACTGGATTCTACCGGTACTCATTGAAGGTTCCTGCTCAACACCAATAGGGCGATATCATCCGGCATCTCCCCAAGCGTAGCCAATCCAAATCGTTGACGCAGCCCATCCAGGCTGCCACCTGCTGCCTTGACGATTTCCGGCAAGGCGGTTTCTTTATCTTTGAGCGTGTGCCCCGGCAAAAGGTCCAGAATGCCATCGGACATCAGCGTAAGGCTGAACTGCGGCGGCAGCTCCACCACCAGGTCCTGGTAGGTCGCCTCGTCGAACAACCCCACCGGCAGGCCACGGCCTTCCAGATAGCGGGTATGCTCGGGGGTGTGCAGCACCGGCAGCGGCAAGTGACCACCCACGGCGTAGGTCAGCAGGCCAGACTCTTCGTCGATCACCCCGCCGACCATGGTGACGTGCTTGCCCAGCTTGCTATTGATCAGCCCTCGGTTGATATGGCTGAGCACTTCCGACGGCTTGAACTCGCGCATCTTGCTGCGCTTGAGCTCGAACATGAGGCGCGTGGTCATGAATTTCAACAGCACGGTCACAAACGCCGACGACGCGCCATGCCCGGAAACATCGGCGAGGTAGAAGGCAATGCGCCGGTCGTCCACGCGGAAGTAATCGACAAAATCACCCGACAGGTACAACGACGGGATGATCTGATGCTCGAAGGCAAAATCGCCTGCCAGCCAAGGGCTTTCCGGCAGCATGTTCATCTGCACCTGGCGACCGGCGGTCTGGTCCTCCTGCAACAGGTGCAGGCTGGCCTCCAGTTCGCGGTTGGCCGCTTCGAGCTTGTCGCGGTAACGCTGGTTTTCCAGCACCAGGCGCGAACGGTCGAGGGCGCGGCGCACCGAATGCTCAAGCACGGCCAGGTCTTCAAGCGGCTTGATCAGGTAGTCCGCAGCGCCCAGGCGCAAAGCTTCCACAGCATCACTCATGACGCCGGCACCTGACACCACGATCACCGGTAACTGGGGCGCACGCTCGCTGACCTGACGGATCAGTTCGAGGCCGCCCATCTGCGGCATGCGCAGATCGCAGATCACGAGATCGGGCTGGTGTTCTTCGAAGACCTGAAGCCCCTGCTGGCCATTACCGGCCTGGAGGACGCTGAAGCCACTGTCTTCAAGATAGGCGGCGAGGCTCGCACGGACCACGTCGTCGTCATCGATAATCAGCAGCGTTGCACTGGTTTTCTGCATGTGGGCGAACGGCGCCGATTTGGGTTTGTGCAGCGGTGTCGGCAAGGCAGACGGCCAGCTACGGGAATTCTTTGTGGTCACACTCTACTTGAGTTGTAGGACAAGAACACCTGACCGGCAACTGTCCGGCAACTGTGAGAGCTACCTTGTAAGGCGCAGACGGTACTCCCATCTGGCAGGCGTTTCAAGCATGCAAGGGCCGACCTCGCCGCTCTTTACAGGGCAAATCACCGGGAGTTATAAGAAAGTGGACCAGCGCAACCCGATGGGAAGGATGCAGCATGCCCCACACGCCCTCCAGCCACAGCGAGAAACGCGATTTCATCCGCATGCGCATCGACACCGAGGTGAACCTGTTGCACCAAGGCCAGGTCATTGCGGCGGTGTGCCTGGACCTGTCCAGCAGCGGTATGCAGGTGCAGGCCCCGCAGCGCTTCCAAGTGGGGGATCATATCGAAGTGAAGATTGATTCCGACCACCCGGCACTGAAAGGGCTGCACGCCAGCACAGAGGTGGTATGGATTGCCGACCAGCCGGGTGGGCAGCAGAAGTTCGGGCTGCGGATTCTGGCTATGCACTGAAGCCGCGCGCAACACCTGTAGGAGCGGCCTTGTGTCGCGATCGGGCCGCGAAGCGGCCCCAGATTTCAGCTTCGCCGCAAAGATTGCCGGGGCCGCTTTGCGGCCCGCTCGCGACACAAGGCCGCTCCTACAGGGGGGCAGCACCGAACCTCAGGATCGCGCGTGATCAGAAGTCGTCTTCGACTTCGCCGTCCTTCACCTTGAACTCGCGGTTCTGCAGGTAGGCGTTGCGAATGAAGATGTACTTGTCACCCTGGATCAGCTTCTCGGCCGACAGCAGGTCGGCACGGGTGTCGATCACGTCCAGCGCGAAGATCGAGTTGCGCGTCGGCACATGGTCGATGTAGCGGTAGGGTTTGGTGTAGGTATCCGGGTACTTGGCCACGCCGTCACGCACCGTGCTTGGGCCCAGCAACGGGATGACCACGTAAGGGCCGCTCGGCACGCCCCAGTAGCCCAGGGTCTGGCCGAAGTCCTCGTCATTGCGCTGCAGGCCCATCTTGGTGCCCACGTCGAAGAAACCGCCCAGGCCGAAGGTGGTGTTGACGATCAACCGCGCAGTGTCCACGCCCGCCGCATGGGGCTTGAGCTGCAGCAGGTCGTTGGCCAGGTTGGTCACATCACCCAGGTTGCGGAAGATGTTGTGGATACCGTCTTCAAGGAACTG
This sequence comes from Pseudomonas sp. NPDC089547, assembly GCF_050280665.1. Classification (NCBI taxonomy): domain Bacteria; kingdom Pseudomonadati; phylum Pseudomonadota; class Gammaproteobacteria; order Pseudomonadales; family Pseudomonadaceae; genus Pseudomonas; species Pseudomonas sp. NPDC089547. The sequence continues at coordinate 53,759 of NZ_JBNNVS010000018.1, read as the reverse complement.
CGGAGTAACCGCCTGGTAACCCTTGGCCAATGGCTTCAGGGCATAGGTGTCGAGGGTATCGTTGAAACGGAAGATCGGGCGGTTGACCGCTTCCCAGGGATCCTCCTCGGTGGCTGCCTGGGTGGCTGCCACGGGCGCCAGCAGCATGCTGGCGCAGACACAGGCCTGGGTGACTCGTTCGATCACACTGGCACCGATCCTACGCATAGATGTCTCTCCATCGAATTTCTCGGCCGCAAACGCGCCGGGGCGCGCTGCTGGTAAGGCGGCAGTATAGAGGCTTGCGGCCTGATAAACAGCTTTACACATTTTTGCTCAATATTTTGTGAACAACTGTTGCGCATCAGCCGATGTCACAGAGCGGTAACAATCAGCGAATAGCCTGCGGACTATTTGGGGGAAGTTGCCATGGACGCTGCACCCGCCTTCACTGCTGTGCTGTTCGGCTTGCGCGGCTGCCTGGTACAGGCCATCAATGGCGGCGCCCCCTCGCCCGCCCCCGGGGCCCTGGCTACCCTTGCCAGCCTGCGTCAGCGCCAGGTGCCATGCATCTGGCTGGATGACCTCAACGCCAGCCAAAGCAGGCGCCTGGCCCACGTATTACCCGACTGGCTGCCGGGGCATTCCGTCAACGGCGTACGCTGGCCTGCGCCCAACGCTTGCTGGCAGGCGCTGATGACCCTGGACAGCGAACGCCTGGACGGCTGCGTACTGGTCAGTGGTGACCCGCGCCTGCTGCAATCAGGCCTCAATGCGGGGTTGTGGACCGTGGGCCTGGCTGCCTGCAGCCCGTTCTGCGACCGTAGTTCGCAGCAATGGCAAGCCCTGACCCCGCAGGAACAGGACCTGGCCCGCGGCAAGGCGACGCTGGAGCTGTTCGGCCTGGGCGTGCACTCTGTGATCGACCACCTGGAGGCGCTGGACACCTGCCTGCAGGACATCGCCCAACGCCGGCGCAAGGGTGAAAAACCCTGATACAGCACCTTTGACGCGGATCATGCAAAGCGGCGACAGGTGGATTACGCTGAAGGTAGGCCAGAACCTTTGCCGCTTCGCTGAGGTCCATGGCTTGCCAAGCCATTGATGGAGAACTGCCAATGCCTGCCCGCGAATTGCAAGAGCGCCTGAACAACTTGCGCGAGCAACTGGACCGCAACGTACCGCTTTCGGAAGAAGAGTTGGCCGCGCTGCACGAAGAGGCGCGCCAGATCGAGGCGCAACTGAAACTTGAAGAAGCCACGCCAGACAATAACCTGGTGGATGGCGTGAACCTGGCAATCGAACGTTTCGAGGCCGACCACCCCGACCTCACCGCCACCCTGCGCAGTATTGCCAATTCATTGCACAGCATGGGGATCTGAAACAGCCGGGCTGCTTCGCAGCCCTTTCGCGACACAAGGCCGCTCCTACAGGTACAGCGCAAACCTCTGATCTTGCGCTGTACCTGTAGGAGCGGCCTTGTGTCGCGAAAGGGGCGCAGAGCGCCCCAGCGTACTTGAACCTTACTGCCGCACCAGGCGCTTGTTATCCGGGTTGATCGCCCCGGTGCTACGGTACGGGTTGATATCCAGCCCACCCCGGCGCACATAGCGCGCGTACACCGTCAGGTGCTCCGGCTGCAGCAGGTTCTTCAAATCCAGGTAAATGCGCTCCACGCACTGCTCATGGAAGTCGGCATGCTGGCGGAAGCTGATGAGGTAGGTCAGCAAGCTGGCATGGTCCAGCGCCCTACCCTTGTACTCGACCACCACGCTACCCCAGTCCGGCTGGCCGGTCACCGGGCAGTTCGACTTCAGCAGGTGGCTGTGCAAGGTTTCTTCCACCACCCGCTCCGCGTTGCAATGCAGCAGCTCTGGCTGCGGCTGCTCGTAGTTGCTGATGGCAACGTCCAGCACATCGATGCACTGCCCCGGCAAAGCCGTCACACCCTGGGCCTCGACCTCGGCCAAGGTGCGCACCTTCACGCCTACCGGCTTGCCAGCAGCGGCAGACAGGTCTTTCTCAAGGCAGGCCTGCAGCTCGCCCGGCGAAGCGAACACCGTCTGGTTCAGCGAGTTGAGGTACAGCTTGAACGACTTGGACTCGATGATGTTCGGGGAATCAGCAGGGATGGCGAACTCGCCAATCGCCACCACCGGCTTGCCCGACGGCAGCAGCCAGCTGAGTTCGAAGCAGTTCCAGTAATCCACGCCCTGCCAGGGCAAAGTCTGCGCGGTGACGCCCAGTTCGGCCCACTTGGCGGTACGCGGGATCGGGAACAGCTGTTCCGGGGAGTAGGTGGCGATGTATTCGCTGGACTTGCCCAGCGGGGAATGTTCGGCAGCAGGATGCATGGAAACTGACCTAGAGGTTCGAATTGCCCCTAGTCTACCGGTTTTGCACCCTGCCTTGGAGCGCAAGTCACTCGATGGTCAGTGCCCCGACCATGCCGGCCTGGTAATGCCCCGGTACGTTGCAGGCAAACTCGATGGGCGCCGACTTGCGGAACGTCCAGGTCAGCTCGGCGCGCTGGCCGGGCATTACCAGCACGGTATTGCCGCCGCCATGACCATGGCCGCCACCGTGGTCCATCATCTGGCCGTGGTCCATGCCTTCATGGTTCATGCCTTCATGGTTCATGCCCGCCGTGAACAGCTTGCCCTGCATGGCCACCATTTCCTTCTGGTGTTCGGCGTGCATGGCCTTGTCGCCCAGGTTGAATTCGTGGGGCAGCTTGCCCTCGTTGACCAGCACGAAGCGCACTGTCTCGCCGGCTTTTACCTGCAGGTTCCTGGGCTCGAAGGCAATGTCCTTGAGCACCACGTCTACGGTACGGGTGGCTTTGGCCGCCGGGGCTGGCTCACCGAAGGCGAAGGTTTGCGACTCGCCGGCAAAGGCAGGCAGGCTGGCCAGGGCAAGAGTGGCGGCGATGAACAGGCGTTTCATGATGACTCCGGGGATGCACAACGGGATGCAGCCACATTAGTCAGTGGCGACTGGCAGCTACCTGACAGGCAGATTACAACTTTGTCAGCTTGAGCGACCCTGAAGATCGTCACGTATCATTTCAGCATCACTCGCTCCCACGGGGGCTTTGCATCGCCTGCTGGAGTCAAACCACCTGATGAAACTACTGATCGTCGAAGACCAGGCCCGCACCGGCCAGTACCTGAGCCAGGGCCTGAGCGAGGCCGGTTTTGCCACCGAACTGGCAACCGATGGCGAGACCGGCCAGTTTCTGGCCCTGACTGGCGACCATGACCTGCTGATCCTCGACGTGATGCTGCCCGGCCGGGATGGCTGGCAAATCCTGCAAGCCGTACGCCACGCCGGCCTGGATACGCCTGTCCTGTTCCTTACCGCCCGCGACGCCGTCGAAGACCGGGTGCATGGCCTGGAACTGGGTGCCGACGATTATCTGGTCAAGCCGTTTGCCTTTTCCGAACTGCTGGCCCGGGTGCGCAGCCTGCTGCGCCGTGGCAACAGCCCCAGCCTGGACACCACCCTGGGCCTGGCCGACCTGCGGCTGGACCTGATCCGTCGCCGCGCCGAACGCGCTGGCCAGCGCATTGACCTGACTGCCAAGGAATTCGCCCTGCTCGAACTGTTGCTGCGCCGCCAGGGCGAAGTACTGCCAAAATCGCTGATCGCCTCGCAGGTATGGGACATGAACTTCGACAGCGACACCAATGTGATCGAAGTGGCGATCCGCCGCCTGCGCTTGAAGATCGACGACCCGCACACCCACAAGCTGATCCACACCGTACGCGGCATGGGCTACGTACTTGAAGAGCGCACCGAGTAATGCGTCGGGTTTCCCTTGGCAACCGCCTTGCCCTGTTGTTCGCCGCCTGCACCGCCGCCGTCTCGCTCGGCGCCGGCCTGTTGTTCAGCCGGGCCAGCGAGCAGCACTTCGTTGAACTTGATCAGCAACTGCTGGACTCGCGTCTGTCGCTGCTGCGTACCCAGCTGGCAGGCGTCAGTACGCCTGAAGCGTTACAGGCCCGCCTGCCCGCCCTGCGCGTTGAACTGAGCCACCAGGCCGACCTGGCCCTGCGCATCAGTGGCAACGATGGCGCCACCTGGTTCGAAAGCCGTACCGGGCTGCCGCTGCCCCCCCTGCCCGCCGGGCTGGCCACCCTGCATGCGCCAGGCACCGACTACCGCAGCCTGGCCGTGCACCTGGCGCAGGGCACACCAACGTCGCCGCAACTCACGCTGTACCTCGACATCACTCATCACCAGCACTTCCTGCAAGGCATGCAGCGCTTGATCTGGCTGACGGTCGGCTTGTCTGCGCTGCTCACCGCACTGCTGGGGGCCTGGGCTGCCCGCAGCGGGCTGCGCCCCTTGCGGCAGATGGGCCAGGTGGCCGCCAGCGTGTCGGCACGCTCGCTCACCACCCGCCTGCCGGTGGCGCAAATGCCCGAAGAGCTGGCCGAGCTGGCCAGCAGCATGAATGCCATGCTGCAGCGCCTGGACGATGCCTTCCAACGCCTGTCGGCGTTTTCTGCCGACATCGCCCACGAGTTGCGTACGCCGCTGTCCAACCTGCTGACCCACACACAGGTCACCCTCACCCGCCCGCGCAGCCTGGAGGAATACCGCGAAGCGCTGCATGGCAACCTGGAAGAGCTGCAATGGATGGCGCAGATGATCAACGACATGCTGTTCCTGGCCAAGGCTGACCACGGCCTGCTGGTGCCAGGGCAAGTGCCTTTGGCGTTGCATGAGGAGGTGGATGCGTTGCTGGAGTACTACGCGCCGCTGGCCGAGGACAGTGACGTGCAAATGCTTCGTGAGGGTGAAGCCGTGCTGGACGGTGATCGGCACATGCTGCGCCGGGCACTGTCCAACCTGCTGGATAACGCGCTGCGCTTTACCCCGGCAGGCGGGCAAATCCGGGTGACGCTGGGGCCCGGGCCGAGTATCAGTGTGGCAAACACTGGCGCGGCCATCGACCCCGCTGCTTTACCGCGACTGTTTGACCGTTTTTATCGGGTGGACCCGGCGCGGCGGGAAGGCAGTAGCGAGCATGCGGGGTTGGGTTTGGCGATTACCCGGTCCATCGTGCAGGCCCATGGCGGGCGTATTCGGGCGGAGTGTGACGGTGGCTGGACGCGGTTTGTGATCGAGTTCACTGAAGCTCGGTGAACCGGGGGCTGCTTTGCAGCCCATCGCGACACAAGGCCGCTCCTACAAGGGACCGCGATCCATTAAAGTTGACGCGAACGCTTGTAGGAGCGGCCTTGTGTCGCGACAGGGGCGCAAAGCGCCCCCAACAATCCCACAGGAAACTAGACAGCCAGGCCAATCGCCGGCTGCACCTGCGATGCCCGGTAAGCCGGGTAAATGGTCGCCAGGAAGCTCATCACCAACCCTGCAGCGCAGATCATCACCACATCCCCCCACTGCAACTGCGATGGCAAGCTGCTGACGAAGTACACATCCGAGGTAAAGATGTGCTGCCCGCTCACCCGCTCCAGCCAACCGACGATCTGGCTGACATTAAAAGCGGCAATCACACCCAGTACGCCACCAATCAGCGTGCCGACAATGCCGATCAGGCTGCCCTGGACCATGAACGTGCCCATGATCTGCGCCGGGGTGGCCCCCAAGGTGCGCAGGATGGCAATGTCCGGCCCTTTGTCGTTCACCACCATCACCAGGGTGGCGATGATGTTGAATGCCGCGACTGCAATGATCATCATCAGCAGCAGGCCGATCATCGTCTTTTCCATCTTCATGGCACTGAACAGGCTGCCCTGGGTGTGCGACCAGTCATCGGCGCGGTAGGCATCGCCCAACCCGGCAACAATGGCCTTGGACACCTGCGGCGCGGCATACAGGTCGTGCAGCTTCAGGCGTACGCCCTGCACCTGACCCGGTGCCCAGCGCTGCATCTCGCCGGCGTCGGCCACGTGGATATAGGCCTGCGAACCATCCAGCTCAGCGCCGACCTTGAAGATACCGACCACCGTCAGGCGCTGCATGCGCGGGGTGATACCGCCCGGCTCCTTGCTGATTTCCGGCACGATCAAGGTCAGCTTGTCGCCGGTATTCAGGCGGAAGCGCCGAGCGGTCAGCTCGCCGATGACCACACCGAATTCGCCCGGCTGCAAGTCCTGCAGGCGGCCCTGCACAATGTGCTGGCCAACGATCGAGACCTTGCCCTCTTCGGCCGGGTCGATACCGCCCACCTGGATCGGCTGCATCGCACCCTTGTACGACAGCATGCCCTCCATTTCGGTAATCGGCGCTGCCGCCATCACCGCCGGGTTCTGCATGGCCGCGTCGGCCACCTTGTGCCAGTCGTCCAGCGGCTGCACGCCAAGGATGGCGGCATGCGGCACCAGGCCGAGAATGCGCGAGCTCATTTCGCGCTGGAAGCCGTTCATCACCGACAACACCACGATCATCGCCAGCACGCCCAGCGACAGGCCGATCATCGAGGTCATCGAAATGAACGAGATGAAGTGGTTGCGGCGCTTGGCTCGGGTGTAGCGCGCGCCGATGAAGATGGGCAAGGGTCTGAACATGTACGGAATCACCCAAAGAAAACAGGAAAACGGGGCGGCACCTGCCACCCCGGGCTGTCGATCAGATCGCCACCAGGTGGCCGTCGTCGAGCTTCAATACACGGTCCATCTGCCGCGCCAGGTTGAGGTCATGGGTGACCACCAGGAACGCCGTGCGTGATGCGCTGGACAGCTCCCGCATCAGCTCCTGGATGCCTTGGGCGGTATGGTGGTCGAGGTTACCGGTCGGCTCGTCGAGCATCACCAGGCCGGGGCGGTTGACCAGCGCACGGGCAATCGCCACGCGCTGGCGCTCACCACCGGACAGCTCGGCCGGCTTGTGGTTGAGGCGGTGGCCCAGGCCCACGCGCTTGAGCAGCGCTTCGGCACGTTCGCGGGCTTCGGGAATGGGCGTGCGGCCAATCAGCAGCGGCATGCACACGTTCTCGATGGCGGTGAACTCCGGCAACAGGTGGTGGAACTGGTAGACAAAGCCCAGCTCGCGGTTGCGCAGCAGCCCGCGGGCACGTTCGCCCAGCGCCGACAGTTCTTCGCCCGCCAGCCAGACGCTGCCCTGTGTTGGCCGGTCGAGGCCGCCCAACAGGTTGAGCAAGGTGCTCTTGCCAGAGCCCGAGCTGCCGACGATGGCAATGCGCTCACCGGCGTGCAGCTCCAGGTTGAGGCCGGACAGCACCTGCACCGACTCCGGGCCCTCGTCGTAGGACTTGCCCAGGTTGCGGCAACTCAGAACGGCTTTATCACTCATGCGCGACTCACTCATAACGTAGCGCCTCTGCAGGCTGGGTGCGGGCCGCACGCCAGGCCGGGTACAGGGTGGCGAAGAAACTCAGGACCAGCGCCGCACCGCAGACCATGTACACGTCCTGGGCCTGGATCTGCGACGGCAGGTAATCGATGAAGTACACGTCGGCATTGAGGAACTTGTGCCCGATCAGTTTCTCGATGCCGGCGATCGCTGCGCTGACATTCAGCGCCGCAAGGATGCCGACCACGGCACCGAGCAGGGTGCCAATCACCCCGATCACCGTGCCTTGGACCATGAAGATGAGCATGATCTGCCCGGGGGTGGCGCCCAGCGTGCGCAAGATGGCGATGTCGCCACGCTTGTCGTTTACCACCATCACCAGCGTGGAAATGATGTTGAACGCAGCCACCGCCACGATCAGCAGCAACAGCAGGCCGATCATGGCCTTTTCCATGCGGATCGCCTGGTACAGGTTGCCGTGGGTACGGGTCCAGTCGCGGCTGTAGTACTCCTGGTCACCCAGCTGCTGGGCGATGCTCCAGGCCACCCGAGGCGCCTGGAACAGGTCATCGAACTTCAAGCGCAGGCCCTGCACCTGATCGGGCTTCCAGCGGTGCAGGCGGGACAGGTCGCTGATGTTGGTCAGGCCCAGGTAGCCATCGATCTCGCCCGCGCCCACGTGGAAGGTGCCTACCACGGTGAAGCGCTTCATGCGCGGGAACATGCCGGCAGGGGTCACGCTGACCTCGGGGGCGACGAAGGTGAGCTTGTCGCCGATGGCCACGCCCAGCTTGGCCGCGGCCTTGTCGCCGATCATGATGCCCCACTCGCCCGGCGCCAGCTGGTCGAGGCGGCCTTGCAGGACGAAGTTGTCGATGATCGACACCTCACGCTCGCGGGCCGGGTCGATACCGTTGAGCAGCACCTTCTGCACCTTGCCGTCATGGGTCAGCAGGCCCTGCATCTGGGTGAACGGCGCTACCGCCACCACCTGCGGATTCTGCTTTACTTGTTGGGCAAGGGCTGGCCAATTGCCAATCGGCTGACCGCTCTCCAGCGTGGCATGGGGGATCATGCCCAGCACGCGGGTGCGCATCTCATGGTCGAAACCGTTCATCACCGACAGCACCACGATCATCACCACCACGCCCAGGGCGAGGCCGATCATCGAGGTCAGGGAAATGAACGAGACGAAGTGATTACGGCGTTTGGCACGGGTATAACGCGTGCCGATGAATGCGAAAAGAGGTCTGAACATGTCGGGGCTTGTTCGGATGAAAGGGAACGTCCTTGTGGCGAGGCGCCAACGGCGGCTTTACACTCGGACCACCGCCGCTACCTTGGGTTCGCCATGACGACATTAGACGAAGAAGATCGCCGCGAATACTACCGCATCGAAGATCGGATCGCACTCCAAATCAGCCCCCTCAGCGCGGCCGAAGCCCTTGACCCAGATGTATTGCAAGATGATTCCCCGCTGTTCAACCTGCTCAGCGAACTGCACCTTTCCGACTTTGAGTCGCAGCACCTGCTGCGCCAGCTGAGCGACAAGGACCGCACCCTGGCCGCCTTCCTGAAGGCGCAGAACAAACGCCTCGACCTGCTCAGCGCAGTCGTGGCACAAACCCTGCTCGGCGAAGTGGGCCAGCCCCTGCCGGTGGTCATTTCCGAAGGCGGTATCGAATTTGCGCAAGCCACGCAGATTGCCCCCGGCACCCGGGTAAAAGTGAAAATGGTGCTGATGCCGCGCGCCCATGGCCTTCTGCTGCGCGGCAGGGTTACCCATTGCGACCCGCTTCCTGAAGGTGGCTTTGAGGTAGGCACCGAATTCATCGACATGACCGACGCCCAGCGTCAACTGCTGGCCCGCCATATCCTGCAGCGCCAGCAACAACAACGGCGCCAGCAGCTGGGACAGAACGACCCCGCCTCCTGAGGCCATTTCCCCCCGATTTGAAGGAACGAACGTGACTCTGATCTACGGCCATCGCGGCGCCAAGGGCGAAGCGCCCGAAAACACCCTGACCAGCTTCCGCCAGTGCCTGTCCCACGGCGTCACCCGCTGCGAACTGGACCTGCACCTGTCGGCCGACAATGAGCTGATGGTAATCCATGACCCAACCCTCAAGCGCACCACCGGCAGGCGCGGCAAAGTGGTCGAGCACCCGGCCGCAGACCTGGTGAAGATCGACGCCCGCAAAGGCGGCCCGGGCCATGTGCAACCCTGCCCGATCCCGAAACTGGAAGAACTGTTCGAGAAGTGCCCGTTCGAACACTGGCAGCTGGAGGTCAAGAGCGCTTCGCGTACCCGCGCCGCCACTACCGTGCTGGCAATCCGCGAACTGGCCCAGCAATACGGCTTGCTGGACAAGGTAACCATCACCTCCAGCTCACGCGAAGTATTGGGCGCTGCGCTGGAACTGGTGCCGGACGTGAAACGCGGGCTGGTAGCCGAATACGCCTGGCTGGACCCGTTGAAGGTGGCACAGAACTACGGCTGCGAGATGCTCGCATTGAACTGGACGCTGTGCACCCCCGAGCGCCTGCTCAAAGCACAGGGCCAGGGTTTGCACGTGTCGGTGTGGACGGTCAACGAACCGGCACTGATGCGCAGGCTCGCTGACTTTGGCGTGGACAGCCTGATTACAGACTTTCCCGGTTTGGCCAAGACCACCCTCGGGTAGGGTTGAAATCGGTCTCTCCGACCGGCTCAGGCCACCGGTCGGAGCCGCTCAAAAAAGCCGGTTCAGGCCGTCGTAGGCAGCTACCCGGTAGGCTTCGGCCATGGTCGGGTAGTTGAACGTGGTGTTGACGAAGTACTTCAGGTTATTCAGTTCGCCCGGCTGGTTCATGATCGCCTGGCCGATGTGGACGATTTCCGAAGCCTGGTAGCCGAAGCAATGCACGCCGAGGATTTCCAGGGTTTCGCGGTGGAACAGGATTTTCAGCATGCCCTGCGGCTCGCCGGCAATCTGCGCACGCGCCATACTCTTGAAGAAGGCCTTGCCCACTTCGTACGGCACCTTGGCCTGGGTCAGCTCTTGCTCGTTCTTGCCGATCGAGCTGATTTCAGGAATGGTGTAGATGCCGGTCGGCACGTCGTTGACGAAGCGCCAGCTGCCATTATCGACGATGCTGCCGGCAGCCGAACGGCCCTGGTCATGGGCAGCACTGGCCAGGCTTGGCCAGCCGATCACGTCACCGGCGCCATAGATGTTCGACACGGCAGTGCGGTAGGCCTCATCGACTTCGATCTGGCCACGGCTGTTAACCTTGATGCCGATGTTTTCCAGGCCCAGCTTGTCGGTGTTGCCGGTACGGCCGTTGCACCACAGCAAGGCGTCGGCCTTGATCTTCTTGCCCGACTTCAGGTGCAGGATCACCCCGTTGTCCAGGCCTTCGACGCGCTCATACTCTTCGTTGTGGCGAACGGTGATGTTGTTGTTGCTGAAGTGGTAGCTCAGCGCCTGGGAGATTTCCGAGTCCAGGAAGCTCAGCAGCTGGCCACGGTTGTCTACCAGCTCTACCAGCACGCCCAAACCACTGAAGATCGAGGCGTATTCGCAACCGATCACGCCAGCACCGTACACGATCAGCTTGCGCGGGGTGTGGCTGAGGCTGAGGATGGTGTCGCTGTCGTAGACGCGCGGGTGATGGAAGTCGATATCGGCAGGGCGGTACGGGCGCGAGCCGGTGGCGATGATGATGTGCTTGGCGTTGAGTTTTTCCACCACGCCGTTCGGGCACACGACCTCGACGGTTTGTTCGTCGGCGAAGCTGCCGGTGCCGAAGAACACGTCGACACGGTTACGGGCGTAATAGCCGGTGCGCGATGCAACCTGCTTGGAAATGACCTTCTCGGCGCTTTTCAGCACGTCAGGGAACGAGAACCAGCGCGGCTCGCCGATGGCACGGAACATCGGGTTGGTGTTGAACTGCATGATCTGCCGCACCGAGTGACGCAGTGCCTTGGACGGGATGGTACCCAGGTGCGTGCAGTTGCCACCGACCTGGCGACGGTCATCGACCATCGCCACCTTGCGCCCTGCTTTGGCGGCGTTCATTGCCGCGCCTTCACCGGCCGGGCCGGAACCCAGCACCACTACGTCGTAGTTGTAGACAGCCATGCGTACTCCTTCAGAACTGGCCCGCAAGCCACGGTCGCTCGCGGGGCGCGATCATGCCGCCGGGGCGTCATGAGAAAATTCGGGTGCAGTCTAATCAAGCGTGAACGCCGCGCACATTAACCCTTGGTCGCGTCGTAGGCCAATTTTGCCCGCACTACATATGGTTCACCCATTCCCTGGCGGCAATCATCCCTGCCTGCGCTTTCAATCGCCTTTCACTGCCCGTTCGAATGCGGGCGTAGCTCGAGAGACGAAGCCACCCTCGGCCCGAGTCACCAATACTGCAGCCAGGCCATGCGCCACGGCAAAATCCCAGCCACGCTCAGGGCCCAGGATCAGCAGCAACGTCGAATAGCCATCGGCCTGCAGCGCCGAGGCATCGAGCACGGTGACGGCGGCCAGGTCGTGTTGCACCGGGCGCCCGAGGCGGGCATCGAAGGTGTGCGAATAGCGCCGGCCATTCTCCTCGAAATAGTGCCGATAGTCACCCGAGGTTGATACTGAAAGGCCATTGACCGGGATGATCTGGCGGGCGATCTGGCGGTCTTCGCGGGGCAGCTCGAGGGCAATGCGCCAAGGGCTGCCATCAGGCTTGCGGCCGAGCGCCTTGAGCTCGCCAGTGGCTTCGGCGACAAAGCTGGCTACGCCCATGGCTTGCAGGCGTGCGGCGATCAGGTCGACAGCGTGGCCGGCGGCGATGCTGTTGAAGTCGAGCTGCACCGGGGCGTCCTTGCACAGGGTCTGACCATCGATGCGCAAGTGCCAGTAGCCCACGCGCTGGCGCACCTGGGCCAGGGTTTGCGGGTCTGGCACCTGCTCGTGGCGGGCCTGGGGGCCAAAGCCCCACAGGTCCAGCAACGGCTCGACGGTGAGGTCAAAGGCACCGTCGCTCTGCTCGGCCAGGTGCTGGCCGAGGTTGACCAGTTCGAGCATGTCGGCCGGCAGGGCCAGGCATTGATTGGCGGGCAACTGGTTGAACTGGCTGACGGTGGAGTCGCCGCGGTAGGTCGAATAATGCTGATCGATGTCGTGCAGGATGGTTTCGACTGCCGCCTGCACTTGCGCCGGCGCCGGGCCACCGGGCTCGCGCACGTACTGGATGCTGTAGCTGCTGCCCATGGTCGGGCCGCCAAGGCGCTCCAGGGTGGGGCCTTGGTTGCAAGCGGTGAGCAGCATGAGGGTAAACAGAAGAGCTGTGCGCAATCGGATTTTCTCGGTTCTACATGCCTGCACGGTCATTGTAGGAGCGGCCTTGTGTCGCGAAAGGGCCGCAACGCGGCCCCAGCAATTTTGCCTCTGCGCCGAAATCTTGGGGCCGCGTTGCGGCCCTTTCGCGACACAAGGCCGCTCCTACAATGACCGCGCCAGCACGAACAATATTCAGGCAAAAAAAACGGGAACCCGAAGGTTCCCGTTTTTTTATTGCCTTACAAGTGCATTAGCGTGGAAACGCTGGCGGGTTCACACCGGCCATGTCTTCCATCACGCGAACCACCTGGCAGCTGTAACCGAACTCGTTGTCGTACCAAACGTACAGGACAACGCGGTTGTCATTGGCGATGGTGGCTTCGGCGTCAACCACACCGGCGTGGCGCGAGCCCACGAAGTCGGTCGAAACCACTTCCTGCGAGCTGACGTAGTCGATCTGCTTGTGCAGTTCCGAGTGCATGGCGGTCTGGCGCAGGTACTCGTTGATCTCGTCGCGGTTGGTGGCCTTTTCCAGGTTCAGGTTCAGGATGGCCATCGACACGTTCGGCGTCGGCACGCGAATGGCGTTGCCGGTCAGCTTGCCCTTCAGCACTGGCAGTGCCTTGGCAGCTGCGGTAGCAGCGCCGGTTTCGGTGATGACCATGTTCAGCGGCGCGGCACGGCCACGGCGGCTGCCCTTGTGGAAGTTGTCGATCAGGTTCTGGTCGTTGGTGAACGAGTGAACGGTTTCGACGTGGCCGTTGACGATGCCGTACTTGTCGTTGACAGCCTTGAGCACCGGCACGATGGCGTTGGTGGTGCAGGAAGCAGCCGAGATGATCTTGTCATCAGCAGCGATGTCACCGTGGTTGATGCCGTGCACGATGTTCTTCAGCGCGCCCTTGCCAGGTGCGGTGAGGATCACACGGGCAGCGCCCGGGCAGGCCAGGTGCTGGCCCAGGCCATCGGCATCACGCCATACGCCGGTGTTGTCGACGATCAGCGCGTTTTCGATGCCGTACTGGGTGTAGTCGACTTCGCTCGGGCTCTTGGCGTAGATAACCTGGATCAGGTTGCCGTTGGCGGTGATGGTGTTGTTGGCTTCATCGATGGTGATGGTGCCATCGAACGGGCCGTGTACCGAGTCACGACGCAGCAGGCTGGCACGCTTGACCAGGTCGTTTTCGGCACCCTTGCGCACAACGATGGCACGCAGGCGCAGGCCGTCGCCACCACCGGTCTTCTCGATCAGGATGCGCGCCAGCAGGCGACCGATACGGCCGAAACCGTACAGGACAACGTCGGTGCCTTTACGGGCCGAAGCGTTCTGCTGGCCAACCACATCGGCCAGCTCTTCACGGACGAACTGCTCGGCAGTGCGGCCATTGCCTTCCTGCTTGAACTTGTTGGCCAGCTTGCCCAGGTCAACCGAAGCGGCGCCCAGTTTCAGCTCGCTCATGGCCTTGAGCAGGGGGAATGTCTCGTGGACGGACAGTTCGGTTTCGTCGGCTTGACGATGACGCGCAAAGCGGTGCGCCTTGAGGATCGAGATAACCGAACGGTTGATCAGGCTACGGCCATAAATCGAGCTCACCACGTTGTTGTTGCGGTAGAGCTGACCGATAAGCGGGATCATCGCTTCAGCCAGGGCTTCACGATCAATCCACTCACCAAGACACTGGTCGGGCTTCTGAGTCACGGGAACCTTCCACATGTAGGGACAGAAAAAAGGGGCTACATTATGACGCCCCGACGCGGAACGGGCAATGAGCGCCTGTCGTGGCGACGCAAGCCAGCATTCACGCCCTTTCGAGCCTGACAGCCGGCACCGTCACCGGTACAATCGGTCTCTTTGCCGCAACGCTTGGAGTGCAATCTCCCGTGTCAGTTCTGCGCCTACCGCACATGTCGGCCACGGCCGGCAAACAAACCTGGGGCAACCTGCCCGGTGCCGCCCTCAGCCTTGCCATCGCCGAGGCTGCCAGCAACGCTGGCCGCTTCACCCTGCTGCTGACGGCCGACAGCCAGGCCGCCGACCGTCTGGAACAGGAGCTGCGCTTCTTTGCCCCGGACCTGCCGGTGCTGCCGTTCCCCGATTGGGAAACCCTGCCCTACGACCTGTTCTCGCCGCACCAGGACATCATCTCCCAGCGCATCGCCAGCCTGTACCGCCTGCCGGAGCTGAGCCACGGCATCCTCGTGGTACCGGTCACCACCGCCCTGCACCGCCTGGCACCCACGCGCTTCCTGCTGGGCAGCAGCCTGGTGCTGGATGTGGGCCAGACCATCGACGTGGAGCAGATGCGCTTGCGTCTGGAGGCCAGCGGCTACCGTTGCGTCGACACCGTCTACGAGCATGGCGAGTTCGCCGTGCGCGGCGCATTGATCGACCTGTTCCCGATGGGCAGCAAGCTGCCGTACCGCATCGATCTGTTCGATGACGAGATCGAGACGCTGCGCACCTTCGACCCCGAAACCCAGCGCTCGATCGACAAGGTGGATTCGGTACGCCTGCTGCCGGCGCGCGAGTTCCCCATGCAAAAAGAGGAAGTCACCCGCTTCAAGGCACGCTTTCGCGAACGCTTCGACGTCGACTTCCGCCGCAGCGCCATCTTCCAGGACCTGGCCAGCGGCATCATCCCCGCCGGTATCGAGTACTACCTGCCGCTGTTCTTCGAAGAAACCTCGACCCTGTTCGACTACCTGCCAGCCGACACCCAGGTGTTCTCGCTGCCCGGCGTGGAGCAGGCCGCCGAACACTTCTGGAACGACGTGCGCGGCCGTTACGAAGACCGACGCGGCGACCTCAGCCGGCCACTGCTGCCACCGGCCGAGCTGTTCCTGCCGGTGGAAGACTGCTTCGCCCGGCTCAAGCAATGGCCGCGCGTGGTGGTCAGCAGCGAAGACCTCGACCCAGGCGCAGGCCGCGAGCGCTTCCCGGCGCGCGCCCTGCCCAACCTGGCCATCGAGGCAAAGGCCAACCAGCCGCTGGCCGAACTGGCCAGCTTCCTTGACCAGTTCCCCGGCCGCGTGCTGTTCACCGCCGAATCGGCGGGCCGCCGCGAAGTCCTGCTGGAGCTGCTGGAGCGCCTGAAACTGCGCCCGCACACCGTCGACGGGTGGGCCGACTTCATCACCGGCAGCGAACGCCTGGCAATCACCATCGCCCCACTGGACGACGGCCTGGTGCTGGACGACCCAGGCCTGGCCCTGATTGCCGAAAGCCCGTTGTTCGGCCAGCGGGTGATGCAACGCCGGCGCCGCGACAAGCGTGGTGAAACCGCCAACGATGCCGTCATCAAGAACCTCACCGAGCTGCGCGAAGGCGCGCCGGTGGTACACATCGACCATGGCGTGGGCCGTTACCTGGGCCTGGCCACCCTGGAAATCGACGGCCAGGCCGCCGAGTTCCTCACCCTGGAATACGCCGAGAACGCCAAGCTGTACGTGCCGGTGGCCAACCTGCACCTGATCGCCCGCTACACCGGCAGCGACGATGCCCTGGCACCGCTGCACCGGCTGGGTTCGGAAGCCTGGCAGAAGGCCAAACGCAAGGCCGCCGAGCAGGTGCGCGACGTGGCCGCCGAGCTGCTCGACATCTATGCCCGCCGCGCCGCGCGCAAGGGTTATGCGTTTGCCGACCCGTCCGCCGATTACGCCACCTTCAGCGCCGGCTTCCCGTTCGAGGAAACCCCGGACCAGCAAGCCGCCATCGAAGCCGTGCGCGCCGACATGCTGGCACCCAAGCCAATGGACCGTCTGGTGTGCGGCGACGTGGGTTTTGGCAAAACCGAAGTAGCCATGCGCGCCGCGTTCATCGCCGTGCACAGCGGCCGCCAGGTGGCCGTACTGGTGCCCACCACCCTGCTCGCCCAACAACACTACAACAGCTTCCGCGACCGCTTTGCCGATTGGCCGGTAACCGTGGAAGTGATGAGCCGGTTCAAGTCGGCAAAGGAAGTGGCAGCCGCCGCCGCTGACCTGGCCGAAGGCAAGATCGACATCCTCATCGGCACCCACAAGCTGCTGCAGGATGACGTGCGCTTCAAGGACCTGGGCCTGGCCATCATCGACGAAGAACACCGTTTTGGCGTGCGCCAGAAGGAGCAACTCAAGGCCCTGCGCAGCGAGGTCGACATCCTTACCCTGACCGCCACGCCAATCCCGCGCACACTGAACATGGCCGTGGCGGGCATGCGCGACCTGTCGATCATTGCCACGCCGCCAGCGCGCCGCCTGTCGGTGCGCACCTTCGTCATGGAGCAGAACAAGAGCACGGTCAAGGAAGCACTGCTGCGCGAGCTGCTGCGCGGTGGCCAGGTGTATTACCTGCACAACGATGTGAAAACCATCGAAAAATGCGCCGCCGACCTGGCCGAGCTGGTGCCCGAGGCACGTATCGGCATTGGCCATGGGCAAATGCGCGAGCGCGAGCTGGAACAGGTGATGAGCGACTTCTACCACAAGCGCTTCAACGTGCTGGTGGCATCGACCATCATCGAAACCGGTATCGACGTGCCCAGCGCCAACACCATCGTCATCGAGCGCGCCGACAAGTTCGGCCTGGCCCAGTTGCACCAGCTGCGCGGCCGGGTCGGCCGCAGCCACCACCAGGCCTACGCCTACCTGCTCACGCCCACCCGGCAGAAAGTCAGCGCCGACGCCGAGAAACGCCTGGAGGCCATCGCCAACACCCAGGACCTGGGCGCAGGCTTCGTGCTGGCTACCAACGACCTGGAAATCCGCGGTGCGGGCGAACTGCTGGGCGAAGGCCAGAGCGGGCAGATCCAGGCCGTGGGCTTCACCCTGTACATGGAAATGCTCGAACGTGCGGTGAAGGCCATTCGCAAAGGCACCCAGCCGAACCTCGAACAGCCACTGGGCGGTGGCCCGGAGATCAACCTGCGGCTGCCGGCGCTGATCCCCGAGGACTACCTGCCCGACGTGCATGCGCGGCTGATCCTGTACAAGCGCATTGCCTCGGCTGCCGACGAAGAAGGCCTGAAGGACTTGCAAGTCGAGATGATCGACCGCTTCGGCCTGCTGCCGGAGCCCACCAAGAACCTGATGCGCCTGACCTCGCTGAAGCTGCACGCAGAAAAGCTCGGCATCAAGAAAGTCGATGCCGGCCCCAATGGCGGCAAGCTCGAGTTCGAGGCCGAAACCCCGGTCGACCCGCTGACCCTGATCAAGCTGATCCAGGGCCAGCCCAAACGCTACAAGTTCGAAGGCGCGACCCAGTTCCGCTTCCTGGTGCCGATGGAACGCCCCGACGAACGCTTCAATACCCTGGAGGCGCTGTTCGAGCGCCTGACCCCACAGCCTGCCTAAGGAAGATCCATGCGTGCCATCCGTTGCCTGACCCTGCTGCTGGCGCTGTTCGCCCCGGCCGCCTTCGCCGAAGGCCTTTATCAGGTAGAAATGATCCTGGTGCGGCAGAACAGCGTGCCCGCCTTTACCAGCCCGTTCGCCCCGGAAAACTGGAGCGCCGGCGCCCCGCGCCTGGAAAAGGACGCCGAACGCCGCCTGGCACTGGAAGACGAAGCCACCCGCCTGGAAGCAACCGCCGACTACACCGTGCTGCTGCACAAGGCCTGGCAGCAGCAGGTTGGCAGTGAACCCAGCCGCATCGCCCTGGGCGAAGGTACCGAGCAGTTCGGCCACTTCCCCATCGAAGGCAACCTCAGCATCGCTGAAGGCCGCTTCATCACGGTCGACGCCAATTTCTGGGTCAACCAGCTGGACGGCAACGGCAGCGTGCTGCAAAGCGAGCAGTTCAAGCAAAGCAACAGCAACGTCAAGGGCGGCCAGCTGACCTTCCTCGACGGCGGCCACCTGGCCGTGCTGCTGAAGGTGACGCCGCCAGGCACGCCGAAAATGCCGGTGATGGACCCGGAGATGATGGAGCAGTGATGTGAGCGATGGCGATGCGCAGCAGCTGTTGAGGGCCTACCCGGACTGGGTCGACTTCATCGAGGCCGGCGCGATGGCACGAGGCCGCAATTATGCCGCGCAAGAGCAGGCTCGCATCCTGTCGCAGCATGGCCCAGTGATCGAAGCCATCTGCAAGGGCTCGGCAGGCCAGACCTACCAGCAAACCATTCGACTGGTCGTCAACCATGGCGACCTGCGCGTGTTCGGGCGCTGCACCTGTCCGGTTACGCACAACTGCAAGCACTGCGTTGCGGCGCTGCTGCAGTTACAGGGCAGCCTGGACCCCGAAGCCAGCCAGGATCAATCCAGCCTGTCGCTGCCACCAGACCTGAACCTGTGGGTTCAGGCCCTTGAGTCCCCATCCCAGCCTGCAACACCTCAAGGCCCCGCACGCAAAGGCCCGGCAATCTACTACCGCATTCATGTGGATCAAGCGATTTGGCGACTCGAACCGATCAAAGGCACCCGCCAGGCAGACGACACACTGAAGATCGGTCGCATCACATCGATGCCCGAGATGCTGTACTACACGCCTCGCTACGTCACAGAAGATGATGCGCGGCTTTTGCGCCTGATCGATTCCCGTAGCGAAACAACTACACCCGCAGCACAACTGGAAGGCAAACAGGGTGGGGAGCTCTACAGCTACGCCCTTGCCACTGGCCGCCTGCTATTCGAGGACGACTTGACCCCACTGTCCCCCGGGCCGGAGCTGCATGCCGAGTTTCGCTGGGTCAGGCTGGACAATGGTAGCTACCGCGGCGCCTGGTACCACGAAGGCCACGAGCCGTTGCAGGCGGTGCCCATCGAGCCGATGCACTATGTCGACAGGCAGCAACATTTGACCGGCACGCTGCGCCACGACCTCGACCCCTTCATTGCCAGCCAGCTTGCGCGCGCCCCCGTTGTACCCGAGCACCTGGTTATTCCCTTGAGCCATCGATTGAACGCCTTGAACCGCCACGTCCCCACCCCCACGACCGTGAGCACCGAGCAAATCGATGACGTCACGCCAAAGGGGCGGCTGACCCTGGGCAGCCTCGAATTCAGCGCCTATATGCCCAAGACGGGCCGCATGCAACGGCAGATGCAACACCGCGCCGCACTGGCGTTTGACTACGACGGCCTGCGCGCCAATGCCAGCGACGACAAGCCACTGACCCGCTTGGCGGGCGCCACCAGCCAACGCATTCGCCGCCAGTCCCAGGCCGAACAGGCGCTGCGCAAAACCTTGCGCGACCTGGGTTTCAAGGCCGCCACCCGGCAGAGCAAAGCCTTGCCCGACAGCGCCGGCGAAATGTTTCAGCTGCCAGACGACGAAGCTTGGCTACGCTTTGCCCGCGAAGGCCTGCCGCGCCTGCGCGAGGCCGGTTGGGACATCGACATCCACCGTGATTTCGCCTTCAACCTGCAAGAGGTGGACGACTGGTACGCCACCATCGACGAAGCACCCGGCCATGAATGGTTCGACCTGGAGCTAGGCATCGTGGTCGATGGCCAGCGCCACAGCCTGCTGCCGATCGTGCTGCAACTGCTGCGCAGCAACCCGGAGTTGCTGCGCCCCAGCGAGCTGGCCCGGCGCAGTGACGACGAACACTTGCTGATCGACCTCAACCGCGGCCGCCTGGATGCCCCGGCCCTGCGCGTCGCCCTGCCTTATGGCCGAGTGAAATCGGTCATGGCCACCCTGGGTGAGCTTTACCTGCACGAGCATGCCGCTGGCCCCGCGATGCGCCTGGAACGTGCCGACGCGGCGCGCCTGAACGAAATCGAAGGCATACCCCTGCTCTGGGAAGGTGGCCAGCATGTACGCGACCTTGGCCGCCGCCTGCGCGATGCCCGCGACCTGCACGCGGAACCGCCAGCCGGGCTGCAGGCCAGCTTGCGGCCCTATCAGCAACAAGGCCTGAACTGGCTGCAGGCACTGCGCGAAATGGGCACCGGCGGCATCCTCGGAGACGACATGGGCCTGGGCAAGACCCTGCAGGCCCTGGCTCACCTGCTTCTGGAGAAACAGGCCGGGCGCCTGAATGCTCCGGCCCTGGCAGTCATGCCCACCAGCCTGATACCCAACTGGCTGGACGAAGCCCAGCGTTTTGCCCCCGACCTGCGGGTGCTGGCACTGCACGGGCCTGGGCGCAGCAAGTATTTTGCCAAGCTCCAGGAATACGACTTGGTCCTGACCACCTACGCGCTGATGCCGCGCGACCTCGAACACCTGCGCACTCAGCCCTGGCATGTACTGGTGCTGGACGAAGCGCAGAACATCAAGAGCAGCACCAGCAAGGCCGCCCTTGCCGTCTGTGAATTGCAGGCCGCCCAGCGCGTCTGCCTGACCGGCACGCCGATGGAGAACAACCTGGGCGAGCTGTGGTCGATATTCCACTTCCTGATGCCCGGCTGGCTGGGTGACCTCAAGCGTTTCAACCAGGACTACCGCACGCCGATCGAGCGCCACGGCGACAGCGAGCGCATGGCCCACCTGGCCAGCCGCATCCGCCCGTTCCTGTTGCGCCGTACCAAGGAGCAGGTGGCCACCGAGCTACCCGCCAAGACCGAGATGGTGCACTGGGTCGAGCTCAGCGACGCCCAGCGTGACACCTACGAGGCCGTGCGGGTGGCCATGGACAAGAAAGTCCGCGATGAAATCGCCCGTAATGGCGCCGCACGCAGCCAGATCGTCATCCTCGACGCCCTGCTGAAGCTTCGCCAGGTGTGCTGCGACCTGCGCCTTGTCAAAGGCGTGGAAAGCAAAGGCAACCAGGCCGACAAAGGCAAGCTGGGCGCACTGCTGGAAATGCTCGAAGAGCTGCTGAGCGAAGGCCGTCGCGTGCTGCTGTTCTCGCAGTTCACCTCGATGCTGGCATTGATCGAGCAGGAGCTGGAAAAGCGCAAGATCCGCTACAGCCTGCTGACCGGTGACACCCGTGACCGGCGGACGCCTGTGCAGCAGTTCCAGCAGGGTGACAGTGAAGTGTTCCTGATCAGCCTCAAAGCCGGGGGTGTCGGGCTGAACCTGACGGCTGCGGACACGGTGATCCACTTTGACCCCTGGTGGAACCCGGCCAGTGAAAACCAGGCCACCGACCGCGCCTACCGCATTGGCCAGGACAAACCGGTGTTTGTGTTCAAGCTGATTACCCGGGGCACGGTGGAGGAGAAAATCCAGTTGCTGCAACAAGAGAAAGCGGCGCTGGCGGCAAGCCTGCTGGATGGAGGCCAGGGTGGGCAGTGGCGCATGGGCGATGAAGAAATCGAGGCGCTGTTTGCGCCATTGCCCGGAAAGCGCGGGCGATAAAGCCTGAGTCTTCTGGCGCTTTTACCGGCCTCTTCGCGGGCACGCCCGCTCCCACAGGTACTGCGCATGCCTTGAAGGCTATGCGCCCCCTGTGGGAGCGGGCGTGCCCGCGAAGAGGCCAGTACAGTCAATCGACCAGTTGAGCCTCTTTCAACGCCCCCAACGCCTCCAGCCAGCGCGGCTGCTGTCGGTAATCGGTCCGCGCAAACCCTTGCCCACGCATCCGCGCAATGCGCGCCGAGGGTTTCACCTTCATCCGCTGCGCCGCGCTCAGCGCCAGCTCTGCCGCCGCCCGGTCATTGCATACCAGGCCCATGTCACAGCCTGCGCTCAACGCAGCCTCGATACGGCTTGCCGCATCACCCACCACATGCGCACCGGCCATCGACAGGTCATCACTGAAGATCACCCCGTCAAAGCCCAGCTCGCCACGCAGGATGTCCTGCAGCCAGCGCCGCGAGAAGCCGGCCGGCTGGTTGTCGACCTGCGGGTAAATGACATGCGCCGGCATCACCGCCGCCAGCTGCCCGCTCAGGCGGCTGAACGGCACCAGATCGGCCTTGCGCAGTTGTTCGAGGCTGCGCTCATCGGTCGGGATGGCCACATGCGAGTCGGCCTCGGCCCAGCCATGCCCCGGAAAGTGCTTGCCACAGGCAGCCATGCCCGCTGCATTCATGCCACGGATGAACGCGCCGGCCAGTTGCGTGGCGCGCAGCGGGTCACCCTCGAAGGCGCGGCTGCCAACCACGGCGCTGCGTTGGTGATCAAGGTCGAGTACCGGGGCAAAGCTCAGGTCCAGGCCAACCGCCAGCACCTCGGTCGCCATCAACCAGCCGCACTGTTCGGCCAGGTATTCGGCATTGTCGTTGTCAGCCAGCGCACGCATGGCCGGCAGGCGCACAAAGCCCTGGCGCAGGCGCTGCACACGGCCACCCTCCTGGTCCACCGCCAGGATCAGCTCGGGGCGAATGGCGCGAATCGAAGCACACAATTCACGCACCTGGCGCGGGCTGTCGATGTTGCGGGCAAAAATGATCAGGCCAGCCACTTCGGGCTGGCGCAGCAGGTGACGGTCTTCGGCGGTCAGCCATTTACCGGCGATATCCACCATCAGGGAGCCTTGTAGGCTGACGGGCATGGGTAATCCTTCATTGAAGACTGAACAGAAGCCGCGCTAGCTTAGCCCAAGCGCCCCGCCCCGCCCAGCCTTCAAGCCTTGGCGGTGGTGGCGCTGGTCTTGGTGCGCGGGCGCAGCTGGGCGGCAGCCATGGCGTCGTCGGTAACACCGCTGTCGGCGCGCATGCCCGCCGCCAGGAACGGTACCATCAGGCGCATGACCTGCTCGATCGAGGTATTGATGCCGAAGTCGGTCTCGGCAATTGCCCGCAGCGCCTTGATACCCGACATGCTGAAGGCCGCAGCGCCGAGCATGAAATGCACGCGCCAGAACAGTTCCAATGGCGGAATACGCGGTGCGGCCTCGTTGACCAGCAGCATGTAGCGGCGGAATACCTTGCCGTACATGTCCTCCAGGTATCGCCGCAGGTGGCCCTGGCTCTGGCTGAAGGCCAGGCCCAGCAAGCGCATGAAGATAGACAGGTCGTTGTTGCTGCGCGGCTGCACGGCCAGCGCCTGCTCCACCAGCATTTCCAGCAGCTCTTCGAGGCTGGGCTTGTGCTCTGGCTTGGCCTGGCGCCGCTCCAGCTCACGCTCAAGGCTGGCGCAGAATGGGCCGAGGAAGCGCGAGAACACCGCCTGGATCAACGCCTTCTTGGAGCCGAAGTGATAGTTGACGGCCGCGAGGTTGACCCCGGCCTTGCTGGTAATAAGCCGCAACGAGGTCTCGGCGAACCCCCTTTCCGCGAACAGCTGCTCGGCAGCATCGAGAATGCGTTCAACGGTTTCCGATTGGGCCATGACTGCTCCGAGTGCTCCGCCAGACAAACAGGTGTTTGAAACATACGTTTCAGCCCTGCGTCTGTCAAGGCTCGGTGACCGGGCGGTCGCCATTTAAAAACGCCAGACAGCCGGCTGCAAGCGCCACCCACGCTGTTTATTGCTTCTTTTGGCTTGCAGCGCATCCAGTACTGTATATAATCCCAGTCACTGTACAAAAAGACAGAGCGCTCACCATGTTGAAACTGACGCCACGCCAAGCTGAAATCCTCGCGTTCATCAAGCGCTGCCTGGAAGACAACGGCTTTCCGCCAACACGCGCCGAGATCGCTCAGGAGCTGGGCTTCAAGTCGCCCAATGCCGCCGAGGAACACCTCAAGGCCCTCGCCCGCAAAGGCGCGATCGAGATGACCCCGGGCGCCTCACGCGGCATCCGCATCCCGGGCCTGGAAGCCAAGGCCGAAGAAAGCGGCCTGCCGATCATTGGCCGGGTTGCTGCCGGCGCACCGATCCTTGCCGAGCAGCACATCGAGCAATCCTGCAACATCAACCCGGCCTTCTTCCACCCTCAGGCCGACTATTTGCTGCGCGTACACGGCATGAGCATGAAAGACGTCGGCATCTTCGACGGCGACCTGCTGGCAGTTCACACCTGCCGTGAAGCGCGCAATGGCCAGATCGTAGTGGCCCGCATCGGCGACGAAGTGACCGTCAAGCGCTTCAAACGTGAAGGCAGCAAGGTCTGGCTGCTTGCCGAAAACCCCGAATTCGCCCCTATCGAAGTCGACCTGAAAGAACAGGAACTGGTGATCGAGGGCTTGAGCGTCGGCGTCATTCGCCGCTGATCCAGGAGGCGTCATGCAGCAGTTCATTCACGCACCCGAGCAAGCCCAGTTGCCACTGTTCGAAGCATTCCTCGCCCAGCCCGTACTACCGGGTCTTAAATCCAGTGAGCCGACACGCAAGAGCAGCCAACCCGAGCTGTTCAGCGAACTGTCACTGCGCGGCGCCCCTGGGCACTGCCAAAGCCTGCTGGCACCGGTTTTGCGCGAGCTGAGCGAAGAAGACGAGACCCGCTGGCTGACCCTGATCGCCCCGCCGTCGAGCCTGACTCAGGCCTGGCTGCGCGACGCCGGCCTCAACCGTGAACGTATCCTGCTGCTGCACCCTCGCAGCAACCAAAGCCCGCTGCAACTGGCTTGCGAAGTGTTACGCCTGGGGCTCAGCCACACCGTGGTCAGCTGGCTAGGCAGTGTCAACGCCACTTCACGCCAGCAACTGCTGCGCGCAGCCAGTGCCGGAAATGCACAAAGCCTGAACATCCGCCTCGGCTGATGTTCAGGCTTTGCCTGTCAATTCAAGTAGCCTGACGCCCAGCTGCTGCATCAGTGCAGCACACGCGGCCCTTCATCTTTCTCCAGCTCGCCATCCATCAGGCGACCGGCCATCTGCACACCCACGCTGAGCATGGCCTTGGCCACTTCAACATGCTGACCCTGCAGGAATACCTTGGCGTCTTCCGAGAAATCCAGGGTTACCAGAGAGCCCTCATCCTCGGCGCGACGCAGTTCGATGCGGCCATCAGGCAACTCGACAATTTCCAGAAAAGACGTAGACATAAATGGCAGTTCTCCGCGAAAGGCCAACATTGTACCAGCCGAAGCGGCTATCAGCACTCACTCAACGCGTCGCGGAAACGTCTCACCAAACCTTTGAGGTTGTTGCGCCAGCTTTCCAGCTCGGCACGGGACAGCGCAGGGTGCTCGGGTTCATCAAGGTTGACGGCCTGGATCAGGGGCTGGGTAACATCCGTTTTCGGCGTTTTCTTCGCGACAGGTGGTCGGAACAAATCAGCATAAGCACCTAGCATTTGCGCTAGCCAGGTTTCGCGCTGACGGGCAATTTCCAACAGCTCAGCCACTTCCGGAATGGCGATACCATTCAGCGCGTCGTCGGCCAGCGCTTGCTCAACCGTTGCCACAACCGGCAAGCGATAGAAACCACCGATTTCATGGCACAAGCCCAGCAGCGCGCCGTACAGGTGGAACAGCGCCGACTCGCGCTCGGCCTGCACCAGGCCCTGGGCGTTCATGGCCTGGCTTTGTTCAGCCTTGGCCATGGACTCCAGGGCCAGGCCGGCAAAGAACAGTTTCTGGTTGGTGCGGGTGTAGAGTTCCTGGGCCATTTCTGTGCCCTCCCATGAGGCTGCAAGGCGGATAGCTGCATCATAAATGATTGGGGCCGCTTTGCGGGGTTGCCCCCTCACCGGTTAACGCGGTCAGTGTAGGAGCGGCCTTGTGTCGCGAAAGGGCTGCAAAGCAGCCCCAGGATTTCGGCGCCAATGCATAAATTTCTGGGGCTGCTTCGCAGCCCTTTCGCGACACAAGGCCGCTCCTACAAGTACCGCGCAGGCCAGAAGATTGATGCAAGAGCCGACATGGCGGCCCCAATTACTGCACTGATGAATCAGCGCTTGTCTTCAACCTTCCACGCATTACCGTCGTAGAACGCCTTCCAGCCGGTCGGCTTGCCATCAACCTCGGACTGCACGTACTGCTCCTTGGTCTTGCGGCTGTAACGGATTACCGCCGGGCGGCCTTCCGGATCCTTCTGCGGCGCCTCGCACAGGAAGTGGTACTTCGGGTCGATCTCATGTTTGTGCGGCACAATTTCCAGCACCAGCGGCGCACGGGTTTCGCGGTTCTTCGGGAACTGGCTGGCGGCCAGGAACAACCCCGAAGCGCCATCACGCAGCACGTAGGTGTCGTCGACCTTCTCGCACTTGAGCTCCGGCATGTCCACCTTGTCCATCTTCGGTGGCGCCGCTTCGCCGCTCTTGAGCAGCTTGCGGGTGTTCTTGCACGCCGGGTTGGTGCAACCGAAGAACTTGCCAAAACGGCCGGTCTTCAACTGCATCTCGCTGCCGCACTTGTCGCACTCCAGGCTCGGCCCTTCGTAGCCCTTGATGCGGTAGTTGCCTTCTTCGATCTCGTAGCCGGCGCAATCCGGGTTGTTACCGCAGATGTGCAGCTTGTGCTTCTCATCGAGCAGGTAGGCATCCATCGCCGTGGCGCAGATCGGGCAGCGGTGCTTGCCCAGCAACACTCGGGATTCCGACTCACCCTCATCATCAGCGGCAATCTCGTCGCCCGGCACCAGGTTGACGGTGGCCTTGCAACGCTCTTTGGGCGGCAGGCTATAGCCCGAGCAGCCCAGGAATACACCCGTGGAAGCGGTGCGGATCATCATCGGCCGGCCACATTCCTTACAGGCAATGTTGGTCATGGTCGGCTGGTTGGCGCGCATGCCGTCTTCGCTGGATTCGGCAGTCTGCAACTTCTTGCTGAAGTCGCCGTAGAACTCGTCGAGCACGTTCTTCCAGTCACGCTCGCCCTGGGCCACGTCGTCGAGGTTCTCTTCCATGTCGGCGGTAAAGCCGTAGTCCATCAGGTTGGAGAAGCTCTCCGACAGGCGCTCGGTGACGATATCGCCCATCTTCTCGGAATAGAAGCGGCGGTTGTGCAAGGTCACATAGCCGCGGTCCTGGATGGTGGAGATGATCGCCGCATAGGTCGACGGGCGACCAATACCGCGCTTTTCCATTTCCTTGACCAGGCTGGCTTCGGTGAAGCGCGCCGGCGGCTTGGTGAAGTGCTGGCTCGGGTCGATCTGGATCAGCTTCAGCGCTTCGCCCTGGACCATTTCAGGCAGCACATCGTCTTCGCCCGGCTTGCTCTGCTGTGGCAGTACGCGGGTGTAACCGTCGAACTTGAGGATACGGCCCTTGGCGCGCAGCTCGAAGTCGCCAGCGGCCACGGTGACGCTGGTGGAAAGGTACTGGGCTGGCGGCATCTGGCAGGCCAGGAACTGGCGCCAGATCAGCTCGTACAGGCGTTCGGCGTCGCGCTCCATGCCAGTGAGCTTGGTCGGGTGGGTATTCACATCGGAAGGACGAATGGCTTCGTGCGCCTCCTGGGCCCCTTCCTTGCTGCCGTAGACCAGCGGCGCATCCGGCAGGTACTGCTTGCCGAACTCGCGCTCGATGTAGCTGCGTGCCATGTCCAGCGCATCGGCCGACAGGTTGGTCGAGTCGGTACGCATGTAAGTGATGTAGCCGGCTTCGTACAAGCGCTGGGCCATCATCATGGTCTTCTTCACCCCGAAGCCCAGGCGATTACTGGCCGCCTGCTGCAGGGTGGAGGTAATGAACGGTGCCGACGGCTTGCTGCTGGTCGGGCGGTCTTCACGCTTGACCACGCTGTAGCTGGAGGCCTTGAGCTTCTCCAGCGCGGCCATGGCCTGAGCTTCGTTCAGCGGCTTGAAGGCCTCGCCCTTCTCGCGTGCCACCTCGAAACGCACCTTGGCGTTCTTGGCCGTACCGAGGTCGGCGTGGATCTCCCAGTACTCTTCCGGGATGAACGCACGGATTTCGCGCTCGCGCTCCACCACCAGCTTTACCGCCACCGACTGCACGCGGCCGGCAGACAGGCCACGGGCGATCTTGGCCCACAGCAGCGGCGAGACCATGTAACCCACCACACGGTCGAGGAAGCGGCGCGCCTGCTGGGCATTGACCCTGTCGATGTCCAGTTCGCCCGGCTGCGAGAAGGCCTCCTGAATGGCCTTTTTGGTAATTTCGTTGAACACCACGCGCTTGTAGCGGGTGTCGTCGCCGCCGATAGCCTCGCGCAGGTGCCAGGCAATGGCTTCCCCTTCGCGGTCCAAGTCGGTTGCGAGATAGATGGTGTCGGCATCCTTGGCCAGGCGGCGCAGCTCTTCGATCACCTTTTCCTTGCCAGGCAGGATCTCGTACTTGGCCTTCCAGCCATGATCGGGGTCGACGCCCATGCGTGCCACCAGCTGGCGGCGGGCCTTCTCTTTCGGCGAAAGGGCCGGTGCCTCACCCGCGGCCTTGCCACGCTTGGCGGCCGGCTCTTTGCTTGCGCTGGCCGAACCGCTGGTGGGGAGGTCTCGGATATGGCCGATACTCGACTTCACCACGTACTGGTTGCCCAGGTACTTGTTGATGGTCTTGGCCTTGGCCGGGGATTCCACAATGACCAGCGATTTGCCCATGGATCGGAGTATTCCTGAATCTGAAGATAAAAAACGCGTCAGGTGCCGGACGCGGCACCGCTATATATAGTGGCAAAAGTGTGAGGTCAAGTTCGAACGATCATGCGTGCGACTTGCCCAGCAACCCAGGCAGCCCCTCTTCGGCCTTGACCAAAGCAAAGCGTGGCACTTGCTCGCCGTCAACCTCGACAGATTCCTGGAACATCGAAAGTGGCCGCACCCAGAAGCTGTAATCACCATACAGGCACTGGTAGAACACCATCCACTCTTCGCTCTCGGAGTGCCGCGCAACACTGAAGACACGGTACTCAGGCCCTTTGTAATGCCGGTATACGCCTGGTTGTATCTGCATGTTGCCCACCCTCTTGACTAAACCTGAAAAAAACAAAAACCGGGGCACAAGGCCCCGGCTGCTGTCCCGCTACGCGATCAGACGCGTTCGAAGACAGTGGTGATACCTTGGCCAAGGCCGACGCACATGGTCGCCACCCCCAGGGTACCGCCATTCTGCTTCATGACGTTGAGCAGGGTGCCCGAAATACGGGCCCCGGAGCAACCGAACGGGTGGCCCAAGGCAATGGCGCCGCCGTGCAGGTTAACCTTCTCATCCATCTTGTCGAGCACTTTCAAGTCTTTCAGCACAGGCAGGGCCTGTGCGGCGAAGGCTTCATTGAGCTCGATGAAGTCGATGTCGGCCATGGTCAGGCCGGCACGCTTGAGGGCTTTCTGGGTCGACGGCACCGGGCCATAGCCCATGATTGCCGGATCGACACCGGCCACCGCCATCGAACGGATCACCGCCAACGGCTGGATACCCAGGTCCATGGCGCGCTGGCCAGACATCACGATCATGCACGAAGCACCATCGGTGATCTGCGACGAGGTACCGGCAGTGACGGTACCGCCTTTCGGGTTGAACGCCGGCTTGAGCGACGCCAGGCCTTCAAGGGTGGTTTCCGGGCGAATGGTTTCGTCGAAATCGAACACCTTCAGGAAGCCGTTCTCGTCATAGCCCTGCATCGGGATGATTTCGTCCTTGAACTTGCCTTCGACCGTGGCCTTGTGGGCCAACTGGTGCGAACGCAGGCCGAACAGGTCCTGCTGCTCACGGGTGATGCCGTGCATCTTGCCGAGCATTTCCGCAGTCAGGCCCATCATCCCGGAAGCCTTGGCAGCATGCAAGGACAGGTGCGGGTTGGGGTCAACGCCGTGCATCATGCTGACATGGCCCATGTGCTCCACGCCACCGACCACGAACACATCACCGTTACCGGTCATGATGGCCTGGGCAGCGGTGTGCAGTGCGCTCATCGACGAGCCACACAGACGGCTGACGGTCTGCGCTGCAGACGTATGCGGGATCTGGGTCATCAGCGAGGCCATGCGGGCGATGTTCCAGCCCTGCTCCAGGGTCTGGTTGACGCAGCCCCAGATCACGTCCTCGACCTCTTTCGGGTCGACCTTGTCGTTGCGCTCCAGCAGCTTGCTGATCAGGTGCGCCGACATGTCTTCGGCGCGGGTATTGCGGTGCATGCCACCCTTGGAGCGGCCCATTGGCGTGCGACCGAAGTCGACAATCACCACGTCTCTTGGATTCAGGCTCATATCAAATCTCTCGCTCTAGCTCGTTGACCGCTCAGTTGAAGAAGCGCTGGCCGTTCTTGGCCATTTCACGCAGCTTCGCAGTCGGGTGGTACAGCGGCCCCAGATCGGCGTACTGATCGGCCAGGGCGACGAATTCGGCCACACCGATCGAGTCGATGTAACGCAGCGCACCACCGCGGAAGGGAGGGAAACCAATGCCATAGACCAGGCCCATGTCGGC
Source organism: Pseudomonas sp. NPDC089547 (assembly GCF_050280665.1). Classification (NCBI taxonomy): domain Bacteria; kingdom Pseudomonadati; phylum Pseudomonadota; class Gammaproteobacteria; order Pseudomonadales; family Pseudomonadaceae; genus Pseudomonas; species Pseudomonas sp. NPDC089547. The sequence continues at coordinate 23,152 of NZ_JBNNVS010000018.1, read as the reverse complement.
TTCAGCGGCAGTTTCGACAATGCCGTCTTCCAGGCAACGCACGGTCTCCAGGCACAGCGGCACCATCATCCAGTTGATGATGTCTTCGTCGGTCACTTCACGCTGCTCGAACACGATCGGCTTGAGCACATCGAGCACGGTGGCGTCGAAGACTTTCTTCGGCTTGCCGCGCTTGTCGGTTTCGTAGGCGTAGAAGCCCTTGCCATTCTTCTGGCCCAGGCGGTTGGCCTCGTACAGCGCGTCGACGGCCGAGCGACGCTCGTCCTTCATGCGGTCAGGGAAGCCTTCGGCCATCACGTCGCGGCCATGGTGGCCGGTGTCGATGCCGACCACGTCCATCAGGTACGCCGGGCCCATCGGCCAGCCGAACTTTTCCATTACCTTGTCGATGCGCACAAAGTCGACACCGGCGCTGACCAGCTTGGCAAAGCCGCCGAAGTATGGGAACAGCACACGGTTGACCAAGAAGCCCGGGCAGTCGTTGACCACGATCGGGTTCTTGCCCATTTTCTTGGCGTAGGCCACGGTAGTGGCGACCGCCACTTCACTGGACTTTTCACCACGGATCACTTCCACCAGCGGCATCATGTGCACCGGGTTGAAGAAGTGCATGCCGACGAAGTTTTCCGGGCGTTTGAGTGCCTTGGCCAGCAGGTTGATGGAGATGGTCGAGGTGTTGGAGGCAAGGATTGCATCTTCCTTCACCTGGCCTTCCACTTCAGCCAGCACGGCCTGCTTCACTTTCGGGTTCTCGACCACGGCTTCGACGACGATGTCGACATTGGCGAAATCGCCATAGGACAGGGTCGGGCGAATGGCGTTGAGCGCCTCGGCCATCTTGGCCGGGGTCAGGCGGCCCTTGTCGACGCGGTTGCCAAGCAACTTGGAAGCCTCGTTGAGGCCCAGTTGAATGGCTTCCTCGCGGATGTCCTTCATCAGGATCGGGGTGCCCTTGACCGCCGACTGGTAAGCGATGCCGCCACCCATGATGCCAGCGCCGAGCACGGCGGCCTGCTTCACGTCGTGGGCGATCTCGTCATGTGCCTTGGCCTTGCGCTTGAGTTCCTGATCGTTCAGGAACAGGCCGATGAGGCTTTCGGCAACCGAGGTCCTGGCCAGCTTGGCAAAGCCTGCGGCTTCCACTTCGAGCGCTTTGTCGCGGCCAAAGTTGGCGGCTTTCTGGATAGTCTTGATGGCTTCGACCGGGGCCGGGTAGTTCGGGCCGGCCTGGCCGGCAACGAAGCCCTTGGCAGTTTCGAAGGCCATCATCTGCTCAATGGCATTGAGCTTGAGCTTTTCCAGCTTGGGCTGGCGCTTGGCCTTGTAGTCCAGCTCGCCACTGATGGCGCGCTTGATCAGGTCCAGGGCACCGGCCTGCAGCAGCTCAGGCGCAACCACAGCGTCGACGGCACCCACTTTCAGCGCGTCTTCGGCGCGGTTTTCCTTGCCGGAGGCGATCCACTCGATGGCATTGTCCGAGCCGATCAGGCGCGGCAGGCGCACGGTACCGCCGAAGCCCGGGTAGATCCCCAGCTTGACTTCCGGCAGGCCGATCTTGGCGCTGGTGGACATGACCCGGTAGTCAGCCGCCAGGCACATTTCCAGGCCGCCGCCCAGGGCGATGCCGTTGATGGCAGCAACGGTCGGCACTTCGAGGTCTTCGAAGGCACTGAAGATGCGGTTGGCTTCCAGGTTGCCGGCGACCAGTTCGGCCTCGGGCAGCTTGAAGTTGTCGACGAACTCGGTGATGTCGGCGCCGACGATGAACACGTCCTTGCCACTGCTGACGATCACGCCCTTCACCGAGGCGTCGGCCTGGATGGCGTCGACAGCCTGGCGCAGCTCGTTCAGGGTCAGGCGGTTGAACTTGTTGACGGACTCACCCTTGAGGTCGAACTTGAGCTCGACGATGCCACTTTCAAGAGCCTTAACCGTGATGGCTTTACCTTCGTAAATCATCAACTGATCTCCACGATATGGAAGCTGAACTGTACACGCCGATCGCTGCAGCAGAAGCAGGCCTATCTGCCCCGCCCCAGGCACACCCGTCAGCGCGCTAGTCGGAAGTATGGCTTGGCGTCATGACATACAAACGCTCAATTCATACGCCCGTTTGATTTGGGTGTGCACACATTCTCCGAAAAGATCGGCGTTGTCAAATGCTCGCGAGCACGGCGAAAACGCGACTTTCCAGTCATTTTGTATCGTCTTGGTACAAAACATGATGACAGTGATCGCCGACCATTCATGTCAGCGATTGACCACAGCTGCGGCAAGAACGCTGCAACTTTTCGCTTGCGCGGCGACTTCGGGCGGCTACACTGGCACTTGCTTGAATGAATACCCGGCCTGCCTGGCCTTTTCTGCGACAGCAGAACGCAAAGCGGCGACTTGGCACCCCACCCCTTCAGGGGATCTGCCAAGCCGCCGCTTTGTCGTTATGTGCTATTGAATTCAACTCGTTCCCTGTGGGAGCGGGCGTGCCCGCGAAGCTGGCAACTCGGTGTGTGGCACCGGCTTTGCCGGTGTTCGCGGGCGTGCCCGCTCCCACAGGGATTGGCGTCAGGTCATGAATCAACTGTCACGCCAGGGTTTCGAGTACGTAGGCAACATCCTGCAACACAGCCGTATCGCCCCGTTCAGTCCAGTACAACGCAATCATCCGCGCATCGGCCTCGACCTTGTAGACGCTCGCCGGCAAGCGCGCCAGAGCTTCCATGAAGCGCGGGTCTTCGCAGGGCTCACGCCATTGGTTCCACCACACCCCAGGGCTTATCTGCCAGAAGCTGAAGCTGTCCTCATGGCCGCGACGCCGCGCCCGATGGTACTGCGGGCAAGGGCTTGGCGGCTCCTTCTCCAGCCAATGCGGCCACTGCTGCGGCGCCAGCTGCATGGCCAGCCCCATGCGCCGCGCCTCCAGGCGCAGCTTCATCTGCTCGCTCTGCTTGCGCGAGGAACGCAGCCAGGAAAGCGGGCTGAGAATCAGCGCAAGGATTGACACCACCAGCAATACCGTCATATCAGTAGATCCCATAAAGCGTTGCAAATGAGCTGGTTAGCCATTTTTCACGGAAGACCCGCCCGAAAGCGACCATACTTCTTCTATCGCGATTGTCAGGAGTACCGCTCATGCAATACGAACATTTGTTGGTCGCCGTCGACCTGACCGAAGAATGCGATCCGGTGATCAAGCGCGCCATGGCGCTGGCCAAACCTTCGAATGCCAAGGTTTCGCTGGTGCACATCGTCGAGCCGATGGCCATGGCATTCGGCGGTGACGTACCGATGGACCTGTCGCAGCTGCAACAGCAACAGTTCGATCAGGCCAAGGAGCGCATGGACCGCCTGTTCAACAAGTACCCGGACATCCAGCGCGGCGACTCGCACCTGACCTACGGCCAACCACGCCAAGAGATTCACCAGCTGGCCAAGGACCAGAAGTGCGACCTGATCGTGGTCGGCAGCCATGGCCGCCATGGCCTGGCATTGCTGCTGGGCTCCACGGCCAATGACGTGCTGCATGGGGCGCCGTGTGATGTGTTGGCAGTGCGGTTGCTGAAGAAGGAATGATTTAACCTGTTCCGGCCTCTTCGCGGGCAAGCCCGCTCCCACAGGGACCGCACCGCTATCAAATGCAGTGCAACACCTGTGGGAGCGGGCTTGCCCGCGAAGAGGCCGGGTCAGGCTAACGCAAATCAGCCTTCCAGCTCGGCCCAGCGCTCTACCAGGGCATCCAGCTCACCCTGCAACTTCTCGATCTTCGCCAGCACTGCCGAGGTTTCTGCAATCGGCCGCTGATAGAAGCCCGCCGCACTCACTTCTTCCTGAGCCTCAGCCATACGCTGCTCAACTTCGTCGATCTGCCCTGGCAGCATCTCCAACTCACGCTGCAGCTTGTAGCTGAGCTTCTTCTTCGGCGCTTCTTCCGCCACCGGCGCAGCAACGGGCACAGGCTTGGCCTCGACCTTCTCCACCACCGCGCTGTTGAGCGCCGATTTGCCGCTCTTGCTTTCGGTGACACCCAGCAGCTTCGGCGAGCCGCCCTGGCGGATCCAGTCCTCGTAGCCACCCACGTACTCACGCACCTTGCCCTCGCCTTCGAACACCAGGGTGCTGGTGACGACGTTGTCGAGGAAGGCCCGGTCGTGGCTGACGATCAGCACGGTGCCCTTGTAGTTGGACAGCACTTCCTCGAGCAGCTCGAGGGTTTCCACGTCCAGATCGTTGGTCGGTTCGTCGAGTACCAGCAAGTTGGCCGGCTTGCTGAACAGCTTGGCCAGCAGCAGGCGTGCACGCTCACCACCGGACAGCGCCTTGACCGGCGTACGCGCACGCTGAGGGCTGAACAGGAAGTCGCCCAGGTAGCTCAGCACGTGGCGGTTCTGGCCATCGATCTCGATAAAGTCACGGCCTTCGGCCAGGTTGTCGATCACGGTCTTTTCAAGGTCAAGCTGGTGGCGCATCTGGTCGAAGTAGGCCACTTCCAGCTTGGTGCCACGCTCAACCTTGCCTGCGGTCGGTTCAAGGTCACCGAGCATCATCTTGAGCAAGGTGGTCTTGCCGGTACCATTGGCGCCCAGCAGGCCGATACGGTCCTCGCGCTGCAGGACCATGGAGAAATCCTTGACCAGCATCGGCCCGTCAGGGTGATGGAAGCTCACGTTCTCCAGCACCATGACCTGCTTGCCGGACTTTTCCGCCGATTCGATCTGGATATTGGCCTTGCCCTGGCGCTCGCGGCGCTCACCACGCTCCATACGCAGGGCCTTCAGTGCACGCACGCGGCCTTCGTTACGGGTACGGCGGGCCTTGATGCCCTGGCGGATCCACACTTCTTCCTGGGCCAGGCGCTTGTCGAACAGCGCGTTGGCAGTTTCCTCGGCGGCCAGTGCGGCCTCCTTGTGCACCAGGAAGCTGGCGTAGTCGCCATTCCAGTCGATCAGGCCGCCACGGTCCAGTTCCAGGATACGGGTGGCCAGGTTCTGCAGGAAGGAACGGTCGTGGGTAATGAACAGCACCGCGCCGTTGAAGCCGCGCAGGGCTTCTTCCAGCCAGGCGATGGCACCGATATCCAGGTGGTTGGTCGGTTCGTCGAGCAGCAACAGGTCTGGCTCGGATACCAGCGCCTGGGCCAGCAGCACACGGCGGCGCCAGCCACCGGACAGTTCGGCCAGGGTCTTGTCGGCCGGCAGTTGCAGGCGGCTGAGGGTGCTCTCTACCACCTGCTGCAGGCGCCAGCCATCACGCGCTTCCAGCTCGTGCTGAACGTGCATGAGCTTTTCCAGGTCTTCGTCACCCTGGATGTTCATGCTCAGGTGATGGAACTGCGCCAGCAATTCGCCTACGCCGTCCAGGCCAGCGGCCACCACATCGAACACCGTGCGCTCGTCGGCCACCGGCAGTTCTTGCGGCAGCTCGCCGATCTTCAGGCCCGGGGCACGCCAGACTTCACCGTCGTCGCCCTTCTGCTCGCCCTTGACCAGGCGCAGCATGCTCGACTTGCCGGTGCCGTTGCGGCCGATGATGCACACCCGCTCACCACGAGCGATCTGCCAGGACACTTTGTCCAGCAGCGGCATGGCGCCGAATGCGAGGGACACATCGCTGAATTTGAGCAGGGTCATGTTGGTCTCCATAAATCGGGCGCGCATTCTACCTGACTTGGCCCTCGACGGCATCCGCCTGGCCACCCGACGAAGGCTTTGCGACATCTGGTCGAACTTAATATCCCGATACAAGCACAGTGCTTTCACCCGCCGCCGGCAAACGGCTAAGCTAAGGCAATTGTTTCCAACAGTGCTGGCTCCGCCGTCACTACCCCATGGTTCAACTGCCCGGACGTATCATGCGCAGCCGCCTGTTACACATTGCATCCTGCCTGCTGCTCACCGCTGCCACCTGCGCGGCGCAGGCCACCGACCTCACCCAGCAACGCCAGTATTACGACGAAGCCAAGCGTGCACTGGCCAAGGGCGACAAAGGCCCGTACCTGCGCTATGCGCAGGCCCTCAGCGACTACCCGCTGACCCCGTACCTGGCTTACGACGAACTCACTGCCCGCCTGAAAACCGCCAGCAACCAGGAAATCGAAGGTTTCCTCGCCAAGCATGGCGACCTGCCCCAGGCCAACTGGATGAAACTCCGCTGGCTGCGTTGGCTGGCCGAACGCGGCGAATGGAACACTTTCGTCAAGTACTACGACCCCAAGCTCAACTTCACCGAACTGGACTGCCTCAACGGCCAGTATCAGCTCAGCCACGGCCTGCGCGCCGAAGGCTACGCCACGGCCGACAAACTGTGGAACGTCGGCAAGTCGCAGCCTGCCGCGTGCGACACGCTGTTCGGCATGTGGGCAGCTGAAGGCCAGCTGACCGAGGCCAAGCGCTGGGAGCGCACCAAGCTGGCGGCCCAGGCGCGCAACTATGCGTTGGCCAACAACCTGGTCAAGACCCTGACCACCCTCGGCCCGCAGGGCCGCCTGCTGGTCGACGTGGCCCAAAAACCTGAGTTGCTCAACCAGCCGTCGCGCTTCACCCCGGCCAACGAAGCCATGTCCGATGTTGTCAGCCTCGGCCTGCGCCGCCTGGCCCGGCAAGACCCCGAACAGGCCATGGCACTGCTCGACGATTACGCCCAGCGCATGCACTTTTCCCGCGACGAGAAGGTCGCTATCGCCCGCGAAATCGGCCTGACCCTGGCGCGCCGCTACGACCCCCGCGCACTCGACCTGATGACCCGCTACGACCCTGAATTGCGCGACAACACCGTCAGCGAATGGCGCCTGCGCCTGCTGTTGCGCCTGGGCCGCTGGGAAGACGCCTACGAGCTGACCAAGCGCCTGCCCCAGGACCTGGCCAGCAGCAGCCGCTGGAAGTACTGGCAGGCGCGCAGCCTGGAGCTGGCACAGCCGAACAACCCGCAGATCCCGCTGCTGTACAAGACCGTGGCACGTGAGCGCGATTTTTATGGCTTCCTCGCCGCCGACCGGGCGCAGACGCCTTACCAGCTGAACAACAAGCCGCTGCTGCTGAGCCCACAACTGGTCAACAAGGTGCGCAACACGCCGGGTATCCGCCGGGCCCTGGAGTTCCACGCCCGCGGCCAGATCGTCGAAGGCCGTCGCGAGTGGTACCACGTGAGCCGCCACTTCACCCGTGACGAAATGGTTGCCCAGGCACGCCTGGGCTACGACCTGCGCTGGTATTTCCCGGCCATCCGCACCATCAGCCAGGCGCAATACTGGGACGACCTGGACATCCGTTTCCCGATGGCCCATCGCGATACGCTGGTGCGCGAAGCCAAGGTCCGTGGGCTGCATTCGAGCTGGGTATTCGCCATCACCCGCCAGGAGAGTGCATTCATGGAAGATGCGCGCTCACCGGTGGGCGCCAGCGGCCTGATGCAGCTGATGCCGGCCACCGCCAAGGAAACTGCGCGCAAGTTCAGCATCCCGCTGGCATCACCCGCGCAGGTGCTGAACCCGGACAAGAACATCCAGTTGGGCGCAGCCTACCTGAGCCAGGTGCACAGCCAGTTCAACGGCAACCGGGTGTTGGCTTCGGCGGCCTACAATGCCGGCCCCGGGCGCGTGCGCCAGTGGCTCAAAGGCGCCAAGCACCTGAGCTTCGATGTGTGGGTGGAATCCATCCCCTTCGACGAAACCCGCCAGTATGTGCAGAACGTGCTGTCGTATTCGGTGATCTACGGGCAGAAGCTGAACTCGCCCCAGCCACTGGTGGATTGGCATGAGCGGTATTTCGACGACATGTAAAATTTGCTGAGGCTGTGCCGGCCTTTTCGCGGGCAAACCCGCTCCCACAGGTCCCAATGTGACATGAGGGGAGCGAGATTCCTGTGGGAGCGGGTTTACCCGCGAAGAGGCCGGCTCAGCTATTCGAGGATTTCGACTTCCATCCCTACTTCCAGCCTGCCACTGCCATCCACCGCCAGGTTCTGCCCGAACAGCACATCCCCCTCCTTCTCACGAAAGGTCTTCAGCGTGGCCATTGGCTCGCGGTCACTACTGCGCTCTCCGGTTGCCGGATCGATCGTGGTGAAGATGCACCGCACACTGGGCTTGAGCACACGAAATTCAAGGTTGCCGATGCGAACCCGCTTCCAGCCATCTTCGGCGAAGGGCTCTGCCCCCTGCACCACCAGATTGGGCCGAAAGCGCAGCATATCCATGGGCCGGCCAATACGCCGGTTGAGCTCGTCAAGCGAGCCCTGCCCAATCAGCAACAACGGAAAGCCATCCGGAAACGCCGCACGGTCACTGTTGAAGCCATAACCATTGGGCAGGTAGCGCGCGCGCTGCTCCGGGCAATGCACCAAGCGCACGGCCTTGCCCAGCAACTCGCTCAGCCAGGCCGCAGCAGCATCGCCGGCATCCGGTACACGCAGCGTGTCACGCCAGATGGTCACACCCCGCAGGGCGTCATCGGCAGGTGGTACCGCCACTTGCAACGGCGCCTTTCCGGGCGCCTGCAACAGCAGCTGGCCACTGTCGTCATCGCTCGCCTGAAGCTGGCCAAGTTGCGGCCAGGCCCGCTGGGTCAGGAAGCGTCCATTTTCTTCCTCGACCACCATCCAGCGCCGGTCGCCCTGCAACCCCAACAACCCTACCCTTGAAGCCTGCAGGCGTTGCGCCTGCCCTGACTTCACCGGGTACCGATACAACTCACTGACAAACATCCCTGCCGCCTCGCGTCATGCCAAAAGCCAAGCTTATACCCGGCTGGCCTGGCGATCACGCAGTGGTGGTATCCAGCAGCAGGCGTTGTTTGACTACATCGACCAGGCGATCAGGCTGGAACTTGGACAGGAAGTTGTCGCAGCCCACCTTCTTCACCATGGATTCGTTGAAACTGCCCGACAACGAGGTGTGCAGGACGACGTAGAGCTGCCGCAAGCGTGCGTCGCTGCGAATCTCGGTGGTCAGGCGATAGCCGTCCATTTCCGGCATTTCGGCATCCGTAAACACCATCAGCAGCTTCTCGCACACGTCCTCGCCGGCATCGGCCCAGCCTTTGAGCATGCGTAGCGCCTTCAGGCCGTCACTGGCCACATGCAGCTTCACCCCCAGCTGGGACAAGGTGTCGCGCAATTGCGCCAGGGCCACGCTGGAGTCGTCCACCAGCAGCACCTCGCGCCCACGGGCCCGGGCCAGTACCGGGTCGGCGAGCTTTTCGCCCGACACCCGGGCGTTGTACGGCACGATTTCGGCCAGCACCTTTTCCACGTCGATCACCTCCACCAGCTTTTCATCGACCTTGGTGATGGCGGTCAGGTAGTGCTGGCGGCCGGCACTGGTAGGCGGCGGCATGATCGACTCCCAGTTCATGTTGACGATGCGGTCGACACCGCCCACCAGGAAGGCCTGCACCGATCGGTTGTATTCGGTGACGATGATGGTGCTGTCCGGCCCCGGCTGCAGCGGGCGCATGCCGATCGCCTGGGACAGGTCGATCACCGGCAAGGTCTGGCCACGCAGGTTGACCACCCCGCAGACGAAGGCGTGGCGCTGGGGCATCAGGGTCAGCTTGGGCAGTTGCAGCACTTCCTGCACCTTGAACACGTTGATCGCGAACAGCTGACGGCCGGCCAGGCGAAACATGAGAATTTCGAGGCGGTTCTCGCCCACCAGTTGCGTGCGTTGGTCTACGGTGTCGAGAATGCCAGCCATTGGAAAGCCCCCAGGCTTGAGTCGGAAAAAGAGAAATCATCCACCCTGTATCGGCGGTTTCACGCACACCTTGACCCTTGAGGGAAAATGCCGCCAAGGCAATTGATATCACTTTAACATCATGCTTGACTGTGGGCATCGCACGGTCAATCATCAAGGCTGAAAAAAGCCCCTCACCTTAGCCAGACATCAGGGAAACCCTTAGTCGCAATCGGGTGCAACCTGATATTCGCGATATCCTTTAGCCATTAATGTGACGCCATTCTCAATGCATGAATGGAGTCAGGCTTTTGCTAGTTATCGTTTCGGCGTGCCCGCCCTCTGCGCCTGCGCCACGCGCGGGGACCTGATGATGGACACTGCCTTATCGTTCGATGACGCCTTGCAGGGTTACTTGGTGGATGCCCAGGTATTGCTGACCCAGGCCCAGGAATGCCTGCAACATCTGGAACTGATCGACAATGACCCGGACGCGTGCTGCTGCCTGGACAAAGCCCTTGGCAGCCTGGCCAGGCAGGCTACGCGCCTGGGCCTGCGTGAAGTTGCCCATTACACCACTGCCCTACAACAGCTGCTGGCACCGGCCTGCCATGGCGGCTACCTGCAACGCGAAGCACTGCCAGTAGTAGGGGAATGCCTTACTTTGCTGGCCTGGCAACTGGAATTGGTCGACACCCGTACCGGGCGGCTGAACCTGGACATCGGTGAGCAACTGGTGCTGCTGAGTAGCCTGGCCAAGGCCCTACGGCAACCCCTTGCACCCGCCTGCGCCGCCTGCAACGAGCAAGGTAGCGAGTGCGTCCACCTGCACGAAGAAGTCGCAGCTGGCACATTCCACGCGCACTCAAGCACACCGTATCATCCTGATGCAAAGTGCAACTAAGCACGTTCATTCAAGCCCCGCCACTGTCGAACTTGGGAAGTTCTCCAAGTTTTCGGGGGACGCTGTTGAATCATTGCCGCGTTAGTTGTGAGGCAAGTGCATCACGCGGGATTAAAAGGTGGCATTTTGCTACCCAAAACCGCCGAACTGTCAGGCGTTTCAAAGCATTTCCCGCCGCGACCGAAACACTGCGAAGTGGTAATATGCGCGCCCATAAACGCTTGCTACCTGAAGAGCGGTTGAAAGGTAACGCGCTCGAGTAAACAGCGAAAGTACTGCGCCAAAGCCTCTGAACAGCATTGTGCAAGGCCTCCATCAGCAATACTTCAGTGGCTTCCCTACCTATGTTCCCACGCTTGAAGACTTCTGTGCATTGTTGCTCCCGTGTTGCCTTGCTGCGTTGGGCGACTGTCGGGCTGGGCGTGGCCTCGTTGGTCGCCAACCTGATGTTGTACCTGGCCAACCAGTCAATCCCGGCCGGCCTGCTGGTGCTGCAGTTGGTCGCTACGCTGGGTACCGCCGCCTACCTTGGCCTGGGTGCCAGGTCGATTAGCCTGCGCCCGGCAGAACTGGCCGAGCGCATGCTCAAGGTGCAAGAAGACGAGCGCCAGCACCTGAGCCGGGAACTGCACGACGACATCGGGCAGCTGCTCACCGCCGCCAAGCTGCAACTGCAATGGCTGCAACGGCGTATGCCCGATGATCTTCAGGGCCACTGCAACGCGCTGCGCAGCACGCTGGATGACACCCTGGGGAATGTGCGCGACGTCTCCGCCCTGCTCAACCCGCGGCAGTTGGCGAGCCTTGGCCTGGAAGCCAGCCTTCGCGAGCACCTGGTGCGCACCCTGGCCAGCAGCAGTGTGCACTGGAGCCTGGCGTGCAACCAACGCCTGGGGGGTATCGACGAGGCCGTGGCCATGGCGGTGTTTCGCATTACCCAGGAAGCCGTGACCAACATGCTGCGTCACGCCCAGGCAAAAAACCTGGTCATCCGCTTGCAGCGCACCGCCGAGGGGCTGGCGTTGTCGATTCACGACGACGGCCAAGGCTTCATTCCCGCCCGGCACCCGGCTGAGGCTGGCCAGCGCGGCCTGACCGGCATGCAGGAGCGGGTAACCGCGTTCCAGGGCTGCCTCGACATCACCAGCCAGCCTGGCCAGGGCACGCGCATCGAAGCGGTTTTCCCGTGGCCTGCGCGTACCCAGCAACGTGCCAGGAGCATTACCGACCATGACCTGTAGACTGCTGCTGGTAGACGACCACTCGCTGATCCGCGCGGGTGTGCGCGCACTGGTCTGCGACATTCCCGGCTATGACGTGATCGGTGAAGCCGACGATGGCGGCCAGTTGCTTGAACAGGTGCATGCACTGGCCCCGGACATCATCTTGCTGGACATTTCCATGCGTTCGACCAGCGGCCTGGACGCCCTCACCCTGCTGCGCGCCAGCGGCAGCAACTGCAAGGTGCTGATCCTGTCGATGCACACCGACCCGGACCTGATCATGCGGGCCCTGGAAAGTGGCGCCCACGGCTACCTGCTCAAGGACACCAGCGCCACCGAACTGGAGCAGGCCCTGGCCGCAGTGCGCAATGGCGAGCGCTACCTCAGCCCGGCCATCGCCCACACTGTCATCGACCAGGCACTACGGCACACCAGGCAGGGCAAGCACACCACGGGCGAGCGGCATAACCTCACTGCGCGACAACTGGAAATCCTGCGCCTGATCGTGCGCGGCAAGTCCACCCGGGAAATCGCCAATGGCCTGGGCCTGTCGATCAAGACCGTGGAAACCCACCGCTCGCAAATCATGAAGCGCCTGCAGATTCATGATGTGGCCGGCCTGGTACTGTTCGCCGTACGCGAAAAAATCATCAGCCTGGACGACTGAGCAACGGTGACCCGGCCGGCAGGTGCAAGCGCAACGCGGCAGGCCTGGCCTGGAAACGCAGGTTGTCGGCCTGCAAAGGCTCGCCATCAAGGTTGATATCCAGGCCTTGCGAACTCTTGATCTCGACCCAAGGCAACCTGGCGCGCACGAACAGGCCGTCACCGGCCAGCAGGTCACGCAGGGCCCCGACCACCTCCTGTGGCGCGGGCAGGATGGCGATGTCAAGCAAGCCATCGTTCACCACAGCCTCGGGGCATAGCACCTGCCCGCCCCCGGCCTGGCGACCATTACCGATACCCAGCGCCAGCAAGCTCCCCTGCCAGTGGAAGTCAGGCCCTTGCAGCTCTACCGAAGCGGCCTGCAGTTCGCTGAAGCGCGACAGCCCGGTGAACAGGTAGGCCGCGGCACCCAGTACTTTCTTCAGGTCTTCGGAGGTGTTGGCAGTGACCTGGCTGCCAAACCCTCCCGTGGCCATGTTGAGGAACAACTGGTCGCCGGCCTGGCCCAGGTCTATGGGTTGCGCCGGGGTATTGAGCAGCTGCAGTGCTGCGGCAGGCTCCAGGGGTACGCCGGCAGCCTTGGCGAAATCGTTGGCCGTGCCCAGCGGCAACAAGGCCAGGCTGGCCTGGCCACCGGCCTGGCCCATGGCTTCGGCCACATCGCGCAACGTGCCGTCCCCGCCGCCCGCGACAATGTGCGTGTAGCCGGCAGCCAACGCTTCGCCAACCAGTCGCTGGGCGTCGCCACCTTCCCAGGTCACTCGCACATCCAGCGGCCAGCCGCTCTCGCGCAGTTCGTACACGGCACTGCGCAGTTCTTCGTTCATTGCCTGCTTGCCGTGCAGGATCAGCATTGCCTTGCGCCCTTGCATCGCGCCTCTCCGTGAAGTTGACCAACCCAGATCTCGACCACGCCGCTGCCAGGATCGTTGCATGGCTGCAAAAAAAATGCGCAGCCAGCAGGGTCTTTTCCCCACAGCCGAGAATGCGCGGCTATGCTCAGAAAATGAACTTTTGACAAGTTTTTGACCCAGGCAAAGATTTTTCCCAGGAAGGTCAGCCTTTTGACTTCTGTTGCCGGGCCGAATTCAACCCTGCCATGGACGCGCCCCGACAGCGGCTACACGTTGCTGCCAACGGGCGCGTCTTGCTATCTGCAGCCTTTACTGAGGGTTCCGGGTCATGCGTATTCTCTGGACACTGCCCTACCTGCCCTGGCCGACCACCAGCGGTAGCAAGACCCGGCAATATCACCTGATACGTGCACTGGCACAGCAGGGCCACCGCATCACCCTGCTGGTGCAGTCGAAAGTCCCCCTCTGCGATACGGCCCGGGAAGCCCTGGAGCCGCTACTCGAACGGCTGATCGTGATACCCCGTCGGCCACTGCACAGCCCGCTGAACCTGCTTGCCTCGCCGATCATCGACTACCCCATGCGGGCTATCATCAACGGCCTGTCCGCTTGCCTGCGGCACCGCTTCGAGCAATTGCTGGACGAACCCTGGGATGTGATCCAGATCGAGCACAGCTACAGTTTCCAACCCTTCGAAAAAGCCCTGCAGGCCCATGGGCTGCCGTACATGCTCAGCGAGCATACCCTTGAGTCGGTGATGGGCGGCGCCTGCCACGACCGCCTGCCCCTGTGGCTGCGCCCACTCAACGCCTTTGACCGCTGGCGCTACCGCCGCTGGGAAAACCGGGTGCTACGCCAGCCCACCGAACTGGTAGCGGTCAGCGCCCACGATGCCGAACTGATCGCACAGATCAGCGGGCGCCCGGTGAACGTGGTGGTCAATGGTGTGGATTGTGATTTCTACCAGCACGTGCAACCGGCGCTGCACAGCCAGCGCCTGCTGTTTGTCGGTAACTTCGAGTATGGCGCCAACCTGGAGGCTATCGAGTGGGCCCTGGAAGACATCATGCCGCAGGTATGGATGAGCAACCCGGCGGTACGCCTGGCCATAGCAGGGCATGCCCTGCCGGCCAGCTGGAAACTGCACTGGAACGACCCGCGCATCGAATGGTTCGGCTACCGCCCCGACCTGCGTGAGCTGCAGAAGCGTTCGGCACTGTTCTTTGCACCGTTGCGCTATGCCGGCGGCTCCAAGGTCAAAATACTGGAGGCCATGGCCGCAGGCCTGCCGGTCATTACCACCGGCAAAGGTGTATCGGGCCTGGCGGCCAACAACGGTGAGCATTACCTGGGCAGCGATGACGGCGACCAGCTGGCGCTGCTGATCACCCAACTGCTCAACCAGCCGTGGCGCATGAGCCAGTTGAGCGATGCCGGGCGGCAGTTCGCCCGCCAACGCCACGACTGGAGCGTGGCGGCCCAGCAACTGGAGAACGTGCACATGCGCCTGGCCCAGGCAGCGCCAGCCGAGGCTGCGCCGCTGGGCAGTGCCTGGCTGGGCCGCTCAGCCAAGTAGCTCGCTGAAAGGAATGAACGGCACGCTGTCGCCCTGCTTCAGCGTGCGCCCCTCACGCACCTCCACCAACCCTTGCGCCCAGGCTGCGCTACGCAGCACGCCGGAGCTCTGGTTCTTGTAAATGCGCACCTGGCCCTGCTCGATACGTGCACGCAGGTATTCACGCCGCGTGCCCGCCTTGGGCCAGTCGAAGCCCGCCTGCATGTCGAACTGCAGCGGCGTGACATCGGCCACGCCCTGGCGACGCAACAGGTAGGGCCGGGTCAGCAGGCCGAAGGTGACCAGGGTCGAGGCCGGGTTGCCTGGCAGGCCGATCACCGGCACGCCCTGGAAGTGGCCGAAGGTGAGTGGCTTGCCCGGCTTGATCGCCAGTTTCCACAACGCCAGCTCGCCGGCTTCGCGCAGGGCAGCACCGAGGTAGTCGGCCTCCCCCACCGAGACGCCACCGGTAGACAGGATCAGGTCAACATCGCCCAAAGAGGCCAGGCAAGCACGGGTACGGGCCAGGTCATCCGGCAGGATGCCTGCATCAACCACGTCGCAGCCCAGCCGTTGCAACCAGCTGACCAGCAGCCGACGATTGCTGTTGTAGATTTGCCCGGGGCCCAGCGGCAGGCCGGGTTCGACCAGTTCATCACCCGTGGAAAGCACCGCCACCCGCACCTTGCGTATCACGTCCAGGCGCCCGTGGCCCAAGGTCGCAGCCAGGCCCAGCTCGATCGGCCCCAGCCGGGTGCCGGCGCTCATCACCTCCTCGCCCTTGCGGGTTTCCTGGCCTTGCGGGCGAATGTTCTGCTGGGTTTGCAACGCTTCGAGAAAGCGTACCCGCCCATCGTCGAGTACTTCGGTGTTCTCTTGCATCTCGACGCAGTCGGCACCTTCCGGCACGGGCGCACCGGTAAAGATCCGCGCACAGGTGCCCGGCTCCAGCGGCTGTGGGGCATGGCCGGCAAAAATACGCTGGCTGACCGGCAGTGGCTGGCCCTGCCAGTCGGCCAGGCGCAAGGCATAACCGTCCATGGCACTGTTCGGCCAGGGCGGCAGATCGAGCGAGGCCACCAGGTCGGTGGCCAGCACACGCCCCTCGGCCTCGGCCAACGGCAGGTTCTCGGTATCGCGCACAGGTGCCGCCTCGGCCAGCGCCAGCAGTTGCTCCAGGGCCTGCTCCACCGGCATCAGTGGCCGGGCCTGGCTGGCCTCAACCACGGCTGTCACAGGCCGCTGCCTGCTTCAGGTGCGCCACGAAGTTGCACGGCCGATGGCGGGCATCCAGCTGCTCGGCCAGGATGCCATCCCAGCCCGTGCGCACCGCGTTGGTCGAACCCGGCAGGCAGCATACGAGGGTGCCGTTGGCCAGCCCGGCCAAGGCACGCGACTGCACGGTGGAGGTGCCAATGTCGGCCACGGAAATCTGCCGGAACAGCTCACCAAAGCCGTCGACCTGCTTGTCCAGCAGGCAGGCAACGGCCTCGGGCGTGCTGTCGCGGCCGGTAAAGCCGGTACCGCCAGTAATCAGCACCACTTGCACACTGTCATCGGCAATCCAGGTAGCGACCTGCGCGCGGATCTTGTACAGGTCATCCTTCAGCAGTACACGCTCGGCCAGCCGATGGCCGGCCGCACTCAGGCGGTCGACGAACATCTGCCCAGAGGTGTCTGTGTCGAAGGTTCGGGTGTCGCTGACCGTGAGCACGGCGATATTCAGCGGCACGAAGGGGGTATCAGCCTTGGCTTTCATGGGGGTCCGTCACTGGGAGAGGGAATGGCGCAGTTATATCACAGCGCATGCCCTGCGCAGCGTGGCAGCATGGACCATGCCCTTGATCAATACCTTGGTCTTGAGGCTATGCTGCACTGTAGAAGGAACTTGCGTGGACGCCTTGCGTCATAAAGTCATCTAGCACCATCGCACTGGAGAAACACGATGATTCAACGGACCCTACCCGCCTTCCTGCTTGCCCTGGGCCTGGGCGCCCTCGCCGGCTGTGCATCGCCCACTGTCATCACGCTGAACGATGGTCGGGAGATCCAGGCCACCGACACACCGACGTACGATGAAGACTCCGGCTTCTACGAATTCGAGCAACTGGATGGCAAGCGCACGCGCCTGAACAAAGACCAGATCCGCACCGTGAAAGAGCTTTGAAATAGCCCCCGTTCAGGCAAAGGCCCTTTAAACAACAAGGGCTTGTTCGCAAAAACGGGATGCAGTAGGATTTTGTTCATCGGAGTGTAGCGCAGCCAGGTAGCGCGTCTCGTTCGGGACGAGAAGGCCGCAGGTTCGAATCCTGTCTCTCCGACCAGATCCTCATCAAGAAGCCCGCCTTGCGCGGGCTTTTTGTTGTGCCTGGTGCTTGTGCCTCAAAACCTTCAGGCGCTCAGGCGGGCGGTTACTTCGCCCAGCTGCCCCGACAAGCCATGCAGGCGCTGCCCGGCCTGCTCGGTATGCTGCACGGCCTCCTGGTTGGCGGTGGCAATGCGGGTGATTTCGATCAGGTTGCGCGAGATGTCCTCGGCCACGCTTGTCTGCTCTTCGGCCGCGGTGGCGATTTGCCGGTTCATGTCGCGGATCGCTTCCACCGCCAGGGTGATGCGCTGCAGCATCTGCCCAGCCTGCTGCACCTGTTCGGCACCTTCCTCACTGCGTTGCTGGCCGCTCTCGATGGCCTTGACCGCCTCAACCGCGCCCGACTGCACGGCTTCGATGATCTGGTGGATCTCGGCAATCGACGCTGCAGTGCGCTGGGCCAGGCTGCGGACTTCATCAGCCACTACCGCAAAGCCACGCCCGGCCTCACCGGCGCGGGCTGCCTCAATGGCGGCGTTGAGCGCCAGCAGGTTGGTCTGTTCGGCGATACCGCGGATCACTTCCAGCACCTTGCCGATGCGCGTGCTGTCATGTTCCAGGTCGCGAATGACCGCTGCCGTGCCGGCAATTTCGCGGTTGACCACGCCGATGATATCGATGGTCTGCTGCATCACCTGTTCACCTGCCTGGGCACTGTGGTCGGCGTCGTCAGCTGCACGCGCAGCCTCGGCGGCGTGGCGGGCGACTTCCTGGGCGGTGGCGGACATCTCGTGCATGGCCGTGGCCACCTGGTCGGTACGCTGGAACTGGTCGTGGGTACCGCGGGCCATGTCGCCAGCGATGTTGCGCAACTGCCCGCTGGCACCTTCCAGCTCTTGGGCGTTGTCCTGCAGCCGGCCAACGGTGTCGGCAAGGAAGTCACGCAGGGTGTTGGCCGCCCGCGCCAGGCGCCCCAGTTCGTCCTCACGGCGGCTGTCCACCCGGGCGGCAAAACGGCCTTGGCTAAGCTGCGCGACATACTCGATCAATTGACGGATCGGCTCGATCAGGCTGCGGTTGACCAGCCACAAGCTAAGCAGCCCCACCAGCACCGCCGAGGCCAGCATTACCAGCAGGCCAAGCCATACCGTACGCTCGGCGCTGGCGTTGATACTGGCCGCACGCTGGCGGGCATCGGCACGCAGTTGCTCGACCAGTTCACTCATTTGCTCGCTGGCGGCACGGTCCACGCCCTTCACCGCCAGGTCACCGGCTACCGGGTCGCCACCTGCCGCAAGGAAGGCCTGGCGACCCTGTGCATAGGCCTGGCCCAACTGCCGGTGGCTGTCACGCAGTTGCTGCAACGGCACCGTCAGCCTTGCGTCGCTGCTGTCGATCAGCTGCCCGAGCAGCGCTTGCACCTGCTGTTCGCGGGCCTGGAACTGCTGCCAGTACTTGTCCATGTCTGCCGGCTGGCGCCCACGCAGCAGCACGTTCTTCCATTCCTGCACCTGGACCTTGAACTGCAGGTTGGCTTCATCGATCAATTGCGAGGCCCGCAGCGGCCCGTCTACCAGCTCGGCGTAGCCGCGCACGCTGGACGACAGGAACTGGAAACACACCAGGGCGATCAGCAACATCGCCGCGAGGCTGCCGCCGAGCAGCGAGAGAATTTGCACTCTGAGGGATTTACGCAACATGGTGGATCTCGAAACCGGAAGGAAAGGAATGGCGCGCATCCGCAACACCAGGTCAGACATTCCATGTCCTTGTTGGCAGGCCAAAAAAAAGCTGCCATCAAGCAATGGCAGCCAGGCCGAGCACTTACGCAACAGTTGAGGCAGATACTCTCAGGCAATTACTACAAAAATGTTACAAAGCCACGACACGCTACCCCGTCGTGAATTGCAAGGCGGCCAGCCGCGCGTACAACGGGCTTTCTTCGATCAGTTGGCGATGGGTGCCCACCGCCACCACTCGGCCCTTGTCGATGACCGCGATGCGCTCGGCATGCTGCACCGTGGCCAGGCGATGGGCGATCACCAGCGTGGTTCGCCCGGCCATCAGGCTGGGCAGCGCCTGCTGGATCAAGTGCTCGCTTTGCGCATCGAGGGCGCTGGTGGCCTCGTCCAGCAACAGGATTGGCGCATCCACCAGCAACGCCCGGGCAATCGCCAGGCGTTGGCGCTGGCCGCCGGAAAGGCCAATGCCGCCCTCTCCTAGCGGTGTCTGGTAGCCCTGCGGCAGCTGCCGGATAAATTCGTCGGCATACGCACCGCGGGCAGCTGCTTCGACCTGCGCCAGGGTCGCCTCGGGCCGGCCATAACGGATGTTGGCCTCCACCGTGCCACGGAACAGCGCAGGGTTTTGAGCGACCAGGGCGAACTGGCGGCGCAACTGGTCAGGGTCGAGTTCGGTAAGCGGCAGGCCATCAAGCAGGATGCGCCCTTGCTGAGGGTCGTAAAAGCGCAGCAACAAATCGAACAGGGTCGACTTGCCTGCCCCCGAGTGGCCAACCAGGGCCACGGTTTGCCCGGGCTCGATGGCCAGGCTCAGGCCGTCGATGGCCGCCACCGTGGGCCGTGACGGGTAGGCGAACACCACCTGCTGCAATTCGATACGCCCGCTGGCCCGCTGCTGCGGCAACACCTGCGCCACGGCAGGTGGCAGGATGGCACTGCGCGCCGCCAACAGTTCGGCAATCCGCTCGGCGGCGCCCGCTGCACGTTGCAACTCGCCGATGACCTCGCTGAGGGTACCGAAGGCACTGCCGACGATCAGGCTGTAGAACACGAACGCCGCCAGCTCGCCTGCAGAAATCCGCCCGGCGATCACATCCATGCCGCCCACCCACAGCATCACCCCAACCGCCCCCAACACCAGCACGATCACCAGGGTGATCAGCCAGGCCCGCTGGGCAATCCGCTTGCGGGCCACGGTAAATGCGGCCTCGACCGTGCCGGCGAACAGTTCGCGGTCGTGCGCCTGGTGGTTATAGGCCTGCACGGTCTTGATCTGCCCCAAGGTTTCGGCCACGTAGCTGCCCACATCGGCAACACGGTCCTGGCTTTGCCGTGACAGGCTGCGTACCCGGCGCCCGAACAGCAGGATGGGCGCCAGCACCAGCGGCAGGGCCACCACCACGATGCTGGTGAGCTTGGGGTTGGTGATGAACAGCAGTACCACGCCACCGATCACCATCAGCGCGTTGCGCAAGAACATCGACAGGGACGAGCCGATGACCGATTGCAGCAGCGTGGTGTCGGCGGTGAGCCGCGACTGGATCTCTGAGCTGCGGTTGTCTTCAAAAAAACCAGGATGCAGGCCAATCAGGTGGTCGAAGACGGCACGGCGGATATCCGCTACACATCGCTCGCCAATCCATGACACCAGGTAGAAACGGCTGAAAGTGCCCACCGCCAGGGCCAGCACCAGCAGCAGGAACAGCCCGATGGTCTGGTTGAGCTGATGTGCGGAGCGGGTCATGAAGCCTTGGTCCACCAGCAGGCGGATGCCTTGGCCCATGGACAGGGTGATGGCGGCGGTGACCACCAGCGCCAGCAAGGCCAGCAGCACTTGCCGGCGATAGGGGCGGATGAACTGCCAGGCCAGGCGCAAGGCGCGGCGTTGGCCTGGGGAAACCGATTCGGGCATGGCGACGACCACAATGGCAGGGAAGCCGCAGACTACCACTCATCCGGGCTCGGGGAACGCGTACAGGTTGCTATAGCCTATCGGTCTAACCAGACTATGGAGCTTTCACAGCGTTTCTGTTGGACTGTTTCCAGCGTGATACGCAAACAGTCACAGGCCAGTCACGGCTCAGGGCTATCCTGGGCCAGAACCTGATGAGGAGACACCGAATGAGCTTGCAGCATGGCAGCGACAACCAGAAGCCCAAGACCACCCCGCAACCGAAGGTGTGCGGCTCGATCATCGACGCCCAAGGGCGCGAAGTGCCAATCACCGAGCAAATGATCCAGCAGGCCTGCAAGGCCCTGGAAGAAAGCCGGGTCGAGCGCGTTCGCAAAGGTTGATCGGCGATTTTTTCCCAACCCGGCCCTGGCGCCGGGTTTTTATTGCCTGGTAGGCGGTATACACCGCCCTGCTGTAGGAGCGGCCTTGTGTCGCGATCGGGCCGCAAAGCGGCCCCTGCAAGTCATGCGACAAAGCTGAAATCCTGGGGCCGCCCTGCGGCCCGATCGCGACACAAGGCCGCTCCTACAGGGGGACTGTACAAACCTGCGGGAATTGCGAGCCTGTCAGACCAACTCCGCACCCAGGGCGCTGACTAGTTGCGCCAGCTGCGGTGACTCGCCACGCAAGCGCACTGCCAGCCCTTCGATCTCGCGCCGTGGCGGGTACTGCTTGCGCAACTGGTCGAAGGCCGCCCGCTGCTGCTGCGGGTCGTCGCTCAGGCTGCGGCGGAAATCGGCGTCGTCGCGACGCGGGTCATACACGGCGCGGCACAGGGTCGCCAATGCCCATGCCGGGTCGGTGTTGGCGTCCAGCTCAATCTGCGCCAGCGACGGCCGGGGCAGCAAGTCGGCCAGTTGCACCTGCTCGTCCACGCCGAGGAAGCGGCACAGCGCTTGATAGATCTGCGCCGTTCCGCGCTGGCGACCGTCAAGGCTGTAACCGGCAATGTGCGGCGAGGCCAGCGTGCACAGGTCGGCCAGTTGCAGGTCAACCTGCGGCTCGCCCTCCCATACGTCCAGCACCGCATGCACGTCTTCACGGTCCAGCAGCAGCTCACGCAGGGCAGCGTTGTCCACTACCGGGCCGCGGCTGGCGTTGACCAGCCAGGCACCCGGGCGCAACCGAGCCAACTGCGCCGGGCCCAGCAGGTGCCAGGTCGGGTGCTCGCCACCGCGCTGCAACGGGGTGTGCAGGCTGATCACATCGCATTGCTGCAAAATCGTCTCAAGGCTGACGTAGTCGCCGCCTTCGGCGGCCTGGCGCAGCGGGTCGCACACCAGCACCTTCCAGCCCAGGCCGTGCAGCACCCGCACCAGGCGGCCCCCCACTTCGCCCGCACCTACCACGCCGTATACACGCTCGGGCAGTGCCACGCCATCCAGCTCGGCCAGGGTCAGCAGGCTGCCCAGCACATAGTCGACCACACCGCGGGCATTGCAGCCCGGCGCGCTGCTCCAGCGAATGCCGGCCTCGGCAAAGTAATCCAGGTCGAGGTGATCGGTGCCGATGGTGCAGGTGCCAACAAAGCGTACACGGCTGCCTTCGAGCAATTGGCGGTCGACTTTGGTTACCGAACGCACCAGCAGGATATCGGCGTCCTTGACGCTGGCGGCATCGAGGCTTCGGCCTGGATAACGGCGGATTTCACCGAAACCCTGGAAGAAGGCATCGAGCAGCGGGATATTCTCGTCGGCAACTATCAGCATGGCGCTCTCCTGTCTGGGGAACGCAGTGTAGGCGCAACGCGGGGCGTGTTCCAGAGCGCTTCAGTCGGCTTTCTTGCGAATCCAGTACAGGAAGGTGCCGGCGTCTTCCTGCTGTTGCAGCAGTTCGTGGCCGAGAAAGTTGCAGAACTTGGGGATGTCGCGGCGGGTCGACGGGTCGGTGGCGATGACTTTGAGCAGGCCACCAGCGGCCAGGTCACGTACGTGCTGATGCAGCATCATTACCGGCTCCGGGCAGTTCAGGCCGGTGGCGTCGAGGATGGCGTCGGGGGTGAAATCGGTCATGGGGGGCTCCGCAAATGATCGTCATTGTCGCGCATAGCGCGACGTCGTCCAAGCACCGCCTGCGAACGACGCCGTCTGCCGTTGACCTGGCTCTTGATCCTGCTCCTGCTCTTGCTCTTGCTCTTGCTCTTGCTCTTGCTCTTGCTCTTGCTCTTGCTCTTGCTCTTGATCTTGATCTTGATCTTGATCTTGATCTTGATCTTCGCGACTTCAGGAGGCCGAGCGGAGGGATTGCGGAGGGAGGTGACGGGCATGGATGCCCGTCAAGCG
>NZ_JBNNVS010000017.1:0-123780 GCF_050280665.1 Pseudomonas sp. NPDC089547 | reverse complement strand
CGGGTTCACCCGCGAATACGACGGTAGCTCCACCATCGTATTCGCGGGTGAACCCGCTCCCACAGGGTCCGTACAAGGCTTCAGTTGTGTTTTTCTGGCTCGCGGATCTTGTACCAGGCCACATACAACGCCGGCAGGAACAGCAGCGTCAGCAGCGTTGCGCTGATGATGCCGCCAATCATGGCGTAGGCCATCGGCCCCCAGAACACCTCGCGGGCAATCGGGATCATGCCCAGGCTCGCCGCGGCGGCCGTCAGCAAGATCGGCCGGCGGCGGTGGTTGGTCGCTTCCATCACCGCGTCCCAAGGGGCATAGCCCTGCGCTTCGAACTCGTCGATCTGGGTTACCAGGATCACCGAGTTGCGAATGATGATGCCCGCCAGTGCCAGGATGCCCAGGATCGCCACAAAGCCCATCGGTGTGCCCGTCGGCACTAGCGCCAGCACCACGCCAATCAGCCCCAGCGGCGCCACGCTGACCACCAGGAACAGCTTCTGCACGCTGTGCAACTGGATCATCAGGAAGGTCGCCATGAGGAACAGCATCAGCGGGATGACTTTGGCAATCGGCCCCTGGGCCTTGCCGCTTTCTTCCACCGTACCCCCCGTCGCCACTTCGTAGCCGACCGGCAGCTTGCTGGCAAACTCGTCGATCTTGGGCTTCAGTTCGGCCACCAGGTCGGTAGGCTGGATTTCGCCGTTGACCGAGGCCTTGATGGTGATGGTCGGCTTGCGATCGCGGCGCCATACCAGCGGCTGCTCCAGCTCGTAGCGCACGGTGGCGAATGACAGCAGCGGGATCGAGGTGCCGTTGGGGGTAAGGATCTGCAGGTTCTGCAAGGTATCGGGCGAGCCGCGTTCGCTGTCTTCGGCACGGGCGACCACGTTGACCAGGTAGATGCTGTCGTTAACCTGGGTGATCTGCACGCCACTGACAATGCTGTTCATCACATTGGCCACGTCTTCAGACGACAACCCCAGCTGGCGTGCCTTGTCCTGGGCGATTTCCACGCGCAGCACCTTACCGGGCTCGTTCCAGTCGTAGATCATCTCGCCGATGTGCTCGTTCTGGTTGAGCAAGGTGGCCAGGTCGATGGCGTGCTTGCGAACCTCGTCGATACTGGCGCCACTGACCCGGTACTGGATCGGCCGGCCCACCGGCGGGCCCATTTCCAGCGATTGCACGTTGGTGCCGATGCCGACGAACTCTTCATGCAGGATCTTCTGCAAGCGCTCCATCATGCCCTGGCGCTCTTCGAAGCCCTTGCTGACTATCACCAGCTGGGCGTAATAGGGGTTCTGCAGCTGCTGGTCGAGCGGCAGGTAGAAGCGGATGGCACCCTGGCCAATGTAGGTGCTCCAGTGCACCAGGTCAGGGTCGTCCTTGATCCGCGCCTCGAAGCGGTCGACCACCTTGCGCGTCTCTTCGATCGAAGCGTTTTGCGGCAGGTTGAGGTCAACCAGGATCTCCGGGCGATCCGACGAGGGGAAGAACTGGTTCTGCACGAAGCGCATGCTGAACAGCGACAGGGCAAACAGCAGGATGGTACCGATGATGGTCAGCCAGCGATGGCGCATGCACCACAGCAGCCCGCCTTCAAATGCCCGGCCGACCCGCCCGGGCTCGGCTTCGTGGGCCTTGAGCTTGCTGCTGCTGAGAATGTGCACCCCCAGCACCGGGGCGAAGAACACGGCAACGATCCATGACACCAGCAAGGCCACGGCAATGACCGCGAACAAGGTGTAGGTGTACTCGCCGGCAGAGCTGGCGTTGAGCCCGATCGGCACAAAGCCGGCCACCGTCACCAGGGTACCGGTGAGCATCGGGAAGGCCGTGGAGGTATAGGCAAAGGTTGCCGCCTGCTCCTTGCTCTCGCCCATTTCCAGGCGCGTGACCATCACCTCGACGGTGATCATCGCATCGTCCACCAGCAGGCCCAGGGCAATGATCAGCGCGCCCAGCGAAATGCGCTGCATGGTGATGCCGCTGTACTCCATGAACACGAACACCATGGCCAGTACCAACGGAATCGAGCAGGCCACCACCAGGCCGGCACGCATGCCAAGGCTGACGAAGCTTACTGCCAGCACGATCACCACCGCTTCGAACAGCGCGCTGGTGAAGCCGCCAACCGCCTGCTTGACCACCACCGCCTGGTCCGACACGGTGTGTACGCCAACGCCAATCGGCAAATCCTGGATCACCTGGTCCATGCGCTTTTTCAGCGCAGCACCAAATACCTGCATGTTGCCGCCCGCCTTCATGCCAATGGCCAGGCCAATGGCGGTCTGGCCGTTGTAGCGGAACATTGGTGACGGCGGGTCGACATAGCCGCGCTCGATGTCAGCGATATCGGCCAGGCGGAAGAACCGGTCGTTGATCTTGAGGTTGACGGTTTGCAGGTCTTTTTCCGAGGCGAACTGCCCAGAGGTACGCACCGAGATGCGCTCCGGCCCGGCCTCGATCACCCCGGCCGGGGTAACTGCGTTCTGCGCTTGCAGGGCCTGCATGACCTGGCGCTGGTCAATGCCCAGGGCGGCCAGCTTGCGGGTGGAGAAGTTCAGGTACAGCACTTCGTCCTGGGTACCGATGAATTCGATCTTGCCGATGTTGGGCACATCGCGTACTTCGGCCCGCGCCTGCTCTACGTAGTCCCGCAACTGGCGCAGGGTGAGGCCGTCGGCAGTAAAGGCGTAGATCGAGCCGAAAACGTCGCCGAATTCGTCATTGAACCCGGGCCCCTGGATACCGGCGGGGAACTGGCCACGGATGTCCTGGATCTTCTTGCGCACCTGGTACCAGATGTCCGGGATGTCCTTGGCCTTGGTGGTATCACGCAGGTACACATAGACCGTGGATTCGCCGGGGCGGGTGTAGCTCTTGGTGTAGTCGAGCGAATCGAGTTCCTCGAGCTTTTTCTCGATGCGGTCGGTGACCTGGTACAGGGTTTCGTCCTGGGTTGCACCGGGCCAGCGGGTCTGGATGACCATGGTCTTGATGGTGAACGACGGGTCTTCTTCACGGCCCAGGTTGAAATAGGAAAAAATCCCCATCAACAGGCCGACGAACATCAGGTACCAGACGAACGATTGATGCTTGAGTGCCCAGTCGGACAGGTTGAAGCCGCCTTTCATTGCGCATCCTCGTCGAAGGTGACCTTCTGGCCAGGCTTGAGGCTGTTCACGCCCGCAGTCACCACGCGCTCACCGGGCTGCACGCCGGAGGCCAGGACGATGCTGTCGGGCGTGCGGTCGATCAGGGTGACGTCACGGGTGCCGACCGTTTTCTGCCGGGTGTCGATCACCCACACCTGGGTCTTGCCGTCACGCTCAAGCAAGGCACTCAAGGGCAGCTCGCTGCGCGGGGACACTTGCGAAGTCAGGGTCACACTGACCGCAGTGCCCAGGTGGAACGCAGCCGGGGTGCTTGCCAGGGTCAGGCGGGCACGGCGGGTACGGGTTGTCGGGTCGGCCTGCGGCTCCAGCTCGCGCAGGGTGGCGGTGGTGTTGATGGTGGGGTCGAGCTGCGAGGCGACGGTGAAGGTCAGGTCCTTGTTCAGTTGCTCGGCCAGACCGATCGGCAGGTCAATCACCGCCTCCTTCACATCGGGCCGCGCCAGGGTCACCACGGCCTGCCCGGCAGTGACGGTTTGCCCGGCCTCGGCCTGCCAGGCGGTGATCACGGCAGCGTGGTCGGTGCGCAGGGTGCTGTAGTCGAGCTGGTCACGCGCCTGGCTGAGCGCAGAGCGCGCCTGCTCCAGCGCAGCACTGGTGGTTTTCAGGTTGGTCTGGGCGATATCCAGCTGGGCCTGGGCACCGACGCCTCGGTCATACAGCTGTTGCTGGCGGCGGGCATCGGCCTGGGCGTTGATCCATTGCGCCTGCACCTTGGCCAGGTCGCCTTCGGCGGCACGCAGCTGGTTCTGCTGGTCGGTGGGGTCCAGCGTGGCCAGTGTGTCGCCCGGCTTGACCTGGGCCCCCACATCCAGCCAACGCCGGGCAATGCGCCCGGCAACCCGGAAGCCCAAGGTGCTTTCAAAACGCGCCTCGATATTGCCGGCAAAACGGCCCAGTTGCGACTGCACCTGGGGCTCTACCGTCACCGACAGCACCGGGCGGACCGGCTCTGGTGCTTGCTCCTCGCTGCCGCAGGCAGCCAGCAGCAGGCCGGCCGACAGCATCAGCAGGCGCTTCATAGCTCACCCCCTTGGGCCTTGGCATCGATCTTCTGCACCTGCATGCCGGGGTGCAGCAACTGGCTACCAGTGACCACCACGGTCTCGCCAGCCTGCAAGCCGCTGGCGACGACGATCTTGCCGGTCAGGTAACGGCTGACCTCGACCTTGCGCAGTTCGACCTTGTCGCCCTCGCCCACTACCCAGACGGCCGGCTCATGCAGGGCCTTGGTCAACGCCGACCATGGCAATTCGATGCTCGGCCGCCCCACCGCATTGGTGCTGGCCGTTACCGGTGCGCCCAGCTGCATGCCCGCAGGCACGTCCTTCAGGGCTACCTTCACCTGCACCGTGCCGCTTTGCGCCGACACGGTAGGGGTGATTTCGCGGACAAAGCCGTGTGCCTGGATTTTGGGGTCGTCCAGCAGGCTCACGATCACACCGGCGTCGCTGGGCGGTGCCACCAGCAAAGATTCATAAACGTTGAACACTGCATCGCGGTCGCCATCGACGGCCAGGCCGAAGATCGGCATGGTCGCCTGCACCACCTGGCCGACCTCGGCCTGGCGCTCGGTGATGACCCCGGCGGCTTCCGAGACCAGCGCGGTATAGCTGAGTTGTTCGTTGGCATTGGCCAGTTGCGCCTGGGCGGCCTTGAGTGCGCTCTGGTTGCTGCGCAGCGCAGCTTCAGCGGAATCGTATTCGCTCTGGCTGGTGTAACCCTTGGGCAACAGTTTTTGCTGGCGCACGAAGGCAGCGCTGGTCTGGGTAACCCGCGCCTGCGCGGCGAACACCTCGGCCTTGGCCGAGTTGACGTTGTTCTGCAGGTCTTTCGGGTCCAGGCGTGCCAGCACCTGGTTGGCCTTGACGTGGTCGCCCACATCGACGCTACGGGAAATGATCTTGCCGCCCACGCGGAACGACAAGTCGGTCTGCACCCGCGCTTGCACATCGCCCGTCAGGGTGACCCTGGCAGCGAAATCCGTTGGTTGGACCTGTTGCACACCAACCCGAGGCAGCGTCTCGGGGACCTCTTCCTTGCTACAGCCGGTGAGCATGTACAGCAGCCCCAGGCAAACGACCGACAGCGGACGTATCAACGCCATGCTGGCTCCTTGCTTGCGCACAAATGATTTGTGGGATGCGACTGTGAGCGTAGTTCAGGGTTCGATAAACATCACTGACGGGGATCAGTTCGGCATTGTCGGCGCCTGCGCGGGCCCTTTCGCGGGCACGCCCGCTCCCACAGGGAGATCGCTGGCCTTGAGACTTGCGCTGTACCTGTGGGAGCGGGCAAGCCCGCGAAAGGGCCGGCACAGCCAAGCACATGGTTCAGTCAAATCCTGAAACCATCAACCACCCGGCCACCCCGCTCCAGCCACTACTTTCAAAAGGAGGTTCAAATTCAAGGAAGATCACAATGCCGTTAGCCGAATCCCGCCTTCTGCGCCGTGGGCGCTTTTCCGAGCCAGGCAGGCTCTACATGCTGACCACCAAAACACACCTGCGCCTGCCACTGTTCCATGACTTCGACCACGCTCGCCTGGTGGTCAAACACCTGCGGGTCTCCGATGACATTCAGGACTGCCGGTCGTTAGCCTGGGTAGTGATGCCCGACCATCTGCATTGGCTGATCGAGTTGAAGGAAGTGGCATTGGGAACACTGATGCGCAAATTCAAATCACGCACTGCTGTTGCCTTGCGCAAGGCAGGTGTCAGGCACAAGCCGATATGGCAACCGGGATACCACGACCATGCATTGCGGCGGGAAGAGAGTGTGGTGCATGTGGCCCGGTACATCGTTGCCAATCCCTTGAGGGCTGGATTGGTCAGGAGTGTCAGGGATTATCCACACTGGGATGCGGTATGGCTTTGAATCGGTGCTGGGGCCTTCGCGGGCTTGCCCGCTCCCACAGGGAGAGCGCAGGCCTTGAGACTTGTGCTGTACCTGTGGGAGCGGGCAAGCCCGCGAAGGGGCCGGGTCAGGCGGACGCAGCCACCTGAGTCGGGCGCTTGACCTGCGGCTGCGAGGCATTGGCCGCCGCACCCTCTTCGATCGCCTGCTGAATCGCCTTGCGACGACGCTCTTCGGCCTGGCGGCTGAAGTACCAGACAAAGAAGGTCACCAGCGACACCGACAACAGGATCAGGCTGGCCACGGCGTTGATCTCCGGCTTCACGCCCAGGCGCACCGCCGAGAACACTTCCATCGGCAAGGTGGTCGAACCCGGGCCGGACACGAAGCTGGCCAGTACCAGGTCATCCAGCGACAGGGCGAACGACATCATGCCGCCCGCCGCCAGCGATGGCGCGATCATCGGGATGGTGATCAGGAAGAACACCTTCCACGGCTTGGCACCCAGGTCCATCGCTGCCTCTTCAATCGACAGGTCCAGCTCACGCAGGCGAGCCGACACCACCACCGCCACATACGCCGCGCAGAACGTGGTGTGGGCGATCCAGATGGTGACGATGCCGCGCTCCTGCGGCCAGCCGATCATCTGCGCCATGGCCACGAACAGCAGCAACAGCGACAGACCGGTATCACCTCGGGCATTACCAGCGGCGCGGTGACCAGGCCACCGAACAGCGTGCGGCCCTTGAAGCGGGTGACCCGGGTAAGCACGAAGGCTGCCAGGGTACCCAGCGCCACCGCCGCCACCGCCGTGTAGCAGGCGATTTCCAGCGAGCGCATCACCGAACCCATCAACTGGGTGTTGTCGAGCAGGCCGACGTACCACTTCACCGACCAGCCGCCCCACACCGTCACCAGCTTCGAGGCGTTGAACGAGTAGATCACCAGGATCAGCATCGGCAGGTAGATGAACAGCAAGCCGAGCACCAGCATCAGCTTGGAGAAACTGAAGCGTTTCATGCGCGGCCCTCCATTTCTTTGGCCTGGCTGCGGTTGAACAGCAGGATCGGCACGATCAGGATCGCCAGCATCACTACCGCCAGGGCAGAAGCCACCGGCCAGTCACGGTTGTTGAAGAACTCTTGCCACAGCACCTTACCGATCATCAGGGTTTCCGGGCCGCCGAGCAGTTCAGGAATCACGAACTCGCCCACCACCGGGATGAACACCAGCATGCAGCCGGCAATGATGCCGTTCTTCGACAGCGGCACGGTGATCTTCCAGAAGCTGTTGAAGGTGCTCGAACCCAGGTCCGAAGCCGCTTCCAGCAACGCTGGATCATGCTTCACCAGGTTGGCGAACAGCGGCAGGATCATGAACGGCAGGTACGAATAGACCACGCCGATGTACACCGCCAGGTTGGTGTTGAGGATTTGCAGCGGCTGGTCGATCAACCCGGTCCACAGCAGGAAGCCGTTGAGCAGGCCGTTGTTGCTGAGGATGCCCATCCAGGCATAGACGCGGATCAGGATCGCGGTCCAGGTCGGCATCATGATCAGCAGCAGCAATACCGTTTGCGTCTCTTTCTTGGCGTTGGCGATGGCGTAGGCCATCGGGAAGCCGATCAACAGGCACAGCAGGGTGCTGAAGAAGGCCATCTTCAACGAACCCAGGTAGGCCGAGAGGTACAGCTCATCCTCGGTCAACAGGCCGTAGTTGGCCAGGTTGAGCACCAACTGGATCTTGTCTTCGACGTAGCTGTAGATCTCGGTATACGGCGGGATCGCCACGTCGGCTTCGGCAAAGCTGATCTTCAGCACGATGAAGAACGGCAGCATGAAGAACAGGAACAGCCAGATGAACGGCACGCCGATCACCACATGCCGCCCCTGCGGGGTCAGGCGCTGGAAGGCTCGCTTGAGCTTGCGCAGTTTCATGACCGCAGTACCACGCCGCTGTCGTCTTCCCACCACACGTAGACTTCATCGCCCCAGGTCGGGCGGGTGCCTTGGCGCTCGGCGTTGGCGACGAACGACTGGACAACCTTGCCGCTCGGCAGCTCCACGTAGAACACCGAGTGGCCGCCCAGGTACGCAATGTCGTGGACCTTGCCACGCGACCAGTTGTGCTCGCACGTTGGTTGCTGGCTGGTGACCAGCATCTTTTCCGGGCGCAGGGCGTAGGTGATGTGCTTGTCTTCCACCGAGGTGGTAATGCCGTGGCCCACGTAGATCTTGCGCTCCAGCTCCGGGCTGGCAATGATCGCGTGGCCTTCGGCGTCGTCGACGACCTCACCTTCGAACAGGTTGACGTTGCCGATGAACTCGCACACCAGGCGGCTGGTCGGGGTCTCGTAGATATCCACCGGCGAGCCGATCTGGGCGATCCAGCCCAGGTGCATGATGGCGATGCGCTGGGCCATGGTCATGGCCTCTTCCTGGTCGTGGGTCACCATCACGCAGGTCACGCCCACGCGCTCGATGATCTCTACCAGCTCAAGCTGCATCTGCGAACGCAGTTTCTTGTCGAGTGCGCCCATCGGCTCGTCGAGCAGCAGCAGCTTGGGGCGCTTGGCCAGCGAGCGGGCCAGGGCCACGCGCTGGCGCTGGCCACCGGACAACTGGTGCGGCTTGCGCTTGGCGTACTGGGTCATGTGCACCAGCTTGAGCATCTCGGCCACGCGGGCGTCGATCTCGGCCTTGGGCATCTTGTCCTGCTGCAGGCCGAAGGCGATGTTCTGCGCCACGGTCATGTGCGGGAACAGCGCGTAGGACTGGAACATCATGTTGATTGGCCGCTCGTAGGGCGGCATGTCGGTGATGTCGACGCCATCGAGGAAAATCCGCCCTTCAGTCGGGCGCTCGAAGCCGGCCAGCATACGCAGCAAGGTGGACTTGCCGGAACCGGAGCCGCCCAGCAGGGCGAAGATCTCGCCCTTGCGGATTTCCAGGGACACATCGTCCACGGCTACGGTTTCGTCGAATTTTTTCGTAACCCGGTCGATCTTGACCAGCACCTGCTTGGGTTGCTGGCCACCCTCGAGGGCTTTTTTATAGGCACCGGAGGCAACTGCCATGAGTGAAACTCCCAACAAGATTTTTGTGCCCGCGCGGCCTGTGTTCCAGGTACCGCAGCGGGTCTGGATAATTACTTGCCCGACTTGACCTTGGTCCAGCTACGGGTCATCAGGCGCTGCACCTTGGGCGGCAACTCTGAGTTCACGAACATCTTGTCCAGCACTTCCTGCGGTGGGTAAACCGCAGCGTCAGTCCTCACGGCCTGGTCCATCAGGTCGCCAGCCTTGGGGTTCGGGTTGGCGTAACCGACGTAATCACTGACCTGGGCGATAACCTCAGGTTTCAGCAAATAGTTGATGAAGGCGTGGGCCTCCTTGACGTTCTTGGCGTCCTTGGGAATCGCCAGCACATCAAACCAGAGGTTGCCGCCTTCCTTGGGAATGGCGTAGGCCAGGTTCACGCCCTTCTTCGCTTCTTCGGCGCGGGCCTTGGCCTGGAACACATCACCCGAGAAACCCGCCGCGACGCAGATGTCGCCATTGGCCAGGTCGGTGATGTACTTGGACGAGTGGAAGTAGGTCACGTACGGGCGTACGGCCAGCAGCTTCTGCTCGGCTTTTGCATAATCCTTGGGGTCGGTGCTGTTGGGGTTGAGCCCCATGTAGTTGAGCACCGCCGGCAGCATTTCGTCCGCCGAGTCGAGGAAGGCTACACCGCACTTGGAGAGCTTCTTCATGTTCTCGGGTTCGAACAGCACAGCCCAGGAGTCGATGGTGTCCACGCCCAGCGCGGCCTTCACCTTGTCGACGTTGTAACCGATGCCGTTGGTGCCCCACAGGTAAGGCACGGCGTACTGGTTGCCCGGGTCGTTCTTTTCCAGGCGCTTCATCAACGCCGGATCGAGGTTGGAATAATTGGGCAGCAGGTTCTTGTCGAGCTTCTGGAACGCGCCCGCCTTGATCTGCTTGCCGAGGAAATGGTTGGACGGCACCACCACGTCATAGCCGGTGTTACCGGCCAGCAGCTTGCCTTCCAGGGTTTCGTTGGAGTCGAACACGTCCTGCACAGGCTTGATGCCCGTGGCTTTCTCGAAGTCCGCAAGGGTGGTCGGGCCGATGTAGTCGGACCAGTTGTAGAAATGCACCGTAGGCGCCGCTTGGACGCTGCATGCCAGCGTCAGGCCCGCGCCAGCCATCAAGGCCTTGCGGAATACAGAAATAGACAAGTGGGTGCTCCTCACAATCAGTGCCTGGGTAGCGACAATGCTGCCGCACACGCAAAACCGGCGCGCAACTTACCTTCGCAGCTTCGATGCCGCAATCATCAATTGCCTTTCACTGGCTCTGGGCCGGGAAACCCCGGCCCAGAGGTGCCGCATCGGGGTTATTTGCCCGACTTGATCTTGGTCCAGCTGCGGGTGATCACACGCTGTACCGAAGCATCAGGCGCAGCGATTGCGTACAGCTGCTTCTTCACGTCGGCTGGCGGGTAGATGCTCGGGTCGCTGGTGATGTCTTTGTCGACCAACGGGGTCGCAGCCTCGTTACCGTTCGGGAAGCGTACGGCGTTGGTGATTTCAGCCATGATTTCTGGCTGCATCAGGAAGTTCATGAACTGGTAGGCAGCGTCTTTATGCTCGGCATCTTTCGGGATGGCGACCATGTCGTAGAAGGTGCCGGCACCTTCTTTCGGAATCACGTAGTCCACTTTGACCTTGTCGCCAGCTTCGTGGGCACGGGCCTTGGACTGCTCCAGGTCACCCGAGTAACCGACGGCCACGCAGATGTTGCCGTTGGCCATGTCGCCGATGTACTTGGACGAGTGGAAGTAGGTGATCGAAGGACGGATCTTGAGGAACAGGTCCTCGGCCGCCTTCAGGTCTTCTTTCTTGGTGCTGTTGCTTGGCAGGCCAAGGTAGTGCAGCGCGGCCGGCAGCATTTCGGTCGGGGCATCGAGGAAGCTCACGCCGCAGCTCTTGAGCTTGGCGATGTTCTCAGGCTTGAACACCACGTCCCACGAGTCGATCTTGTCCACACCCAGTGCGGCCTTGACCTTCTCCGGGTTGTAACCGATGCCGATAGAGCCCCACATGTATGGGAAGGCGTGCTTGTTGCCATTGTCGCTGGCGTCGCCAACGGCTTTGAGCAGGTCGGTGTCGAGGTTCTTCCAGTTCGGCAGCTTGGAACGGTCCAGCTCTTCGTACACACCGGCCTTGATCTGCTTGGCCAGGAAGTTGTTGGACGGTACCACGATGTCGTAGCCCGACTTGCCTGCCAGCAGCTTGGCTTCGAGGGTTTCGTTGCTGTCGAAGACGTCGTACTTGACCTTGATGCCGGTCTGCTTCTCGAACTTGGCGATGGTGTCTGGCGCGATGTAGTCCGACCAGTTGTAGACGTTCAACACCTTGTCTTCAGCCTGTGCAGCAGTAGCCATGGCACCCATCAGGGCTGCGGCCAGCAACGTCTTGCCCATTTTATTCATGCGTCATGCTCCAGATTTTTTTGATTAGCCATCCGTTCAGCAGCCAGGTCCCGCAGTACACGCGTTTGGGCGACTGAAGCAGCCGCTAGTCTGGCAAGTTCCAAGGCCCTGTTTCAAGGAAAGCAGGGCCTTGTAACGACTTAATGTCACATCGCTAGCCTAGCAGGTGCTCAGTTGATCGCTTCGAGGGTGAGGTCCAGGCACTTGCGGGCCTTTTCCACCAGCTCGTCGATCTCCGCATGGCTGATTACCAGCGGCGGCGCGATGATCATGGTGTCGCCCACCGCACGCATGATCAGGCCGTTCTCGAAGCAGAAGTTACGGCAGATCATGCCTACGCCCTTGCCTTCGTAACGGCTGCGGGTGGCCTTGTCCTTGACCAGCTCGATTGCACCGAGCAGGCCCAGGCCGCGTACCTCGCCCACCAGCGGGTGGTCCTGCAGCTCACGCAAACGCTTTTGCAAATACGGTGCCGCTTCGGTGCGCGCATTCTCGACAATTTTTTCGTCGCGCAGAATGCGCAGGTTTTCCAGGCCCACGGCTGCCGCCACCGGGTGGCCCGAGTAGGTGAAACCATGGTTGAAGTCGCCACCTTCGCTGATCACCTTGGCCACGGTGTCACGCACGATCACACCGCCCATGGGGATGTAACCGGAGGTCAGGCCCTTCGCGATGGTCATCAAGTCGGGCTTGAGGTCGTAGTAGTCGGAGCCGAACCACTCGCCGGTGCGGCCGAAACCACAGATGACTTCGTCGGCAACGAACAGAATGTCGTACTTGGCCAGAATCTCCTTCACCTTCGGCCAGTAGGTCTCAGGCGGGATGATCACGCCGCCCGCGCCCTGGATCGGCTCGGCGATGAAGGCGGCAACGTTGTCTTCGCCGACTTCGAGGATTTTCTGTTCCAGCTGCTCGGCTGCCCACACGCCGAACTGGTCCGGGGTCATGTCGCCGCCTTCGCCAAACCAGTACGGCTGCGGGATGTGCACGATACCCGGGATCGGCAGGCCGCCCTGCTCATGCATGCCGCTCATGCCGCCCAGGCTGGCACCGGCCACGGTGGAGCCGTGGTAGCCGTTGATGCGGCCGATGATGGTCT
Source organism: Pseudomonas sp. NPDC089547 (assembly GCF_050280665.1). Taxonomy (NCBI): domain Bacteria; kingdom Pseudomonadati; phylum Pseudomonadota; class Gammaproteobacteria; order Pseudomonadales; family Pseudomonadaceae; genus Pseudomonas; species Pseudomonas sp. NPDC089547. Next base: position 111,154 of record NZ_JBNNVS010000017.1, on the reverse strand, counting down.
GCTTGTGCGGTTTGCCCTTGAGCGCCCAGTAGTGGCGCACCATGCGCAGCACGGTGTCGTTGCCTTCGGAGCCGGAGCCGGTGAAGAACACATGGGTCATGCCTTCGGGGGCTACGTCGGTGATCGCCTTGGCCAGCTCCAGCGCAGGCGGGTGGGCGGTCTGGAAGAACAGGTTGTAGTACGGCAGCTCGCGCATCTGCTTCTCGGCTGCCTGCACCAGTTCTTCCCGGCCGTAACCGACCGCCACGCACCACAGGCCAGCCATGCCGTCGAGAATCTTGTGCCCCTCGCTGTCCCACAAATGCACACCCTGGGCCTTGGTGATGATGCGCGGCCCCTTCTCTTTCAGCTGCTTGTAGTCACTGAAAGGTGCGAGATGGTGCTCCCCGCTCAGGGTTTGCCATTCACGGGTTTGCGGGTTGTTGACGCTCATGTGCTTCTCCGTTATTCGACAGCCGCGCTCCAGCGGCACCAGGGTTGATCAGACAGCGAACAGCAGGAACTCACGCTCCCAGGAACTGATGACACGCTTGAAGTTTTCGTGCTCGGCGCGTTTGGTGGCCACGTAGCCAGTAATGAATTTCTTGCCCAAGTACTGCACCAGCGCACGGCTGTTTTCCATGCGTTCCAGGGCGTCTTCGATGGTCAACGGCAAGCGCAGGTTGCGGCGTTCATAGCCACGGCCCTGTACGGGCGCGCTGGCCTCGATGCCTTCGACCATGCCGATGTAGCCACACAGCAGGCTGGCGGCGATGGCCAGGTACGGGTTGGCGTCGGCGCCCGGCAGGCGGTTCTCGACACGGCGGCTTTGCGGGCCGGCATCCGGCACACGCAGGCCGACGGTGCGGTTCTCTTCGCCCCACTCCACGTTTACCGGCGCCGATGTGTCGGGCAGGAAGCGGCGGAACGAGTTGACGTTGGGGGCGAACAGCGGCAGCGCCTCGGGGATGAACTTCTGCAGGCCACCAATGTGGTTGAGGAACAGCTCGCTCATGCTGCCGTCTTCGTTGCTGAAGATGTTCTTGCCGGTGGCCACGTCGACCACGCTCTGGTGCAGGTGCATGGCACTGCCCGGCTCGCCGGTCATCGGCTTGGCCATGAACGTGGCGGCCACGTTGTGCTTGAGCGCAGCCTCGCGCATGGTGCGCTTGAACACGAGGATCTGGTCAGCCAGGTGCAAGGCGTTGCCGTGACGGAAGTTGATTTCCATCTGCGCCGTGCCGTCTTCGTGGATCAGTGTGTCCAGGTCCAGCTGTTGCAGTTCGCACCAGTCGTAGACGTCTTCGAACAGCGGGTCGAATTCGTTTGCAGCTTCGATCGAGAACGACTGGCGGCCGGTTTCCGGGCGGCCCGAACGGCCAACCGGCGGTTGCAGCGGGAAGTCCGGGTCTTCGCTGCGCTTGGTCAGGTAGAACTCCATCTCGGGGGCCACAATCGGCTGCCAGCCCTTGTCGGCGTAGAGTTTCAATACCTTTTTCAGCACGTTGCGCGGCGACAGTTCGACCGGGTTGCCCTTCTTGTCGTAGGTGTCGTGGATCACCTGGGCAGTCGGCTCGATGGCCCACGGCACCAGGAACACGGCGTTCTCGTCGGGGCGGCAGATCATGTCGATGTCGGCCGGGTCGAGCAGTTCGTAATAGATGTCGTCGTCGACGTAGTCGCCGGTCACGGTCTGCAGCAGCACGCTCTCGGGCAGGCGCATGCCTTTTTCGGCGATGAATTTGTTGGTAGGCGAAATCTTGCCGCGCGTGATGCCGGTCAGGTCACTGATCATGCATTCGACTTCGGTGATCTTGTGCTCTTTCAACCAATCGGTGAGCTGGTCGAGGTTGTTACTCATAAATACCTCAGGAGGTAAGGTGGTCCGCGACTTGATTCTGGATGGAGTAGGTTGCTAAAGCAAAAACCCCCGCGCAGAGCCACAGTGGATACACTGGAAACAGCTGTGTCCGTAATGAGTTCGATAGGCAGAAAGACGAAGCGAAAGGCGGCAAGCCGCTACGAGGGCGTGTCCGGGTAGGCCAAACGTCAATTATTGCGGCCAGGGCGGCCACGCCATTGACGAAGCTTGCAAAAACGACGGAGGTACCCGATGGCACTGCGCAGGCAGTGCTTTCAGGTCGCGGCAAGCGGACCATGTGACCCTCGTATTATTGTGTTTTGGGTTGTGACCGAGCTTAGCCTTGTTCATTTTTTTACACAACACCTGCGTAAAAAATAAAAGACGGCACGCTTGAGATAGCCCTTCACAGGTGAAATAGCGGATAATGGCACGCCCCGATATGCAGCAAATCTGCCGTAGATGTGCCATTTCAGGGCATCATGGGGTTGGCTTGACATCAGTAGGGCTTTTCGATTGACTGGTCTTGCAAGCCCCCCTTGATTGATATTTTTAACAACAAAGGTGTTGCATCATGTCGGTACCCCCGCGTGCCGTTCAGCTTAACGAAGCGAACGCGTTCCTTAAGGAACATCCTGAGGTTCTCTACGTTGACCTTCTGATTGCAGATATGAATGGTGTGGTGCGTGGCAAGCGCATTGAGCGCACCAGCCTCCACAAGGTTTACGAGAAAGGCATCAACCTGCCGGCCTCCCTCTTCGCCCTGGACATCAACGGTTCCACCGTCGAAAGCACCGGGCTGGGTCTGGATATCGGCGATGCCGACCGCATCTGCTATCCAATCCCCGACACACTCTGTAACGAGCCGTGGCAAAAGCGCCCTACCGCCCAGCTGCTGATGACCATGCACGAGCTGGAAGGTGAGCCGTTCTTCGCCGACCCGCGTGAAGTGCTGCGCCAGGTGGTGAGCAAGTTCACTGACATGGGCCTGACCATCTGCGCCGCGTTCGAGCTGGAGTTCTACCTGATCGACCAGGAGAACGTGAACGGCCGCCCACAACCGCCGCGCTCGCCAATCTCGGGTAAACGCCCACAGTCGACCCAGGTGTACCTGATCGACGACCTCGACGAATATGCCGACTGCCTGCAGGACATTCTTGAAGGCGCGAAAGAGCAAGGCATCCCGGCCGACGCCATCGTCAAGGAAAGCGCCCCGGCGCAGTTCGAAGTCAACCTGCACCACGTGGCAGACCCGCTCAAGGCCTGCGACTACGCGGTACTGCTCAAACGGTTGATCAAGAACATCGCCTACGACCATGAAATGGACACCACCTTCATGGCCAAGCCCTACCCGGGCCAGGCAGGCAACGGTCTGCATGTACACATTTCCGTGCTGGACAAAGATGGCAACAACATCTTCACCAGCGAGGATCCCGAGCAGAACGCCGCGCTACGTCACGCTGTCGGCGGTGTGCTCGAGACCCTGCCCGCGTCCATGGCGTTCCTTTGCCCGAACGTCAACTCGTACCGCCGCTTTGGCGCGCAGTTCTATGTACCGAACGCGCCAAGCTGGGGCCTGGACAACCGCACCGTGGCCCTGCGCGTGCCAACCGGCTCGGCGGACGCCGTGCGCATCGAGCACCGCGTGGCCGGTGCCGACGCCAACCCGTACCTGATGATGGCTGCTGTGTTGGCCGGTGTGCACCATGGCCTGACCAACAAAATCGAGCCTGGCGCCCCGATCGAAGGCAACTCGTACGAACAGCTGGAGCAGAGCCTGCCGAACAACCTGCGCGACGCCCTGCGCGAGCTGGACGACAGCGAGATCCTGAACAAGTACATCGATCCGAAGTACATCGACATCTTCGTCGCGTGCAAGGAAAGCGAGCTGGAGGAGTTCGAGCACTCGATCTCCGACCTTGAGTACAACTGGTATCTGCATACCGTGTAAACAAAACGCCGCCCATAAGGGCGGCGTTTTTGTTTGAGATCGGTGTCGCCTGCTTCGCGGGCTTGCCCGCTCCCACAGGTACATCACAGGTTTCAAGCCTTGTGATTACCCTGTGGGAGCGGGCGAGCCCGCGAAGAGGCCAGTGCAGGCTTACAGGGACTTCTCGAAAATCTTCGAATTGCGCTGGTAGTTGTACAGCGAAGCCCGCGCCGCCGGCAGCCGCTCAACCCCGCTTGGCGCAAAGCCACGCTCGCGGAACCAGTGCGCGGTACGCGTTGTAAGCACGAACAACGTATTCAGCCCCATCTGCCGCGCCCGGCTCTCGATGCGCTCCAGCAATTCATCCCCACGCCCGCCATGGCGGTACTCCGGGTTCACCGCCAGGCACGCCAGCTCCCCTGCCTCGGAATCGGCAATCGGGTACAGCGCCGCGCAGGCGATGATCATGCCCTCGCGCTCCACCACGCTGAACTGCTCGATCTCCCGCTCCAGCACCTCGCGCGAGCGGCGCACCAGGATGCCCTGCTCTTCCAGCGGGCTGATCAGCTCCAGCAAGCCACCCACGTCCTCGATGGTGGCCTCGCGCACCACTTCAAACTGCTCCTGCGACACCAGCGTACCGCCACCGCCACGGGTGAACAGCTCGGTCAGCAAGGCGCCGTCTTCGGCATAGCTGACGATATGGCTGCGCGCCACACCGCCTTTGCAGGCCTCGGCGGCAGCATCCAGCAACTCGCCCTGGTAGTCGCTGCCCAAGCGCTGAAGATGCGGGGCAACCTGCTGCGGGCGCAGCTCCCGCACCAGCTTGCCATCTGCATCCAGCAGCCCCGGCTCGGCACCGAACAGCAGCAGCTTGTCAGCGCCCAGCTCGATGGCAGCGCGGGTGGCCACGTCTTCGCAGGCCAGGTTGAAAATCTCACCGGTTGGCGAGTAGCCCAACGGCGACAGCAGCACGATGGAGCGCTCATCCAGCAGGCGGCTGATGCCCTTGCGGTCGACTCGGCGCACTTCGCCGGTGTGGTGGTAGTCCACCCCTTCAAGCACGCCGATCGGCCGTGCGGTCACCAGGTTGCCAGACGCTACACGCAGGCGTGAGCCCTGCATCGGCGAAGCAGCGATATCCATCGACAGGCGCGCCTCGATGGCCAGGCGCAGGGCACCAACGGCATCGATCACGCAATCAAGGGTGGCTGCGTCGGTGATGCGCAGGCCATGGTGGTAGTGCGGGGTCAGCCCGCGATCAGCCAGGCGGCTTTCGATCTGCGGGCGCGAGCCATGCACCAGCACCAGCCGCACGCCAAGGCTGTGCAGCAGCACCAGGTCATGGACGATGTTGCCGAAATTAGGGTGTTCCACCCCATCGCCAGGGAGCATGACCACGAAGGTGCAGTCGCGATGGGCGTTGATGTACGGGGAGGCATGACGCAGCCAGTTGACGTAGTCGGGCATGACAGGGCCTGTGGATAAGTGGACGGAGAACGGCGATACAGGGGGCGTTCAGGATCATCGTCGGAACAGGCTTGCGGTCACGCGCGGTCTCCTCTAGGCAGGAACGAATCAGGTCAATGGACGTTTAGTCCAGGCAATAGTGCCGGATCAGGTCACGCAATAGACGCACGGTAGGCTCGATTCGTGACATTTCAAGGTATTCGCCGGGCTGGTGGGCACAGGCAATGTCGCCAGGGCCCAACACGATGGTCTGGCAACCCAGCTGCTGAAGATAAGGCGCTTCGGTGCCGAACGCCACCGCTTCGGCGCGATGCCCGGTCAGGCGCTGCGCCACTTGCACCAACTCGGCATCGGCCGCCTGCTCGAACGGCGGAACCTCCGGGAACAGCGGCGCGTAGTCGATACGCACATCATGGCGCTCGGCCACGGGCACCAGCTTCTCGCGAATGGCGGCACGCAGCTGCTCCACATCCATGCCCGGCAACGGCCGCAGGTCGAACTCCAGGGCGCACTGGCCGCAGATACGGTTGGGGTTGTCGCCACCGTGGATACAGCCAAAGTTCATGGTCGGGGTGGGCACGGTGAATTGCGGGTTGCTGTAGGTTTGCTGCCAGTGCTGGCGCAGGCCCATCAGCTCGCCCATCACGGCGTGCATGGCCTCCATGGCGCTACGGCCCAGGTTCGGGTCCGACGAATGGCCGCTGCGCCCGAGGATGTCGATGCGGTCCATGAGGATGCCCTTGTGCATGCGGATCGGCCGCAGGCCGGTCGGCTCGCCGATCACCGCCGCACGGCCCAGCGGCTGGCCGGCCTCGGCCAGGGCGCGGGCACCGGACATGGAGCTTTCTTCGTCGCAGGTGGCAAGGATCAGCAGCGGCTGCTTGAAGTCGTGCTCCAGCAGCGGGATGACCGCTTCGATGACCAGGGCGAAAAACCCTTTCATGTCGCAGCTGCCCAGGCCGACCCAGCGGCCATCCACCTCGGTCAGCTTCAGTGGGTCACTGGCCCACAGCTGTTCGTCATAGGGCACGGTGTCGCTGTGCCCCGCCAGCACCAGGCCACCCGGGCCGGTGCCACGGCTGGCCAGCAGGTTGAACTTGCCGGGGGTGACCTGCTGGATGTCACATTTGAAACCCAGGTCGCCCAGCCACCCCGCCAGCAGGTCGATGACCTGGCGGTTGGACTGATCCAGCGCAGGTTGGGTGCAACTGACCGAAGGCGCGGCGATCAAGGCGGCAAACTGGTCTTTCAGCGTCGGCAACGGCATGCACATACTCCTCGGAAGCGTTGCCCATCATAGGACTATCCGCTGTCTGGAATAAACCGTTGGCAGCGGACTGCTGTAGACTCTCTGCCAACCACGCCCCCCCCTTCGAGTCTGTGATGCACAAAGAAACCGAACTGAAACTCCGCGCCAGCCGCGAGACCCTTGCCGCCCTGCGCGAGCACCCTCTGCTGAAAAAGCGCAACAAGTCCGGCTGGCAGACCCGCGAACTGACCAACCAGTACTTCGACACCCCCGAGCGTGAGCTGTCCGCCGCGCGTGTCGCCCTGCGCCTGCGCCGTGATGGCGATGTGGTCATCCAGACCCTCAAGTGCCGCGGCCAGAGTGTGGCGGGCCTGTCCGAGCGCAACGAGTACGAGTGGAACCTGGACAAAGCCAAGCTCGACCTGAAAAAGCTCGACGCCACCTGCTGGCCCGAGCAGCTGGCCGAGCTGGACAAAAAGACCATCAAGCCACTGTTCACCACCGACTTCACCCGCGAGTTCGCTGAAATCGCCTGGGGCCGTGGCAAAAGCAAGGTCGTGATCGAGGCCGCGCTGGACCAGGGCTTTGTGGTTGCCGGCAAGCGCAAGGAAGAGATCTGCGAGCTGGAACTCGAACTGCGCGAGGGTGAACCGCAAGCCCTGCTGGAGCTTGCCGCCGAGCTGGCCGCCAGCCTGCCACTGATGCCCTGCGACATCAGCAAGGCGGAGCGTGGCTACCGCCTGCTGGAGCCGGACAGCTACGAGCTGGGCCTGCCACACACCGAGCTGGACGCCGAAATGGCTGTGGACGACGCCTACGCCGCGCTGGCCTGGCAACTGCTGGGCAGCACCCAGCGCCTGGCTGAGCAATATCGCCATAATGGCCACTGGCGCCTGCTGCAGGACTGGGTCGAGTGCCTGAGCGAGCTGCGCGCAATCACCGCCAGCCTGGGCCAGGCCGCACCGCGTGCCACTACCCGCGACCTGCGCAGTAGCCTGGATGCCTTGCTGGAAGACTGGCGCCCGCTGGTACAAGCCGGTAACGATGACGAAGACATCCGCCGCGCCGCCCCCGAGCAATTCGCCGAAGAGCTGGAAGACGTGCGTTGGGGCCAGTTCTCGCTGGAAACCTCGCGCTGGCTGCTGGCCCGTGCCTGGACCGCAGAGCGCAAAGGCCGTGGCGAACGCCAGGGCAAGGCGCAACTGGCCAGCTGGCTGGGGCATTTGCTGGGCGAAGAAGGCCGTGCACTGAAGCTGCCGCTGTACACCCAGCGCCCCGAAGACCTGGCCGAGCAATTGCCGCGTATCGAACAGCTGCTGGCGTGGCTGCACCATGCCCGTCAGGTACTGGAGGCGCCGCAGATGGACCGCCTGTATGGCGATCTGAAAAAGCTGCATGAGCTGGCAGAGCTGCCATTGGGCGAAGAGCCTGATGAACTGCTTGAGGCACGTATCGAGCAGGCTCGTGCTGTGGATCAGAGCCGCGGCTGGAAACACCTGCTCAAGGCTTGAGCCCTCCTGAAAGCTTACGCGGTCTCTTGTAGGAGCGGCCTTGTGTCGCGAAAGGGCCGCAAAGCGGCCCCAGCAATATCTGCTTGATGCACAAATCCTGGGGGCGCTTCGCACCCCTTTCGCGACACAAGGCCGCTCCTACAGGGGACCGCGTCAGCGGGTGTTAAGCGGCCTCACCGCGACAGTGGCAGGCTTGTGGTGGATTTGATCTCCGACAACGCCACAATCGAATTCACCTCCTGAATCCCCGGCACGTTCGACAGTTTTTCGAAGAAAAAGCGCTCATAAGCCTCGATATCCGAGGTGACGATCCGCAGCAGAAAGTCCACCGACCCCATCAGCACATAGCACTCCAGTACCTCCGGGAAACCGCGGATCGCCTCGGTAAACTCGGTAAAGTTGGAGCGCCCGTGGGCATTGAGCTTCACCTCGGCAAAAATCTGCGTGTTCAGGCCAACCTTCTTGCGGTCCAGCAAGGTCACCTGCCCGCGAATCACCCCCTCTTCCTTCAAGCGCTGAATGCGCCGCCAGCACGGCGATTGTGACAACCCCACACGCTCTGCAATCTGCGCACTGGACAGCGAAGCGTCCTCTTGCAGCAGTTCGAGGATGCGGCGGTCGTAGGCGTCCAGCTCGCTGTGCATTGATATTTCTCCAGAAAAGCTGTTTTCGAATAGATCAATTCGCCAAGTTCGCGAAACAGCCAAATCATAGCGAAAAAATACCGCAGCCAACGTGCAAGAATTTCTCCCACATTCGCGGAGACCAGCATGAACGCACAGCCCCGTACCGACACCTGGGCCGCCAGCAACGCCCACAGCACCGTCCACTATCGCCTGCAGGCCGAAGCCGAACCCGACAGCCTGTGCCGAGTGCTCAACCTGTTTGCCCTGCAATTCCTGACCCCACACAGCGTGCAGGTCAGCCAGCACGAGGATTGGCTGAACATCGAGGTGGGTATCGGCGGGCTGAGCTGGCACAGGGCCGAGGTGATTGCGCAGAAACTACGTAACCTGGTGTGTGTGGGTGAGGTGAGCCTGACCAACCAGCAGCGGGTGGAGTTGGCGGTGGTCTGAGGTATCCGTTGTTCCTGCTCTGGCCTCTTCGCGGGCACGCCCGCTCCCACAGGTCCAGCGCAAGCCTCAAATGCTGTGCAGATCCTGTGGGAGCGGGCGTGCCCGCGAAGAGGCCAGTACCGGCAGCGCAAAATCCCGAAACCCTTCACCGCCATCAACCTCCCCCGTCCGTCTAACCTTGACTAGCACTCTCATCAGGCACGGACGCCCCTCATGCACACCCCCGACAACCCGGCACTCGATCTCAGGCGGGTGCTCGAAGCCCTGCTCGCCGACCAGCACCTGCACGCCAATGACACCCTGCAAGTCCTGGAACACGCCGCCGCCCACCCGGCCAGCCACCCGCTTGAGCAGATAGCCGCCTGCAGGCTGGAGAACCGCCTGCACCCAGGCCAATGCCTGGACCTGGACCGCCTCTGCCAATGGCTGTCCGGCAAGGTCAGCCAGCCTTACCTGCGCATCGACCCGATGCAACTCGACCTGCCCCAGGTCACCGGCCTGATATCCCCGGCCTTCGCCCAGCGCCATGGCATCCTCATCGTCGCCGCCGACCCTTCCGGTATCACCGTCGCCAGCGCCCAGCCTTATCAGGATGACTGGCAGCAGGACCTGGCCCGTAGCCTGGGCCGGCCAATCCGCCGCGTGCTGGCCAGCCCGGTACAAATCCGCCAGTCTGGGCAGGCCTTCCACCGCCTGGCCCAGTCGGTAAAGGGTGCACAGCACCAGCAATCGACCCGCCTGGGCGAGCTCGAACAGCTGCTGGAGCTGGGCAAGCGCCAGGCCGAGGCCAGCGCCGACGACGCGCACATCGTGCATATCGTCGACTGGCTGCTGCAGTACGCCATTGAACAACGCGCCAGTGATATCCACCTGGAGCCCCGACGCGAACAAGGCCAGTTGCGCTACCGCATAGATGGCCTGCTGCACACCGTCTATAGCTTCCCCGCCGGGGTAACCCTGGCACTGGTCAGCCGCCTCAAGCACCTGAGCCGCATGGACGTTGCCGAGAAGCGCCGGCCGCAGGACGGCCGCCTGCAAAGCCGGCTGCCGAGGGGCCGCGAAGTGGAGTTGCGGCTGTCGACCCTGCCGACGCCATTCGGCGAAAAGCTGGTACTGCGCCTGTTCGACCCGCACCAATTGCAAGACGGCTTCGACCGCCTCGGCCTGGAGGGGGCGCAGCTGGCACAGTGGCAAGGCCTGCTTGGCCAACGCCAAGGCATCATCCTGGTTACCGGCCCCACTGGCTCCGGCAAGACCAGCACGCTGTACGCCAGCCTCAAGCTGCTGGCCACGCCACAGGTCAACCTGTGCACCATCGAAGACCCGATCGAGCGACTTGAGCCGGCCTTCAACCAGTTGCAGGTCCAACCGGCGCTGGACCTGGGCTTTGCCGACGGTGTGCGGGCTTTACTGCGCCAGGACCCGGACATCATCATGATCGGTGAAATCCGCGACCGCGAAACCGCCCTGGTGGCGGTGCAGGCAGCCCTGACCGGGCATCTGGTGCTGTCGACCCTGCATACCAACGACGCCTGCTCGGCAATCACCCGCCTGCAAGAACTGGGTGTGGCCGACTACCTGATCAAGGCGACGCTTATCGGCGTCATGGCCCAGCGGCTGGTGCGTACCCTGTGCACGGATTGCCAGGCGACGGCATCAGCCAACTGCCGCACATGTCGGGGTACCGGCTTTCATGGGCGCACGGGGTTGTTCGAACTGCTCGAGCCAAGCGACAGCCTGCGTGCACTGATCGGCCCGAACGCCGACCTGACCCGATTGCGGCGCCAGGCACTGGCCGATGGCTTGGTGGACCTGCGCCGTTGTGGCGAGGCGAAAGTGGCCAGTGGGCAGACGCGAGAGGAAGAAGTGCTGCGCGTCTGCAACTGACGAAAAGCCCGTTGCATTCAGGAACTTGCCTCGCCTGAAAAGATCCAACCGCGCATCTTCAACCCCCTCACCCTTCGAGGTGTTTCAACATGCGTCTCAAAACCGCCATCGCTGCCGCTGCCTTGCTTTCGCTGCCTGTGGGCTCGGCCATGGCCGATACCTTCTGGCGTAACATAATGACTTCCGGTGCCACCACGGCATCGAGCTACCTGACCTCGCACGATCACAAGCTGGTAGTAGCGGCACAGGATGATGCCGGCAGCTTCGTGGCCAGCGAAGGGGCCATTCGAGGGCCGTTTCTGGAAGCAGCGTTGAAGCAAGTACGGGCGGAGAACCCGGGGATGCAGGCTTCGGACATGGAACTGGCCAATGCCATCCTGGCCAAGAATGCGGTAGCCGAGTAAATCCTTGGGGGTGCTTTGCACCCCTATCGCGACACAAGGCCGCTCCTACAGGGGATCGCGTTCCCTTGTAGGAGCGGCCTTGTGTCGCGATGGGCCGCAAAGCGGCCCCTGTTATCAGCGATAAGCCTCCACCGGTACACACGAACAGAACAGGTTCCTGTCCCCATACACGTTGTCGACCCGGTTCACCGCCGGCCAGTATTTGTGCTGGCGCACGTGTGTACTGGGCGCCACCGCCTGCGCCTGGCTATAGGGCCGATCCCAAACCCCCAGCACATCCTCCAGCGTATGCGGCGCATGCTTGAGCGGGTTGTTCTCCGCCGGCCAGTTGCCCTCCTGCACCTCGGCAATCTCCGCACGAATCGCCAGCATTGCCTCGACAAACCGGTCCAGCTCGGCCTTCGACTCGCTCTCGGTCGGCTCCACCATCAGCGTGCCCGGCACCGGGAATGACATGGTCGGGGCATGGAAGCCATAGTCCATCAGGCGCTTGGCCACATCCTCTTCGCTGATGCCGGTCTGCGCTTTCAACGGCCGCAGGTCGAAGATGCACTCGTGCGCCACCCGCTGGTTGCGCCCGCGGTACAGCACCGCAAAGGCGCCACCCAACTGGCTGGCCAGGTAGTTGGCCGAAAGGATCGCCACCTCGCTGGCGTCGGCCAGCTGCGGCCCCATCATGGCGATGTACATCCAGCTGATCGGCAAAATGCTCGCGCTGCCCCACGGCGCGGCACTGACCGCACTGTTGTTCGGGTCCAGGCCAGGCACCGGGACTACCGGGTGGCTGGCGACGAACGGTTTAAGGTGCGCACGAATGCCGATCGGCCCCATGCCCGGGCCGCCGCCACCGTGAGGAATGCAGAAAGTCTTGTGCAGGTTCATGTGGGAGACATCGGCCCCCATGTCCGCCGGGCGGGCCAGGCCCACCTGGGCATTGAGGTTGGCACCGTCCATGTACACCTGGCCGCCATGCTGGTGCACCACCTCGCAGATTTCGCGGATCCCTTCTTCGTACACGCCGTGGGTCGACGGGTAAGTGACCATCAGGCACGACAAGCGCTCCCCGGCCGCGTGGGCCTTGCGCTTGAGGTCGGCCAGGTCGACGTTGCCATCGTCATCGCAATCGACGATCACCACGTCCATGCCCGCCATCTGCGCTGAAGCCGGGTTGGTGCCATGGGCTGACGACGGGATCAGGCACAGCGTACGCGCTGGCTGGTGGCGGCTGCGGTGATAACGGGTAATTGCCATCAGGCCAGCATATTCGCCCTGCGCGCCGGAGTTGGGCTGCATGCAAATGGCGTCGAAGCCGGTAATCGCGCACAACCAGCGTTCCAGTTCGTCGATCATCGCCTTGTAGCCGGTGGCCTGGCTCGCCGGGACAAACGGGTGTAGCTGGGCAAAACCGGGCCAGGTGATGGGGATCATCTCGCTGGTGGCGTTGAGCTTCATGGTGCAGGAGCCCAGTGGGATCATCGACTGGTTCAGGGCCAGGTCCTTGTTCTCCAGCTGCTTGAGGTAGCGCAGCATTTCGGTTTCGCTGTGGTGCAGGTTGAACACCGGGTGAGCGAGGATGGGCGAACGCCGCACTAGGTTGGCCGGGATGCCCTCAGGCAGGGCCAACTGGTCCAGCGTGGCGATATCCAACCCGTGATCGACCCCCAGGAAGATGTCGAACAACCGCAGCACCGTGTGCTCGCTGCACGTCTCGTCCAGGCTCACGCCCAAATGCCCGCGCCCGAGAATGCGCAAGTTGACCTGTGCAGCTTCGGCGCTTTCGATGATGGCCGCCTGGGTGCCCCCCACATCCAGCGTGAGGGTGTCGAAAAAATGCTGGTTGATGCGTTTGATGCCTTTGGCCTCAAGCCCGGCAGCCAGAATGAAGGTCAGCCGTTGCACCCGCTGGGCGATGCGTTGCAGGCCCTCCGGGCCGTGGTACACCGCGTAGAAGCCAGCAATGTTGGCCAGCAGAACCTGGGCCGTACAAATGTTGGAGTTGGCCTTCTCGCGGCGGATATGCTGCTCACGGGTCTGCAAGGCCATGCGCAGCGCCGTGTTGCCACGGGCATCACGCGACACACCAATGATGCGCCCAGGCATGGCCCGCTTGTAGTCGTCGCGACAGGCGAAATAGGCCGCGTGGGGGCCGCCGTAGCCCATCGGCACGCCAAAGCGCTGGGTAGAGCCCAGCACCACATCGGCGCCCAGTTCGCCAGGCGGCGTCAGCACTACCAGGCTGAGCAGGTCGGCTGCCACGCAGGCCAGTGCCTGCTGGCCATGCAACTGGTCGATCAGAGGGCGCAGGTCGCGCACCTCGCCGTGGGTGTCGGGATATTGCAGCAAAGCGCCAAATACCGAGTGCTTGCCAAGGTTAGCCACCGTGTCGACGATCAGCTCGAAGCCAAAGCCCTCGGCGCGGGTCTTCAGCACCGACAGGGTCTGCGGGTGACAGTGCTCGTCGGCAAAGAAGGCGTTGCTCTTGTTGCGCGCCACCCGCTTGGCCAGGGCCATTGCTTCGGCGGCGGCGGTTGCTTCATCGAGCAGCGACGCATTGGCCAACGCCAGCCCGGTGAGGTCGATGACCATCTGCTGGAAGTTCAGCAGCGCCTCCAGCCGGCCTTGGGCGATTTCGGGTTGGTACGGCGTGTAGGCGGTGTACCAACCGGGGTTTTCCAGCACGTTGCGCAGGATGACCGTGGGCGTGATGGTGCCGTGGTAGCCCATGCCGATCAGGCTGGTCCACACCTGGTTCTGTTCGGCGTAACCGGCCAGCTTGGCCAGGGCAGCCTGCTCGTCCAGCGCTGGCGGCAGGTCGAGGGCGCGATTGAGGCGGATGTCGGGGGGAACGGTCTGCTCGATCAGCTCGCTGCGGCTGGCGACACCCAGCACGTTGAGCATGGCCTGTTGCTCGGAAGCATCCGGGCCCAGGTGGCGACGCAGGAAAGGGTTGAGCTCTTGCAGTTGATGCAGGGATGGCGACTGGGACATGACGACGCTCTCTTCCTAGACCGGGTCTCATGGAGACTTATAAGTCTAGGAAGGATTGCCGATTCTGCGGGGAATCTTGCTTTGCCTGTACCGGCCTCTTCGCGGGCATGCCCGCTCCCACAGGTCAAGCACAGGCCCAAAGCTGGCGCTATCCCTGTGGGAGCGGGCGTGCCCGCGAAGCAGGCGACGCGGTCTTATTCGCCGATCGCAGCCTTGTAGGCAGCAGCATCCAGCAGCTTGTCCAGCTCGGCCTTGTCGCTTGGCTTGAGCTTGAAGATCCACGATTCATAAGGTTCTTCGTTAAGCAGCTCCGGGCTGTCAGCCAGCTCTTCGTTCACCGCGATCACTTCGCCACCAACCGGCGCATAGATGTCCGAAGCGGCCTTGACCGACTCGACCACACCGGCTGCGTCGCCAGCGCCAAACACCTTGCCAACTTCGGCCAGTTCAACGAATACCACGTCACCCAGGGCTTGCTGGGCGTGGTCGCTGATGCCTACGGTCACAGTGCCGTCGGCTTCCAGGCGAGCCCATTCATGGCTTTCGGCAAAACGCAGATCGGCGGGGATATTGCTCATGTCTTGAATTCCTCGATTGGCTCAGCGGTACGCCCGCCGGTTAAAATTTGTTCAGATCAAAATCTTGCCGTGGCGCACGAAGGTCGGTTTGACCACCCGCACCGGGTACCACTTGCCGCGGATTTCCACCTCGGCCCTGTCACCGGTAGCCATGGGTACGCGCGCCAGCGCAATGGACTTGCTCAGCGTAGGAGAGAAACTACCACTGGTGATCTCCCCTTCGCCAATGCCTGATACACGCACCACCTGATGGGCACGCAATACGCCGCGCTCCTCCAGCACCAGGCCGACCAGTTTTTCCTGCACGCCGTTCTCGATTTCCGCCAGCAGGCCGGCGCGGCCGATGAAGTCGCGCTCAGCCGGCTCCCAGGCGATGCTCCAGCCCAGGTTGGACGTCAACGGCGTGTGGGCTTCATCGATATCCTGACCGTACAGGTTCATGCCGGCTTCCAGCCGCAGGGTATCGCGGGCGCCAAGGCCGCTGGGCGCGATGCCCGCGCCAACCAGGTCGTTGAAAAAGGCTACGGCCTGCTCACCCGGGAAGATGATTTCCAGGCCGTCTTCGCCGGTATAGCCCGTGCGGGCAATGAACCAGTCGCCTTCGCTGACGCCCTCGAACGGGCGCAACTCGCGGATCAGCGCAGCGCGTGCGGGGCTGAGCAGGGCCGCAACCTTCTCGCGGGCATGTGGCCCCTGAATGGCAAGGATGGCAAGGTCGGGGCGGGGCTGGAAGCCCACGGCGAAACCGGCCCGCTGCTGCTGTAGCCAGTCAAGCACCTTGGCCCGGGTGGCAGCATTGGTAACCAGGCGGTAGCCGCCTTCTGTGCGGTAGGCCAGCAAGTCGTCGATCACCCCACCCTGCGCGTGCAGCAGCGGGCTGTACAGTGCCTTGCCGACGTCGTCGAGGCGGGCCACGTCGTTGGCCAGCAAGCGCTGTAGCCAAACGCAGGCATCGGTGCCCTCGACGTCGATCACGGTCATGTGGGAAACATCGAAAACGCCGCAGTCGCTGCGCACCTGATGGTGCTCCTCGACCTGCGAGCCATAGTGCAGGGGCATGTCCCAGCCACCGAAATCGACCGTCTTGGCGCCTAGCGCCAGGTGCAAGTCGTACAAAAGCGTGCGCTGTCCCATGGGTTTCTCCTTCCGGGCGTGGCGAAGCGGCGGCGGTCGATGACGTTGCTCGTCAGCTCTTCTTGTTTAACACCCGTCGCGCGAATGCCGCGCATTGTAGCCGCAAGGTGGCAAGCTGGCACCCTCAGTCACTGTGACCGGGCCGACGTGCCGAACGGCGGATCAGGCCGATGACCGGCAGCAACCCCACCAGCACCAGCGTCA
Organism: Pseudomonas sp. NPDC089547; assembly: GCF_050280665.1. Lineage (NCBI taxonomy): Bacteria > Pseudomonadati > Pseudomonadota > Gammaproteobacteria > Pseudomonadales > Pseudomonadaceae > Pseudomonas > Pseudomonas sp. NPDC089547. The sequence goes on along the minus strand of NZ_JBNNVS010000017.1, from coordinate 94,883 downwards.
ACGCTGGCAGCGATGCGCGCGCCCATTCGCCCTCGCTGGTCATCTCGAACACCCGGACCGCCAGGGTGTCCCAGCCGAACGGTCGCATCAGCAAGGTGGCCGGCATTTCCTTGAGCACGTCGACAAACACCAGCAACGCAGCGCTCAGGGCGCCGGGCACCAGCAGCGGCAGATACACCTTGAAAAACAATCTCGCGCCACCGACACCCAGGCTGCGGGAAGCCTCGGGCAGTGACGGGCGGATACGCTCCAGGCAGTTCTCCAACGGCCCATAGGCCACCGCGATGAAGCGCACCAGGTAGGCCAGCAGCAACGCCGAGAGGCTGCCCAGCAGCAGCGGCTTGCCTGCCCCACCCAACCAGCTGGACAGCGGGATGACCAGCTGGTTATCGAGGTAGCTGAAGGCCAGCATGATTGCCACCGCCAGCACCGAGCCTGGCAACGCATAGCCCAGGTTGGCTAGCCCGACACCGGCACGGATCGCGCCGGTCGGCGCCTGGCGCCGGGCAAAGGCCAGCAGCAGCGCCACGCACACGGTGACCAGCGCCGCCATGCCACCCAGGTACAAGGTGTGCAGCACCAGGCCGACATAACGCTCGTCCAGGTCGTGCCGACCGCGTTGCCAGAACCACGCCAGCAACTGCAGCAGCGGGATGACGAAGGCGCAGGCAAACACCAGCAGGCACCAACCGCTGGCCAACAGTGCCTTGACCCCGCGCAGGTGGTATAACGCCTGCCCCCGCGGCCGCTCGTTGCCGCTGCGGCTGGCCCCCCGGGCACGGCGCTCGCCGTACAGCACCAGCATCACCGCCAGCAACAGCAGGCTGGCCAGCTGGGCGGCACTGGACAGGCTGAAGAAGCCGTACCAGGTCTTGTAGATGGCGGTGGTGAACGTGTCGAAGTTGAACACCGCCACCGCGCCGAAGTCGGCCAGGGTTTCCATCAGGGCCAAGGCGATACCGGCACCGATCGCAGGCCGCGCCATGGGCAGGGCCACACGCCAGAATGCTTGCAAGGGTGACAGCCCGAGTACCCGCGCTGCCTCCATCAGGCCCTTGCCCTGGGCCAGGAAGGCCGTGCGCGCCAGCAAGTAGACGTAGGGGTAGAACACCAGCACCAGGACGATGATCACCCCACCGGTGGAGCGCACCCGCGGCAGGCGCATGGGCCCGAACACTTCGCGCAGGGCACTTTGCACCGGGCCGGCGAAGTCCAGCAGGCCGACGAAGACAAACGCCAGTACGTAGGCCGGGATGGCGAACGGCAACATCAGCGCCCAGTCCAGCCAGCGTCGGCCAGGGAACTCGCAGAGGCTGGTGAGCCAGGCGAGACTGACCCCCAGCACGGTGACACCGATGCCGACGCCCACCACCAGGGTCAGGGTATTGCTGAGCAGGCGGCTCATCTGGGTGTCGAGCAGGTGCGACCAGATCTGCGTGTCGATCGACTGCCAGGACAACAGCAACACGCTCAGGGGCAGGAGGACCAGGGCGGCGATCAGGGAGACCGGGAGGTACCAGCGGCGTTGGGGGGTGTGAGGCAAGTTACATTTCCCTTCGATTCAAGCACAGCCATTGGGGCCGCTCTGCGGCCCATCGCGACACAAGGCCGCTCCTACAGGTACTGCATTTTCCTGTAGGAGCGGCCTTGTGTCGCGACCGAGGGCAAAGCCCTCGCAAAGGATAAAAGGTCGAACTCAGTTGTAGCCAGCCCGATCCATCAGGCGGATGGCTTCAGCCTGGCGCTTGCCGGCAATTTCCACTGGAATGGTGTCGGCCTTGAAGCTGCCCCACGCCGCCACTTCCTCCGAAGGTTTCACCCTCGGGTTGGCCGGGAATTCCTGGTTGATGTCGGCGAACAGCTTCTGCGCCTCTTCACCGGTCATCCATTCCACCAGCTTTTTCGCCGCTTCCGGGTGCGGTGCGTGCTTGGTCAGGCCAATGCCCGACAGGTTCACGTGCACGCCACGGTCACCCTGGTTTGGCCAGAAAATCTTCACCGGCAGGTTCGGGTTCTGCTTGTGCAGGCGGCCGTAGTAGTAGGTGTTGACCACGCCCACGTCGCACTGGCCGGCCTCGATGGCCTGGATCACCGCGTTGTCGTCAGAGAACACGTCGGTGGACAGGTTGTTGACCCAGCCTTTGACGATTTGCTCGGTCTTGGCCTCGCCATGGGTTTCGATCAGGGTGGCGGTAAGCGACTGGTTGTACACCTTCTTCGCCGTGCGCAGGCACAGGCGGCCTTCCCACTGTTTGTCGGCCAGGGCTTCGTAGGTGCTCAGCTCTTCGGGTTTGACCCGCTCGGTGGAGTAGATGATGGTGCGCGCGCGCAGGCTCAGGCCGGTCCAGTCATGCGACGAGGCGCGGTACTGCGACGGGATGTTCTGGTCGATGATGTCGGACTTGATCGGCTGCAGGATGCCCATCTGCTCGGCCTGCCAGAGGTTGCCGGCGTCGACGGTCAGCAGCAGGTCGGCCACGCCGTTGTCGCCCTCGGCCTTGATGCGCTGCATCAGCGGGGCTTCCTTGTCGGTGATGAACTTGATCTTGACCCCGGTCTTGGCGGTATAGGCATCGAACACCGGCTTGATCAGCTCGTCGATGCGCGAGGAGTACACCACCACTTCGTCCGCCGCCTGGGCGGTGCCGCCGAACAGGGTCAGGGCCAGGGCGGCCAGTAGGGGCTTGCGTGGCAACATGTGAAGCACTCCTCGGATCGTTTGAGAGGTGCAAATGGTAGTGAATCCCATTTTCTGGCTCATCCTTTGAGCCGTTACCGGATGTTGCAGAGGGTTAACAGCCGTAAGGTTCCTGTGGGAGCGGGCATGCCCGCGAAACAGGCGACGCGGTGTATGGCACCGGCTTTGCCGGTGTTCGCGGGCGTGCCCGCTCCCACAGGATTCCAGTTACCTCAGGCCTTGGCGAGATCCGGAAGGTCCCCGGTCAATCCGAGAGCCTGGCGCACAAACACAGCCTTGGCCTCCGGCATCTGCTCCACCAGTTTCAACCCGCTGTTACGCAACCAGCGCAACGGCAACGGGTTGGCCTGGAACAACCGCTCAAAGCCTTCCATTGCCGCCATCAGCGCCAGGTTGTGCGGCATGCGCCGCCGCTCGTAACGGCTCAACACTTTCGCATCTGCCAGCCGTTCACCACGCTCGCAGGCATTGACCAGCACTTCGGCCAGCACTGCGGCATCGAGGAAGCCCAGGTTCACGCCCTGCCCGGCCAGCGGGTGAATGGTGTGGGCCGCGTCGCCGATCAGCGCCAGACCCTCGTCCACATAGCGCTTGGCGTGGCGCTGGCGCAGCGGCACACACACCCGCGGGTCGGCCTGCAACACATCGCCAAGGCGCCCTTCGAACGCCCGCTCCAGAGCCTTCAGGAAGGCTGCTTCATCAAGCGCCATCAACTGCTCGGCATGCTCCGGGGTAGTCGACCACACAATCGAGCACCAGTCCTGCTGCCCATCGCGGCTCAACGGTAGGAAGGCCAACGGCCCTTCATCGGTGAAGCGCTGCCAGGCCGTGGCCTGGTGCCCGGCGCTGCAACGCACACTGGTGACGATGGCATGGTGAAGGTAATCCCACTCGCGGGTCTCGCAACCGGCCAGGCGGCGCACGGCCGAATTGGCGCCATCGGCCGCGATCACCAGCGGCGCACGCAACTGGCGGCCATCGGCCAGCGTCAGCAGCCATTCATCGCCGGATCGACGCAGCTGCTCCAGCCGGGCATTGGGCAACAGGCCTATGCCACTGTCGTGCAGGCGCTCCAGCAAGCCGTCCTGCACTACCCGGTTCTCGACGATATGGCCGAGCACCTGGGCATGCACGCTGGCCGCCGAGAAGTGAATCTGCCCGGTGCCGCTGCCATCCCACACATGCATGTCGGAGTACGGCGTGGCACGCCGCCGGGCAATACCGTCCCAGGCGCCAAGGCGCTCCAGGATGCGCTGGCTGGCCGCCGACAGCGCGCTGACACGCGGCTCGAACGGGGCCTGGGCATCGAATGGCTTGACCGTGAGCGGCCCGCCATCGAGCAAGAGGATTTGCAGGCCACTGTGGCGCAACGCCAGGGCCAGTGCGCTGCCGACCATACCGGCACCGACAATCAACAGATCTGCGCGCATTTCCATGCCTTACGCCAGCCTCGCTTGCGGCTTGAGCCGCACGTATAGGGTTTTATCGACCCGCGCCACCAGCTCGCCGGCACCGTCGCGGATATCGACCTGCAAACGCGGCAGGCACTTCTTGCCGGTGGCGGTCTGCTGGCGGATGTCGTCCAGCAGCGCGTCATCGACGTGGAATTCGGCATACACCGGGCCTTTGCCCGGCGAAATGAAATCGATGCTGGCAGCCTTGTCCCAGACGATGTAGTCGCGGCCCAGCTGCTCGATCAGCAGCAACATGTAGAACGGGTCAACCATCGAATACAGGCTGCCACCGAACTGCGTACCAACATAGTTGCGGTTCCAGCGGGTCAGCTTCATCGCCACCTTGATGCTGCGCAGGTCCGGGCTGATGGACTGCACGCGGATGCCAGCGCCCAGGTACGGCGGGTAGAGGTTCAGTATCCAGCGCAACATGCGCGCACGGCGTGCCAGTTTACGCGGGTTGCTCATGCCTGGCCCCGCATGTCGGGACGGGTACCCAGGCCCATGGCCTGGCGAGCGAACCAGCTTTTGGCCGGCGGCAGCAGGTCGAGCCCGAGCAGGCCGATATTGCGCCCGACCGCCAGCAACGGCTGGTTGCTGCCGAACACCCGCGTGACCTGGTCGGAAAAACCGATGGTCATGGCCTGGTCCAGGCGCTGGCGCTGGTGATAGGCCTGCAACGTGGTCAGGTCACCGGGCTGCTGCGGGCCAGCCAGCAGCGCATCGGCCAGCGACTGCACATCGCGCAGCGACAGGTTGAAGCCCTGGCCGGCAATGGGGTGCAGGCTATGTGCGGCATTGCCCAGTACGACCAGGTGCGGCCGCACCTGCTCCTGGGCCTCGATCAGCGAAAGCGGGTACAGGTGCCGTGCGCCGACCTGGCGCAACGCGCCCAGGCGATAGCCAAACACGCCCTGCAGCTCATGCAGGAAGCTGCGCTCGTCGATGTCGGCCAGGCGCCGCGCATCCATGCCCTGGCGGGTCCACACCAGTGCACAGCGGTTATCCGGTAGCGGAAGCAGGGCCATGGGGCCTTCTTCGGTGAAACGCTCGAACGCCTGGCCGCCGTGGGCCTCACCTGGGGTGATGTTGGCGATCAACGCGCTCTGCTGGTAAGGCGTGTGACGCACGTGAATGCCCAGTTGCTCGCGCAGGCCGGAGCGGCCGCCATCGGCCAGTACCGCCAGGTCGCACTCCAGCTGGGTATCGTCGTTCAGGCGCAGGCGGTAACCACCTTCGATCGCCTGCATCGAGGTCACTTCTGCCGGGCAGCGCCAGCTCACTACCTCACTGTCCAGCCCTTGCCACAAGCATTGGCCCAACCAGGCGTTTTCCACCACGTAGCCCAACGCAGGCACACCCTCTTCCAGGGCATCCAGGCGGGTGGCGCCAAAGCGGCCACGGTCGGACACATGAATTTGCCGGATCGGTTCGGCGCGGCGACCGATGGCCTGCCACAGGCCCAACTGCTGATAGATCTGCTGGGTGCCGAACGACAACGCCGAAGAGCGCGCATCGTAGCTGGGCTGGAAGCTGTCGCCAGGGGCGAACGGCTCGATCAGCAGGATCTTCCAGCCACGCGCCTTGGCCCCGGCCTGCAGGGCCAACGCCAGGCTGGCACCCACCAGGCCACCGCCGATGATCGCCAGGTTTACCCGGTTCATGCCGCATCCTTGCGGGCGGCCTGCATCAGCGCCTCGATCTCGGCGACCGTGCGCGGCACGCCTGAAGTCAGGATTTCACAACCTTGCCGGGTCACCACCACGTCGTCCTCGATCCTTACACCAATGCCGCGCCACTTTTTGGCCACAGCCTGATTGTCGGCACCAATGTAGATGCCCGGTTCGACGGTCAGCGCCATGCCGGGCTCCAGCACCCGCCACTCGCCGCCCACCTTGTACTCGCCCACATCGTGTACATCCATGCCCAGCCAGTGCCCGGCACGGTGCATGTAGAAGGCGCGATAGGCCTCGCTGTCGATCAGCGCCTGCACCTCGCCGGTGAGCAGGCCCAGTTCCACCAGGCCTTCGGTAATCACCTTCACGGTCGCCTCATGGGCATGATTCCAGTGCTTGCCCGGGGCGATTTCGGCAAAGGCCGCTGCCTGGGCCTTGAGCACCAACTCGTAGATGGCCTTCTGCTCTGGCGAAAAGCGCCCGCTGACCGGGAAGGTGCGAGTGATGTCGCTGGCGTAGCAGTCGATTTCGCAGCCGGCGTCGATCAGCACCAGGTCGCCATCCTTGAGCGGGGCGTCGTTCTGCTGATAGTGCAGGATGCAGCCATTGCGCCCGGCCGCGACGATCGAACCATAAGCCGGCATCTTCGCGCCGCCCTTGCGGAACTCGTAGTCCAGCTCGGCTTCCAGGCTGTATTCGTGCAGCCCGGCGCGGCAGGCCTGCATGGCCCGCACATGGGCCCGCGCCGAAATGTCCGCAGCCGCGCGCATCACTTTCACTTCTGCTGCCGATTTATACAGGCGCATGTCGTGCAGCAGGTGATCCAGCGCAACGAACTCGTTCGGCGGCTGGGCGCCCAAACGGGCCTTGGAGCGGATCACGTTGATCCAGTCCATCAGCCGACGGTCGAACTCGGCATTGCTGCCCATGGCGCTATACACCCGCTCGCGGCCTTCGATCAGGCCCGGCAGGATCTCGTCGATATCGGTGATGGGGAAGGCATCGTCGGCGCCGAAGTCGCGCACCGCGCCTTCCTGGCCTGCGCGCAGGCCGTCCCACAGCTCGCGCTCGGGATTGCGTTCGCGGCAGAACAGCACGTACTCGCCATGCTCGCGCCCGGGGATCAGGGCGATTACCGCCTCGGGCTCCGGGAAGCCGCTGAGGTACTGGAAGTCGCTGTCCTGGCGGTATACGTGCTCGACGTCGCGGTTGCGGATGGCAACCGCGGCGGCGGGCAGGATGGCGATGCTGTTGGGGACCATCTGCGCCATCAGCGCCTTGCGCCGACGGGCATACTCGCCCTTGGGAATGTGGCTCATGGGCAGACTACCCCCGGTTGATCAGTGCAGCGATGGCTTGGGCGCGGGTGCGGCCGGCTTGGCCAGCTCGGAGAACAGCAACAGAGGCGCCACGCGCAGGTATTCCATGACTTCCATGTAGTCGCTCTCGCCGTCTTCGGATTCTTCGAGCGCTTCCTGCACCTGGGAAATGGCCACCAGGTCTTGCAGCACCTCCTTGGCCTCGTCGGACAAGTCCTTGCCGCCGGCATTCAGGCCGAAACCGGTGATGAAACCTTGGCACCACTGGCCCAGCGCGGTGGCGCGATCGCTCAGGGCGGCGTCATCGGTGGGCAGCAGCAGGACAATGGCCATGTCGTCGCTGGTGAGCTCGCCCTTGACCATTTCCTGCAGGCCGACCAGGGCGTTGCGTACGGTGTCACCGGGCTCGGTTTCCAGCAGCTGGGCGGCATCGGCCAGCCAGCCGTCGGCGTCAAAGCCGGCGCCGGCGCAGCTGCGGCCGATCAGCAGGCCGTGCAGTTCGGCCGGGGTGACAGGGTGGCCATTGCTCGAAAGCAGCATGGCGAAGGCAATGTAAGGCGATTGGGTATTGGGCATGGGCAGCTAGGCGCCAGACGGCGCAATGACTAGAATGGAGGCCTTGTATCCTAGCACCGGCAGGCGCGCCAAGACCATCGGCACTGGCCGTCGGCACCCAGGGAGAGGCATCATCGCCAGGTGACTCAACGACGGAGCGAATCGAGTGCAACCTACGCAAGAGAACGACCTGCAGGCACTGATGAGCCGATTCGAGTTGCTGATCGAACGCGTCGAGCAACTAAAACGGCAAAATGCACTCCTAGTAGCTCAGGAAAAATCCTGGCGCGAAGAGCGCGCCCACCTCATCGAAAAGAACGAGATCGCCAAGCGCAAAGTCGAGTCGATGATTTTACGCCTCAAGGCTCTGGAGCAAGACTCATGAGTTCAAGCAATAGCGTCACCGTGCAGATCCTCGACAAGGAATACTCGATCATCTGCCCGCCGGAAGAGCGCAACAACCTGGTCAGCGCTGCGCGCTACCTGGACGGCAAGATGCGCGAGATCCGCAGCAGCGGCAAGGTGATCGGCGCCGACCGCATCGCAGTGATGGCGGCATTGAACATTACCCACGAAATGCTGCACCGCCAGGAAGACCGCGCCGATGCCCCGGTCAGCGGCACCAACCGCGAACAGGTACGCGACCTGCTGGATCGCGTGGACAAGGCTTTGTCCGACGACACGGATACCAAAATCGGCTGAGATTGGTATACTGGCGCCACTCCCTGGTGGATGCGCCAGTCGGTTATGTCCCTGAGCCGATACGCACAACCACGGGGGTTGCACGCTGGGGCCGGTGTGCATGTCCGCCCGACGGAAAGCCTTAACGCCCCCTGCAATCTCCACCTTGAACTTTCGGGTTCAAGGGCTACACCGACAGCGGTCTGATCGGGGAGCCTGAATTCTCTTGCCCGCCTGTTCCGGCGGGCAATTCGTTTTGGCCAACCGCCTTGAAGTTGGCCAGCACTCCTGGGATCGCCCGTGCCATGACCGACACCGCGCCGCTCACCCGCCCCCAGCTTCGTCGCCTGCTTCGCAATGCCCGCCGCGCCCTCAGCCCTGCCCAGCAACGCCAGGCAGCCCTTGGCCTGTACCGCCAGCTGGCGCAGAACCCGCTGTTCCGCCGCGCCCGGCACATTGCCCTGTATTTACCCAACGACGGTGAAATCGACCCTTGTCTGCTGATGCGCGAAGCCCAACGCCGCGGCAAGCGCACCTACCTGCCCGTGCTGCACGCCTGGCCGCGCACGCGCATGGTGTTCCAGCGTTCCGAACAGGGTGAAAAGCTCAAGCCCAACCGCTTTCGCATTCCCGAGCCGGTCACCGACCGCAAGCGCCAACGGCCAGTCTGGGCGCTGGATCTTATCCTGCTGCCGCTGGTCGGTTTTGATGAAGTGGGCGGGCGCTTGGGTATGGGCGGCGGTTTCTATGATCGCAGCCTGGCCTACCAGGGGCGTCGCAAAACCTGGAAGAAGCCTTTACTGATGGGGCTGGCCCATGAATGCCAGAAGGTCGAACGGCTGGCACAGGCCAGTTGGGATGTACCTCTGCAGGGGACGGTCTCGGACCGTGGCTGGTACCTGGCGCCGCGTTGAGCAGCACCAGAGGGGGCATCAACGTTGCGGCTGGCTGGCGTCGGCCGGCATCTGATAGGCGTTGTCCAGCTTGCGCTCCCAGAACCCCTGCGCATAACCGGTAGTGACCACACCCAGGCCAAAAATGAACACCAGGATCCACAGCAGATCCGGTTTTTTACGTTGATACATGGAAGATTGCCCCCCAAGGCAAACTGTTCAGTGCACGGCGACTTTCTGGGTGCCGCCGGCGCATTGCGCTTTAAACGGGGCGCATTTTCCGACAACCTGCGTCCGCACGCAAACCTTGACGCCAACCGGCTGTCGGTTTCGTGCAACAGGTTATTTCAAACCTTTTCAGGAGCAGCATCCATGGCCTACTGGCTGATGAAATCCGAGCCCGACGAGCTCTCCATCGAAGCCCTCGGCCGCCTGGGCGAAGCGCGCTGGGACGGCGTGCGCAACTATCAGGCGCGTAATTTCCTGCGGGCCATGAGCGTTGGCGACGAATTTTTCTTCTACCACTCCAGTTGCCCGCAACCGGGCATCGCCGGCATTGCCCGAATCATTCGCGCAGCCTACCCCGACCCGACCGCGCTGGACCCGCAAAGCCACTATTACGATGCCAAGGCCACGGCCGAGAAGAACCCGTGGAGCGCAGTGGATGTGGCCCATGTGCAAACCCTGCCACGGGTGCTTGAACTGGGCTGGCTGAAGCAGCAGTCCGGCCTGGCCGAGTTGCCACTGGTGCAGAAAGGCAGCCGCCTGTCGGTGATGCCGGTGACGCCGGAGCAATGGGCGGTGATTGTGGCGTTGCGCTGAAATAACAGAATAACGCGGCCTTGTGGGAGCGGCCTTGTGTCGCGAAAGGGCTGCAGAGCAGCCCCGGCAATTTATGCGGTGTGGCCGAAATCCCTGGGGCCGCTGCGCGGCCCTTTCGCGACACAAGGCCGCTCCCACAAGGACCGCGTTAACCTAGGTTGACGGGTTACTGCACAATCAGGTTATTGAACAGCAGGTCCTCAACAATCGGCTTGCCCTCTTCCGCTTCCAGCACCTGCTGCACCTGCTTCAGCGCCTCTTGGCGAAGGTGCTCCTTGGCCTCGACGTTGCTCATGCTGTCTACCGTCTGCTGGGTGAACAATGCCACCAGCTGGTTGCGAATCAGCGGTTCGTGGTGCTGCACTGCCTTGGCCGCTTCGTCCCCCGTCACCCTCAGGGCCACGTCGGCCTTGTACACGCGCAGCCGTGGGCCGCCGTCGAGGGCATAGTTGCCGACAAAGGGCGGGCTCAGGCTGATGTAGGCGACCTTGGGCGCCCCTTCCTTGGCTTCCTCGGCCATGGCCGCAGCCGGCAGCAGCAGCGCCAGTACCATCAAGATCCACGCTTTCACGAATTCGCTCCTCATTACAGTTGGCGCCAGCTTAACCAGCATGCCGCACAAACCCAAGCCCGGGCTTGTGCCGCCACTTATGCCCCCACATCAGGGCGGGCCATGCTCGTTGACCCGGCAGGTGGCCCTCCTACACTTATCGGCCACTACCCGCAAAGGAATAGCCCGATGAAAGCTGTGTTGTGCAAAACCCTGGGCCCGGCGCGCAACCTGGTGCTGGAAGACGTGCCCAGCCCGCTGCCGAAGAAGAACGAAATCCTGCTGGATGTGCAGGCCGCCGGGGTCAACTTCCCCGACACCCTGATCATCGAAGGCAAGTACCAGTTCCAGCCGCCGCTGCCGTTTTCCCCTGGCGGCGAAGCCGCGGGCGTGGTGGCCGCAGTCGGGGAAAAGGCCGGCGCGTTCAAGGTGGGTGACCGCGTGATGGCGCTGACCGGCTGGGGCGCGTTCGCCGAGCAGGTGGCGGTGCCGTTCTACAACGTGCTGCCGATCCCGGCGAGCATGGACTTTACCACCGCTGCCGCGTTTGGCATGACCTACGGCACGTCCATGCATGCCTTGCGGCAACGCGGCCAGCTGCAAGCGGGCGAAACATTACTGGTGCTGGGCGCTTCCGGTGGCGTCGGCCTGGCGGCGGTGGAAATCGGCAAAGCCATGGGCGCACGGGTGATTGCAGCGGCCAGCAGTGCCGAGAAACTGGCCGTGGCCAAAGCGGCCGGGGCGGATGAGCTGATCGACTATAGCCAGGCCAGCCTGCGCGAAGAGATCAAGCGGCTGACCGGTGGCCAGGGTGTGGACGTCATCTACGACCCGGTCGGAGGCGAGTTGTTCGAGCAGGCGGTGCGCGGGCTGGCCTGGAATGGCCGGCTGCTGGTAGTGGGCTTTGCCAGTGGGATCATCCCGCAGTTGGCGGCCAACCTGGTGTTGCTCAAGGGCGCGGCGGTGCTGGGGGTGTTCTGGGGGGCGTTTGCACAGCGTCAGCCGGAAGATAACGCGGCCAACTTCAGGCAGCTGTTTGCCTGGCATGCCGAAGGCAGGTTGAAGCCGCTGGTGTCGCAGACTTATCCACTGGCTGAGGCTGGGGCTGCCATTGAAAAGCTGGGGCAGCGGCAGGCTGTTGGCAAGTTGGTGGTGCTGGCCCGTTGATCTTGGGGCTGCTGTGCAGCCCATCGCGACACAAGGCCGCTCCTACAGGATTATGCGATTCCCTGTAGGAGCGGCCTTGTGTCGCGATGGGCCGCAGAGCGGCCCCAAAAACTCAAACCTCACGCAGGTTATGGCACCGGCGGAACCTCGCCTCCAGGTTGCGATCGGGCATCTGGTGGCTGCGCAGGGCATTCAATGTCTGTTCAACATAATCGCGCGTGGTGCCATAGCGCCCCTTGGCACTGGCCAGGATCTGGCTAAGCAAGGTATCCGGCAGGTTCCCTGCATAGCAAGGCAAATGCCGCTCCAGCACAAAGCCCAGGGCCTGTACCTTGCTGCCATCGCCAAGGCGGCAGCTGAGCCAGTGCGGCCGGTAGGCCGGGTACGGCATCTCCCGCTGCCACAGGGCCATCAGTGAGTCATCCAGGTTGCTTTCATCCAGCCGATAGGCAAAACCGCTGCAAGAGCCACCCCGGTCCAGGCCGAAGACCAGCCCCGGGGTTTCCGGAGTGCCACGATGCTCATGCGACCACAGGTACAAACCGCGGTGATAACCATGTACCCGCGCGCGCTGGCGTTCCACCGAGTTGCACTCAGGCCGCCAGATCAACGAACCATAGGCGAACAGCCACACTGGCCCGCCCTGATGGCGTGACATCGTCGTTTTCACGGAGTTGTACAACTGGTCACGCGTGTGTTGCTGACCAAAGTCGAGTGCCGGAGGGTATGAAACTTCCCAAGACATACTTTCGAGTGCCGACATAAGCTGCCGCCATTGTCCCTGTGAACTACGGATGTAGCGCGATTCGATTACCGTGCGGCTCAAGACCGCGGCGCCTCGGGCGCTTGCAGTAACCATAGGACAAATAGGCGGAAATACTCAAGCCCTCGCGGCATTGTTTCATGCGAGGTTCCGACGATTGGGAAGTACTGTTTCAGCAACAGTGAAAGTTATTAGCCAAGGCGGTAATAATTACCGCCTTATACTCAAGCTTTCAAACTTCGGTTATTAACCGCGTGGTGCGTAGGCAAACACATCCGCACGCATTCGGTGCGCATCCATTCCGGCTTCGACCAGGGCATCGAGCGTGGCGTAGATCATGTTTGGCGAACCGCTGGCGTACACATGCACGGTATTGAGGTCGGCGATGTCTTCGCAAACCGCCTCATGCAGCATGCCGCAACGGCCTTCCCAACCACACAGGTCGCTGACTACCTGATGCAGGAACAGGTTGGGCAGGCGCTGCCATTCGTCCCAATGCTCGATCTGGTAGAAGTCCTCGGGCCGGCGCACACCCCAGTACAGGTGCACCGGGTGCTTGAAGCCCTTGGCCCGGCAGTGTTCGACCAGGCTGTGCATCTGGCCCATGCCGGTGCCCGCCGCGATCAGCACCAGCGGGCCGTCGGGCAGCTCGGCCAGGTGGGTGTCGCCAAAGGGCATTTCGATGCGCGCCAAACCGTCACGCTTGAGTTGGTCAATCAGTTGCAGCGCACTGGGCTCACGCGCCAGCACATGCAGCTCCAACTCACGCCCGGCATGGGGTGCGGAGGCCAACGAGAAGGCCGCCTGCTTGCCGCCCTCGCGCTCGATCATCAGGTATTGCCCGGCGTGATAGCGCGGTAGCTTGCCGGCAGGCGCACGCAAGCGCACCCGCCAGACGTCGCCACCGACGTCGACGCACTCGCTGACGCTGCACGCCATCTTGCGCACCGGCAGCTCGCCCAGGGCGAGCACACCATCCCAGAGCAACACACAGTCCTCCAGCGGTTCGGCAATGCAGGTAAACAACTCGCCATGGTCGCGGACTTGGCCGTCCTGGCGTACCCGGCCTTCAACCAACAACGCGGCGCAGACATGGCAATTGCCATTGCGGCAGCTGTTCGGGCAGTCATAGCCCAGCCGCCGCGCTCCATCCAGGATCCGTTCCCCGGGTTCGAGCGCCAGCACCGCCCCGGACGGCTGCAACGTTACCTGCATCAATCTATTCCCAACTGATCCCACAGCTCATCGATACGGCGGGTGACGGCTTCGTCCTTGACGATGACCCGTCCCCATTCGCGTGTAGTCTCGCCCGGCCACTTGTGCGTGGCATCCAGGCCCATCTTCGACCCCAACCCCGAAACCGGCGACGCGAAGTCGAGGTAATCGATCGGGGTGTTGTCGATCATCACCGTATCACGCTTGGGGTCCATGCGCGTGGTGATGGCCCAGATCACATCGTTCCAATCGCGGGCGTTGATATCGTCATCGGTGACAATAACGAACTTGGTGTACATGAACTGTCGCAGGAACGACCACACACCCAGCATCACGCGCTTGGCGTGGCCCGGGTACTGCTTTTTCATGGTAACCACGGCCATGCGGTACGAACAGCCTTCCGGCGGCAGGTAGAAATCGGTGATTTCCGGGAACTGCTTTTGCAGGATCGGCACGAACACTTCGTTCAGCGCCACACCCAGGATTGCCGGCTCATCTGGCGGCCGGCCAGTGTAGGTGCTGTGGTAGATCGGCTTTTGCCGGTGGGTGATGCGCTCGACGGTGAACACCGGGAAGCTGTCCACTTCGTTGTAGTAGCCGGTGTGGTCGCCATATGGCCCTTCCGGTGCCATTTCGCCCGGGTGGATCACCCCTTCCAGAATGATTTCGGCGGTGGCTGGCACTTGCAGGTTGCTGCCACGGCACTTGACCAGCTCGGTGCGGTTGCCACGCAGCAGGCCGGCGAAGGCATATTCGGAGAGGGTGTCCGGCACCGGGGTCACGGCACCAAGAATGGTCGCCGGGTCAGCGCCCAGGGCCACGGCCACCGGGAACGGCTGGCCAGGGTTTTTCTCGCACCACTCACGGTAGTCCAAGGCACCGCCACGGTGGCTGAGCCAGCGCATGATGACCTTGTTGCGGCCGATCACCTGCTGACGGTAGATGCCCAGGTTCTGGCGGTCCTTGTTCGGGCCGCGGGTAACGGTAAGGCCCCAGGTAATCAGCGGCGCCACGTCACCGGGCCAGCAGTGCTGGATCGGCAGCGCGCCGAGGTCGACGTCGTCACCCTCGACCACCACCTCCTGGCACACCGCGTCCTTGACCACCTTCGGCGCCATCGACACGACCTTCTTGAAGATCGGCAGCTTGGACCAGGCATCCTTCAGGCCCTTCGGCGGCTCCGGCTCCTTGAGAAAGGCCAGCAGCTTGCCGATTTCGCGCAGTTCATCGACCGATTCGGCGCCCATGCCCATGGCCACGCGCTCCGGGGTACCGAACAGGTTGCCGAGCACCGGGATGTCAAAGCCGGTGGGCTTTTCGAACAGCAACGCCGGGCCCTTGGCACGCAGGGTGCGGTCGCAGACCTCGGTCATTTCCAGGACGGGGGAGATCGGAACCTGGATGCGCTTGAGCTCGCCGCGCTGTTCCAGGCCACGGATGAAGTCGCGCAAGTCGCGATACTGCATGCAGGAGCCTCGTGTTGGCCGTATCGGTCGGGGGTGCAGAGTGTAGCGCCGTTCGGTGCCCAATGGCCAAAAATGACTTGGGGCCGCTTCGCGCCCCATCGCGACACAAGGCCGCTCCTACAGGTAGTGCGTAATCCTGTAGGAGCGGCCTTGTGTCGCGATGGGCTGCGAAGCAGCCCCAATCAATCACTGCCTGGAACGCTTACTTGCGCTTCATCGACAGGAAGAACTCGTCGTTGGTCTTGGTCTGCTTGAGCTTGTCGACCAGGAACTCGATGGCGGCGATTTCGTCCATCGGGTGCAGCAGCTTGCGCAGGATCCACATGCGCTGCAGTTCGTCGTCGGCGGTCAGCAGCTCTTCGCGGCGGGTGCCGGAGCGGTTGATGTTGATGGCCGGGAACACGCGCTTTTCGGCGATACGACGGTCCAGTGGCAGCTCCATGTTGCCGGTGCCCTTGAACTCTTCGTAGATCACTTCGTCCATCTTCGAGCCGGTTTCGACCAGCGCGGTGGCGATGATGGTCAGCGAGCCGCCTTCCTCGATGTTACGCGCAGCACCGAAGAAACGCTTTGGCTTCTCCAGGGCGTGTGCGTCGACACCACCGGTCAGCACCTTGCCGGAGCTCGGGATCACGGTGTTGTAGGCACGCGCCAGACGGGTGATGGAGTCCAGCAGGATGACCACGTCCTTCTTGTGCTCGACCAGGCGCTTGGCCTTCTCGATCACCATTTCGGCAACCTGCACGTGGCGGGTTGGTGGCTCGTCGAAGGTGGAGGCGACCACTTCGCCGCGCACGGTGCGCTGCATTTCGGTCACTTCTTCCGGGCGCTCGTCGATCAGCAGGACGATCAGGTGGCACTCGGGGTTGTTACGGGTGATGTTGGCCGCGATGTTCTGCAGCATGATCGTCTTACCGGCTTTCGGCGGAGCAACGATCAGGCCACGCTGGCCTTTGCCGATCGGGGCGCACAGGTCGATGACGCGGCCGGTCAGGTCTTCGGTGGAGCCGTTACCGGCTTCCATCTTCAGGCGCTTGTTCGGGAACAGCGGCGTCAGGTTTTCGAACAGGATCTTGTTCTTCGCGTTTTCAGGGCGGTCGAAGTTGATGGTATCAACCTTCAACAGGGCGAAGTAACGCTCCCCTTCCTTCGGCGGGCGGATCTTGCCGACGATGGTGTCGCCGGTACGCAGGTTGAAACGACGGATCTGGCTAGGCGAGACGTAGATATCGTCCGGGCCGGCCAGGTAGGAGGCATCAGCCGAGCGCAGGAAACCGAAACCATCCTGGAGAATCTCCAGCACGCCGTCACCCGAGATCTCTTCGCCGCTCTTCGCGTGCTTCTTCAGCAGGGCGAAAATCACGTCCTGTTTGCGCGAACGGGCCATGTTTTCGATGCCCATCTGTTCGGCCATTTCCAACAGATCGGTAATCGGCTTTTGCTTGAGTTCAGTCAGGTTCATAAGGGGAGTGACGTAATCATGTAAGAAGGGAGAATTAAGCTTCTGGCTTAATGAGGCCGCGCCGCTAGATGGCGACAGGATCGCGTACTGATTCGAATTAGGGATGCTTCGGCGACGGCGTGTAGAGGGCACTGGAAAAGCAGTGCGAGGCCGAATGTAACACTTGCTTTTTTCTGCGTCTAGTGCACTGAAAAAGAAAAGCCCCGCATTTGCGGGGCTTTTTCACATCACAGGTGGGCGTCGAGGAACGCGGCCAGCTGCGACTTGGACAGTGCGCCAACCTTGGTGGCTTCGACGTTGCCGTTCTTGAACAGCATCAGCGTCGGGATGCCACGCACGCCGTGCTTGGCCGGGGTTTCCTGGTTCTCGTCGATGTTCAGCTTGGCGACGGTCAGTTTGCCCTTGTAGGTTTCGGCGATGTCGTCCAGTACCGGAGCGATCATCTTGCATGGACCGCACCATTCAGCCCAGTAGTCAACCAGTACAGCACCTTCGGCCTTCAGTACATCGGCTTCGAAGGAGGCGTCGTTGACGTGTTTGATCAGATCGCTGCTCATGGATATCTCCAGGGTCGTAAGCAAAAAACGTGGCCCATAATAGCCGCACCCGCCGTCTACAGGAAGCCGCGGACGATTGAGTGTAACTATAGTTGTGCAAGACGCCGCGAATCGAAACTGTCACACAGCCGTCATAGAATCGAATGGCACATTGCCTTGCATCAAGGCCAGCACAACGGCTGTGTGTCACGCGTTGGCGACAGCCTGCTATCGTGGCACGATTGCCAGGTTAACGACCGAGAACAACCAGATCATGCCGCATACCATCGCGAAGAACCTGTCCCTGATCGCCGCCATCGACCTTGGCTCCAACAGTTTTCACATGGTCGTGGCCAAGGCCCACCATACCGAGATCCGCATCCTCGAGCGGCTCGGCGAGAAGGTTCAGCTGGCCGCCGGCATCGGCGAGGACCGCCTGCTTAGCGAAGAAGCCATGGAACGGGGGCTTGAATGCCTCAAGCGCTTCGCCCAGCTGATCAACGGCATGCCAGCAGGCGCCGTGCGCATCGTGGGCACCAACGCCTTGCGCGAAGCGCGCAACCGCAACGTATTCATCCAGCGCGCCGAAGCCATCCTCGGCCACCCGGTGGAGGTGATCTCCGGCCGTGAAGAAGCGCGCCTGATCTACCTGGGCGTGTCGCACACACTGGCGGATACCCCCGGCAAGCGCCTGGTGGCCGACATTGGCGGCGGCAGCACCGAATTCATCATCGGCCAGCGCTTCGAGCCGCTGCTGCGCGAAAGCCTGCAAATGGGCTGCGTCAGTTTCACCCAGCGCTACTTCCGCGACGGCAAGATCACCCCTGCCCGCTATGCCCAGGCCTACACCGCTGCGCGCCTGGAACTGATGAGCATCGAGCATGCCTTGCACCGCCTGACCTGGGACGAGGCCATCGGCTCGTCAGGCACCATCCGCGCCATCGGTGCCGCCATCAAGGCCGGCGGCCTGGGCAATGGCGAGGTCAATGCCGAGGGCCTGGCCTGGGTCAAGCGCAAGCTGTTCAAGCTGGGCGAGGTCGACAAGATCGACTTTGACGGCATCAAGCCGGACCGCCGCACCATCTTCCCGGCGGGCCTGGCGATTCTCGAAGCCATTTTCGATGCCCTGGAACTGCAGCGCATGGACCACTGCGACGGCGCACTGCGCGAAGGCGTGCTGTTCGACCTGCTGGGCCGCCACCACCACGAAGATGTGCGCGAGCGAACGCTCAATTCGCTGATGGAGCGCTACCACGTGGACCAGGGCCAGGCCGCACGCGTTGAGCGCAAGGCCCTGCATGCCTTTGACCAGGTGGCTGACACATGGCAGCTGAAAGATGGCAACTGGCGCGATCTGCTGGGCTGGGCGGCGAAAGTGCACGAAGTGGGCCTGGATATCGCCCACTACCACTACCACAAGCACGGCGCCTACCTGATCGAGCACTCCGACCTGGCGGGCTTCTCCCGTGAGGACCAGCAGATGATGGCCTTGCTGGTGCGCGGCCACCGCCGCAATATCCCCAAGGACAAGTTCGCCGAGTTCGGCGATGAAGGCGTGCAGCTGATCCGCCTGTGCGTGTTGCTGCGCTTCGCCATCCTGTTCCACCACATCCGCGGCAACCAGCAAATGCCAAAAGTGGTACTAAAGGCCGGAGACAACAGCCTGGATGTGGCCTTCCCGGAAGGCTGGCTGGAGCAGAACCAGCTGACCCAGGCCGACTTCGCCAACGAGGCGGAGTGGCTGGCCCGGGTCGGCTTCGTCCTCAGCGTACGTTGAGCAGCGGGTTGCTCAGGCGCTCCAGCAGGGTCGCCTGGGCACTGCGCGGGTTCTGGTTGCCAGTCGGGGTGCTGCGCACGTAGCGCCCGTCTGGCTGCAAGGTCCAGGCGTGGGTGTTGTCGGTCAGGTAGCCTTCCAGCTCCTTCTTCACCCGCAGCAACAGCTTCTTGCCTTCCACCGGGAAGCAGGTCTCCACACGCTTGTCGAGGTTGCGCTCCATCCAGTCGGCGCTGGACAGGTAGATCTGCTCTTCGCCGCCATTGAGGAAGTAGAACACCCGGGTGTGCTCCAGGAAGCGGCCGATGATCGAGCGCACCTGGATATTGTGCGAAACCCCCGGAATGCCTGGGCGCAGGCAGCACATGCCACGCACGACCAAGTCGATTTTCACGCCCGACTGGCTGGCCTTGTACAGCGCCTTGATGACCTTGGCGTCGGTCAGTGAGTTGAACTTGGCAATGATGTGCGCTGGCTTGCCATCAAGGGCGAACTGGGTTTCCCGCGCGATCATGTCGAGCATGCCCTTCTTCAGGGTGAACGGCGCGTGCAGCAGCTTTTTCATGCGCAGGGTCTTGCCCATGCCGATCAACTGGCTGAACAGCTTGCCGACGTCTTCGGTCAGGGCGTCGTCAGAGGTCAGCAGGCTGTAGTCGGTGTACAGGCGGGCGTTGCCGGCGTGGTAGTTACCCGTGCCCAAGTGCGCGTAACGCACGATCTCACCCTGCTCGCGGCGCAGGATCAGCATCATCTTGGCGTGGGTCTTGAAGCCGACCACGCCGTAGATCACCACCGCACCGGCCGCTTGCAGGCGGCTGGCCATCTGCAGGTTGGACTCTTCGTCGAAGCGTGCGCGCAATTCGATCACCGCGGTGACCTCCTTGCCGTTACGCGCGGCGTCCACCAGGGCATCGACGATTTCCGAGTTGGCCCCGGAGCGGTACAGCGTCTGGCGCACGGCCAGTACGTGCGGGTCCTTGGCAGCCTGGCGCAGCAGGTCGATCACCGGGGTGAAGGACTCGAACGGGTGCATCAGCAGGATGTCCTGCTTGCCGATCACACTGAAGATGTTGTCGGCGTTCACCAGCAGCTTGGGAATCGCCGGGGTGAACGGCGTGTATTGCAGCTCCGGGTGGCTGTCCAGGCCGGTGATGCTGAACAGACGGGTGAGGTTGACCGGGCCATTGACCTGGTACAGCTCGCTTTCGCTGAGGCTGAACTGCTTGAGCAGGTAGTCCGACAGGTGTTTCGGGCAGGTGTCGGCCACTTCCAGGCGCACGGCGTCGCCGTAGCGGCGCGAGAACAGCTCGCCGCGCAGGGCGCGGGCCAGGTCGTCGACCTCTTCGGAGTCCAGCGCCAGGTCGGCGTTACGGGTGAGGCGGAACTGATAGCAGCCCTTCACCTTCATGCCCTGGAACAGGTCGTCGGCGTGCGCGTGGATCATCGACGACAAGAACACGTAGTTGGCGCCTGGGCCGCCTACCTCTTCCGGCACGCGGATAACCCGCGGCAGCAGGCGCGGGGCCGGGATGATCGCCAGGCCCGAGTCGCGGCCGAAGGCGTCCACACCTTCAAGCTCGACGATAAAGTTAAGGCTCTTGTTCACCAGCAGCGGGAACGGGTGGGTCGGGTCGAGGCCGATCGGGGTAATGATCGGGGCGATTTCGTCGCGAAAATAGCGGCGCACCCAGGTCTTGAGCTTGGGCGTCCAGTAGCGGCGGCGGATGAAGCGGATCTGGTGTTTTTCCAGCTCCGGCAGCAGCACGTCGTTGAGGATCGCGTACTGGCGCTCTACCTCGATGTGCACCAGCTCGCTGATGCGGGCCAGCGCCTGGTGCGGCTGCAGGCCATCGGCACCGGCCTGTTCACGGGCGAAATTGATCTGCTTCTTCAGGCCGGCGACGCGGATCTCGAAGAATTCGTCGAGGTTACTGGAAAAGATCAACAGGAACTTGAGGCGTTCGAGCAGCGGGTAGTTCTCGTCCAGTGCCTGTTCCAGCACGCGGATGTTGAACTGTAGCTGCGAGAGCTCGCGATGAATGTACAGGCTGCTGTCGTCCAGGCCAGGCACGGCGATTGCCGGAGCCGGCGCGGGTGCAGGGGCTGCGGGCTCGGCCGCCAGCTCCGCTACAGGCTCGGGCTCGGGTGCCGGCGGCAGGTCTGGCGGGGTTTGCACAATCTCTTCGGGGAGCTCTTGAGCATCCTTGATCACGACAGGGGTGAGCACTTCATTATTCATCTGGCGTTCCTGAGGACGTTAACGCCCTATCATCTATTGAGCGGCAAGATAAGCGCCCATTATGACGCCTGTGTTACACACCAGGGCAAGCCATGGTGCGTGGCTTCTGGCATTGTCTGTGTAGGAATTGTTCACGTCGAGACACATTTGGACACTTTCACGAACGCGCGCGAAGGGGTAGGCTGCGCGTTCATTTCGCCAGCACCTCAGAAAATGCTTCAACAATTCCTGCAGGATTTCGGCTACTTCGCCCTTTTTCTAGGCACCTTCTTCGAAGGCGAGACCATCCTGGTGCTTGCGGGATTCCTTGCGTTCCGTGGTTACATGGACATCAAGCTGGTGTGCCTGGTGGCGTTCTTCGGCAGCTATGCTGGCGACCAGTTGTGGTACTTCATGGGCCGGCGCCACGGCCGCAGGATTCTGGCGCGCAAACCGCGCTGGCAGGCCATGGGCGACCGGGCGCTGGACCATATCCGCCGCCACCCCGACATCTGGGTGCTGAGTTTCCGCTTCGTTTATGGCCTGCGCACGGTCATGCCGGTGGCCATTGGCCTGTCTGGCTACCCGCCGCGGCGCTACCTGCTGCTCAACGGGATTGGTGCGGCCATCTGGGCGATAGCCTTGGGCGCCGCCGCCTATCACTTCGGCGCCATTCTTGAAGGCCTGCTGGGCAACGTCAAGCGTTACGAGCTATGGGTGCTCGGTGGCCTGGTGGGGCTGGGCGCCCTGTTGTGGCTGCGCCGGCGCTTTCGCACCCTGCGCGCGGAACGCAAGGCGGCGAACCAGGCCCAGGCCCCAGAGGCTGAGCAGGCTGTAGACCACGAGCAGGACCCAGCCCAGCGGCGCGACCACCGCTAGGCCCGATGCGCCGGCCAGGTAGAGCGCCGGCGCACCCAGCACCAGCCGCGCCATTTCAAGGCGCGCACCCCAGGGCCGGTTTTCCAGCAACGCGCCCAGCACGAACAAGCCAAACGCCATGAGCGACCAGCCGAGCACCAAGGCGGCGGCCGGCACACGTTCGGCCACATCCATCAGGTAGCTGCCCAACGCCACGTAGAGCACGAACTGCACCGCCACGTAGGCTTGCTGGGCACGGCCCAGGGCAACCCCGAACTTGCGAAACAGCGCCAGGTCCTGCTTGGCCTGCGGGTAACGTGCAGCCACATCGGCCGGGCGCCAGCCGGTGGGCATGAACCAGATGCGCAGCTTGTCCCACAGGCTGCTGGTGCGCCGGGCGTCATGCCAGAGCTGGGCATAGAACTGCAGGTTGGCCCACAGCGGGTTCCAGCTGGCCAGCGGTGTGGTCACCCCGAACACCACGGGTTCGGCAGGGTCTTCCTCCTTGAAGGTACCGAACAGGCGGTCCCAGAGAATGAACACACCGCCGTAATTACGATCCAAGTAAGCAGCATTCTGCGCATGGTGGACACGATGGTTGGAGGGCGTGATCAACACCCACTCAAGCCAGCCAAGCTTGGGAATGTGCCGGGTGTGTACCCAGAACTGATACAGCAGGTTGAGCGAGGCCACAGTGATGAACACCAGTGGCGGCACGCCCAGCAGCGCCAACGGCAGGTAGAAGACCCACGAGAAGATGAACCCGCTGCTGGTCTGGCGCAACGCCGTAGTGAGGTTGTACTCCTCACTCTGATGGTGCACCGAATGCGCGGCCCACAGCACATTGCGTTCATGGCCCAGGCGGTGCAGCCAGTAATAGCAGAAGTCGTACAGCACGAAGGCCAGCAGCCACACCCACCAGGCCTCGGCCGGCAGGCGCAACAGCGCCAGGTGTTCAAACGCCAGGGCGTAGGTCACCAGCCCCACGCCTTTGGTCAGCAACCCGGTGCTGGTCGACAGCGCGCCGGTGCTCAGGCTGTTGATCGAGTCGGCCAGGGTGAAGTTGCGCTGACCGCGCACACGGTCGGCCACCAGCTCCACGGCGATCAGCACGAAGAAGAACGGCACGGCCAGCAGTATCAGGTCCATGGGTACGGCCTCAGGCGTTATCCACCAAGATTAGGCTGCGCCCGCAGCAACCCCTATGGCGACATCTGCCAAACTAGAGGACATTTAGCGCCTCGACACTGGAGTAGTGAACATGACAAAAAAAGTAGCGGTGATTCTTTCCGGCTGTGGCGTGTATGACGGCGCCGAAATCCACGAAAGCGTGATCACCCTGCTGCGCCTTGACCAGCGCGGTGCGCAGGTGCAGTGCTTCGCGCCGAACATTGCGCAGATGCATGTCATCAACCACCTGACCGGCGAAGAAATGCCAGAGTCGCGCAATGTGCTGGTGGAATCGGCGCGCATTGCCCGCGGGGAGGTCAAGGACATCCGCGAAGCCAAGGCAGAAGACTTCGATGCGCTGATCGTGCCGGGTGGTTTCGGGGCGGCGAAGAACCTGTCCAACTTTGCCGTGGAAGGCGCCAATTGCAGCGTCAACCCGGACGTACTGGCCTTGGCTGAAGCCTTTGCCGACGCCTGCAAGCCAGTGGGCCTGATCTGCATTTCACCTGCCCTGGCGGCGAAGATCTATGGGCCGGGGGTGGTTTGCACCATCGGTAGCGACGCAGGCACCGCAGCGGCCGTGGTGAAAATGGGTGGCACCCATGAAGAGTGCGATGTACACGACATTGTCGAAGACACCCAGCGCAAGCTGGTGACCACCCCGGCCTACATGGAGGCCAAGTCGATCAGCGAGGCGGCTGGCGGCATCTACAAGCTGGTCGACCGGGTACTGGAGCTGACCCACGAATAGGTAGCTGCACGCACGCCCTGTGTAGGAGCGGCCTTGTGTCGCGATGGGGCCGCAAGGCGGCCCTGGCAATTCATGCGGCCAAGCTGGGATCCTGGGGCCGCTTGGCGGCCCGATCGCGACACAAGGCCGCTCCTACAGGGGCCTCGTCCCCTATCAGGCCTTCGACAGCCGGGCAATGATCCGGTCCAGCGCATTGGCAAACGCCTGCTTGTCGCGCTCGCCATAGGCCGCCTGCCCTCCCCCCGCCTGGCCTTGCTCACGCAGCTCGGTGAACAGGTTGCGCGCCGCCAGGCGGTCGCCCATGTTGCGCTCGTCGAATTCGCGGCCGCGTGGGTCCAGTGCCGCCACGCCCTTTTTCACCAGGCGGTCAGCCAGCGGCACATCACTACAGATCACCAGTTCGCCTGGCACTGCGTGTTCCACCAGGTAATCGTCAGCCGCATCCATGCCACTGGGCACAACAATCAGCCGCACAATCGCGAACGCCGGCTTGGCCACGGCCTGGCCCGCCACCATCACCACTTCGAACTTGCGCTTGAGGGCGAACTTGACGATCAGATCCTTGGCCGCCTTGGGACAGGCGTCGGCATCGATCCATACACGCATCGGGTTATCTCTTGATGAACTCAAGGCCCCATCATGCCTCAAGCCAAGCGAAAGCTGGAGCCACCAGGCAGCGCTGGTAAAATGGCGCCAATAATTCAATTACCGCTTATCCGACCCCGCCACTCAGGCTAAACTCGCCACAGCTTTACTGGCCTGCCCGAGCGCGTAATGAACCACCCCCACGAAATCCGCCCAGACCTGGACGAAGGTATCGACCGCAAGGTGCTGTCGACACTGCGCGCGCGCTTCCTGCAACTGAACCAAGGGCGGCTGCAGCGGGCAATGGAAGGCCTTTCGACGCGCCAGCAACAGGTTCTGACGCTGCTGCCGCTGCTGTTCCACGTGAACCACCCGCTGTTGCCAGGTTACGTCTCGGGCAGCACCCCAGCCGGTGTATCGGGCTACGAGCCAGGCACCGAGCTGGTTATCGAGGCCCAGCGCCTGGCCCGTTCGTTCACCTACAAGGCCCGCCTCGGCAACCCGCCCCGCCCGATCCACGGCCTGTTCCTGATGGGCAGCCTTGGCTCGCTGGCCCAGGCCGAGCACAGTGACATGGACCTGTGGGTGTGCCACGCGCCCGGCTTGCCTGAGCCGTTGCTGGATGAGCTGCGTCGCAAATGCCAATTGCTGGAGGACTGGGCGGCCAGCCTGGGCGCCGAGGCGCACTTCTTTCTGATCGACACGCAAGGCTTTGCCCAGGGCCGGCGCGATGGCCAGCTGGGCTCCGACGACTGCGGCACCACCCAGCACTACCTGCTGCTGGACGAGTTCTACCGCACCACCCTCTGGCTGGCCGGACGCACGCCGCTCTGGTGGCTGGTCCCCGCCTACCAGGAACACAATTACCACGCGTACACCCAGACCCTGCTGACCAAACGCTTCATCCGCAGCCAGGACGCGCTCGATCTCGGCAACCTGGCGCATATACCGCCGGGCGAGTTCGTCGGTGCCGGCCTGTGGCAACTGTTCAAGGGTATCGACTCACCCTACAAGTCGCTGCTCAAGCTGCTGCTGACCGAAGCCTATGCCAGCGAACACCCCGCCGTGCAATGCCTGAGCCTGGACTACAAGCAGGCAGTGTTTGCCAACCAGCTCGACCTCGACGAGCTGGACCCGTATGTGATGGTGTACCGGCGCATCGAGCGCTACTTGCTGCAACGTGGGGAGCACGCGCGCCTGGAGCTGGTTCGGCGCAGCCTGTACCTGAAGGTGAACAAGAAACTCAGCGACCAAGGCCGTAATCAGGGCTGGCAGCGCCGCCTGTTGCAGCGCCTGGCTGACGAGTGGGGTTGGGACGAACGTCAGTTAGCGCTGCTGGACAGCCGCAGCCAATGGAAAGTGCAGCAGGTGGCAGCCGAACGCCGCGAACTGGTGGCCGAGCTGAACCATAGCTATCGCTTCCTCAGCGAGTTTGCGCGCACCCAGAACGCCAGCAGCCGCGCCGACCAACGCGACCTCAATGTACTGGGCCGGCGCCTGTATGCGGCCTTCGAGCGCCGTGCAGGCAAGGTCGAAGTGATCAACCCCGGCATTGCCCCGGACCTTGCCGAAGGCACCCTCACCCTGGTCCAGGCGCCCAACCGCAAGGAACCCGGCGGTTACCACTGGGAGCTCTACACCGGCAACCTGAATACCCACGAGGTAGACCACTTCAGCCCGATCAAACGCTGCCGCGAGCTGCTTGAACTGCTGGCCTGGGCGCATCGCAACGGCGTGATCGACAGCAGCACGCGCCTGGCGCTGCACCCGGGCATCAGCGACCTCACCGAGTACGAGCTGTTCAACCTGGTGGGCTGCCTGCAGCAAAGCATTCCCCTGCCCTTGCCGATTGTCAGCGAAGTGCGCCTGCTGCAACCCAGTGTTGCCGACGAGGTGCTGTTGCTGGTCAATGTTGCCGTCGACCCACTGCGCCACCACCGCGACCTGAACATCCTGATGACCACCGAGCGTACCGACGCGCTGAGCTATGCCGGCGTGCGCGAGAACCTGGTGCTGACCCTGGACCAGGTCACGCTGAACAGCTGGAACGAGGTGCTGGTGCAGCGCTACGACGGCGAGCACGCGCTGCTACGCTGCCTGCGCGACTTCCTCAACGGCCCGGTACTGCGCGGCCACCGCCCCCGGGTGCGGGTGGGTTGTTTCTGCCAGAGCCGCGCCCAGGCCATCGGCCAGCGTGTCGAGGAAATTTTCGACACCGTGCAGCTGCTGCTGGACCAGGGCCTGAACCACCGCTACCTGTTGCAGGTGGCCCAGCACACGCATGTGCTGGAGCTATTGGCCGGGCATGTCAGCCTGACCACCCTGGCCGACCATGACGCACTGCTGGAGCACCTGGGCGAAGAGCGCACGGCCTACAGCCCGCTTTACCTGGATGCCAACGCCCTGCTGGACCACGACCTGCGCCTGGTCCTGGAGCAAGGCCGCCCGGCGTGCATCCAGGTGTTCTATCGCCTGCAGGGTGGCTGGGCCGAACTGTATGTGCTGGATGAATACAATGCCCTGTGGCAGCAGCGCCTGCCCCTGCATGACGAAGCGCACCTGCTGCTGCCGCTGCAGCGCTTTTTGCGCTCGGTGGTGATGCGCCGCGATGCCCGCCTGCCGCTGGATAGCCTTGGGCAGGCGTCTCTGGATATCCAGTACGCACAGCTGGTGCCATCCGGCCCTGGCAAGGCCCGCAGCATCGAGCCGTGCCTGGCCCCGGCCGAGGGTAGCAACCAGCCTTATTACGAGGTGCAGGCCATTGTTCAGGCCGGTGTGGCGGGTGCAGCACATGTGACGCTGTACTGCGACCAGCAGGAGTATTCCGAACTGGAGCATGGTGAGCAGCTGTACGCGGTGGTGGCCCGGCAGATCATCGGCCAGCGCCGTGGTGCCGGGCGGTACCGGTGCTACATCACCGACCTGGACCTGTCCGAACTGCTGGATGACCGGCTGGGGGCGACGCAGGTGTACCTGAGCTACAAGCGGGTGCTGGAGCAGGCGTTGAATGAGGGGTTGCAGCAGGTTTTGGCGGAAGGCTCCTGAATTGCCGGGGGTGCTTTGCACCCCTATCGCGACACAAGGCCGCTCCTACAGGGGTACGCGATCCCCTGTAGGAGCGGCCTCGCCGGGGCGCCGGACCGGTCGGATGGGCCGCAAAGCGGCCCCAAAATCTCAGAGATCGAAATCGCCGGCTGCTTCCGGCTGGTATTCGACTTCCAGCAGCTTCAGCTTGAGGGTCTTGCCCCCCGGCGCCGGCCAGTCGATCTGCTCGCCCACCGACAGCCCCAACAAAGCACAACCAATCGGCGCCAAAATCGAAACCTTGCCTTCCGGCCCGGCATCCTTCGGGTACACCAACGTCAGGTGGTAATCCTTGCCGCTGGCTTCCTCGCGGCAATGCACGCGCGAATTCATGGTCACCACGCCCGCTGGCACTTCCTCGTGACCCACTACCTGCCCGGCGCGGTCCAGCTCCTCCTGCAAGGCGAGCACACCCGGCGCACTGTCGTCGAGGCTGTCGATCAGACGCTCCAGACGCTGTACGTCCAATCGGGTGAGGATGAGGGAAGGCTTGGTGCTCATGATCCAGTCAGACTCCTTTGAACAGGCGGTTTTCGTCGGGCAGATAAAGCAAAACCCCGCCCAAGGGCGGGGTTTGTGAAGGCTTTGGCGTCACCGACGCAGAACCCGACACTACCACAGCCGGGCAAATACTCAAGCCCCTGCGCTTAGTGTGCCTTAGCCTGATCGCGCAGGGCCTGGGCCTCGCGGCAGATCTGCCGGCGCCGCTCGTCATCGGCCGACCGCCATTCGCGGATATGCTCCACATGCCGGTGGCAGCCGGTGCATACCCGCTGCTCGTCCAGCCGGCAAACGCTGATGCACGGCGATGGCACCGCAGGGCTGACATTGCTGTAGAGCGGCTTGGGCGGCCGGGGTTGCACACTGCTCATGTCAGATCTCGTCGAAGTCCAGCTTCTCGCCGGCCCGCTCCCAGACGATGCGCTCAAGCATTTCGCCCAGCAGTTCTTCGCTCTTCTCACACACCCACTTCTTGCTCTCTTCGTCGTAGTCGAAGTGGAAACCACCCGAACGGTCGGCCAGCCACAGTTGGCGCAGTGGCTCCTGGCGGCTGAAGATCAGCTGGGCGCCGCCTTCGAACTTGACGGTAAGGACACCGGCGGAGTTCTCCATGTCCAGGTCCATGCCGCTCTCGTCGAACAGGTCTTCCAGGGCCTGTTGGGTCGCGTCGACCAAGTCATGGAAACGCGCTTCACTCAAACTCATTGCAGGAACCTCGAAATTGGCTGCGTTACAGGCAAGCCGGGCAAGATACGGGCGCCGGGCGCCGAATGCAAAGGTTTAGCCGCTCCCCGCACCGGCCTCTTCGCGGCAAAGCCGCTCCCACAGGGATTGTGCAAGGGCCGAAGCCGGTGCAGTACCTGTGGGAGCGGCTTTAGCCGCGAAAGGGCCTTCGCAGGCGGTAAGCATAGCCCGCCCGGCGGACCGGCCCTTGCATAGGCAAGCCGCCGGTCGCTCGGTATACTCGGGCGCAATACTGCATTTTTCTAAGGATTTCACCCATGAAGCGCCTGATTTCCTCCTTCGCGGCGCTGGTCGCTGTTGCCTGCCTCGTTTCTGCCTGCGGCCAGAAAGGCCCGCTGTATCTGCCTGAAGACGGCGATAACGGTAAAGCGCACAAGGCGCACCAGCACCAGCCAAAAGCCAAGCCGGCCCCGGTACAAGAGCAGCAGCCCGAGCTGCAGACCGAGCCCGAGCAGTCGCCTGCGCAGTAAGGAAACCAGATGAACGCTTTCAACTACCGCGACGGTGAGCTGTTCGCGGAGGGCGTGGCCCTGTCGGCTATCGCCGAACAGTTCGGCACCCCGACCTACGTGTACTCGCGCGCCCACATCGAGGCCCAGTACCGCAGCTATACCGACGCCCTGCAAGGCACCGAGCACCTGGTGTGCTTCGCGGTCAAGGCCAACTCCAACCTGGGTGTGCTGAACGTATTGGCACGCCTTGGCGCAGGCTTCGACATTGTCTCCGGCGGTGAGCTGGAGCGCGTGCTGGCCGCTGGCGGGCGCGCCGACCGCGTGGTGTTCTCCGGCGTCGGCAAAACCCGCGAAGACATGCGCCGCGCCCTGGAAGTGGGTGTGCACTGCTTCAACGTCGAATCCAGCGACGAACTGGAGCGCCTGCAAGTCGTGGCCGCCGAGATGGGCAAGGTGGCCCCGGTGTCACTGCGGGTAAACCCGGACGTTGACGCGGGTACCCACCCCTACATCTCCACCGGCCTTAAAGAAAACAAGTTCGGCATCGCCATCGCCGACGCCGAGGCCATCTACGTGCGCGCCGCGCAGTTGCCGAACCTGGAAGTGGTCGGCGTCGACTGCCACATCGGCTCGCAGCTGACCACCGTCGAGCCATTCCTCGATGCTCTCGACCGCCTGCTGGACTTGGTCGACCGCCTCGCTGACTGCGGCATCCACCTGCGCCACCTGGACCTGGGTGGCGGCGTTGGCGTGCGCTACCGCGATGAAGAACCACCGCTGGTGGCCGATTACATCAAGGCCATCCGTGAGCGTGTAGGCAAGCGCGACCTGGCCCTGGTGTTCGAGCCAGGCCGCTACATCGTGGCCAACGCCGGCGTGCTGCTGACCCGCGTGGAATACCTCAAGCACACCGAACACAAAGACTTCGCCATCATCGATGCGGCCATGAACGACCTGATCCGCCCGGCCCTGTACCAGGCCTGGATGGGCGTGAGCGCGGTAACGCCCCGCGAGGGCGAAGGCCGTGCCTACGACCTGGTCGGCCCCATCTGCGAGACCGGCGACTTCCTGGGCAAGGACCGCGTGCTGAACCTGGCCGAAGGTGATCTGCTGGCCGTAGCGTCTGCGGGCGCCTATGGTTTTGTCATGAGCTCCAACTACAACACCCGTGGCCGTTGCGCTGAAATCCTGGTCGACGGCGACCAGGCGTTCGAAGTACGCCGCCGCGAGACCATCGCCGAACTGTACGCTGGCGAAAGCCTGCTGCCGGAGTAAGCCCATGCTGCTGCGTTTTACCAAGATGCATGGGCTGGGCAACGACTTCATGGTCCTCGACCTGGTCAGCCAGCACGCGCACATCCAGCCCAAGCACGCCAAGCAATGGGGTGACCGCCACACCGGCATCGGCTTCGACCAGTTGCTGATCGTCGAGGCGCCGAACAACCCCGAAGTGGACTTCCGCTACCGCATCTTCAACGCCGACGGCTCCGAAGTGGAGCAGTGCGGCAACGGTGCGCGCTGCTTCGCCCGCTTCGTGCTGGACAAACGCCTGACCGCGAAAAAGCGCATCCGCGTGGAAACCAAGAGCGGCATCATCGTGCTGGACGTGCAGAACGACGGCCAGGTGAGTGTCGACATGGGCCCACCGCGCTTCATCCCTGCCGATATCCCCTTCATCGCTGACGAGCAGGCGCTGAACTACCCCCTGGAAGTCGACGGCCAGCTGCATTCGGTTGCCGCCGTGTCCATGGGTAACCCGCATGCCGTGCTGCGCGTCGACGACGTGCATACTGCACCCGTGCATGAGCTGGGCCCGAAGATCGAAAACCACCCACGTTTCCCGCAGCGGGTGAACGCCGGCTTCCTCCAGGTCATCGACCGCCACCGCGCCAACCTGCGTGTGTGGGAACGCGGCGCGGGCGAAACCCAGGCCTGCGGCACCGGCGCCTGCGCCGCGGCCGTGGCAGCAATCAGCCAGGGCTGGATGGATTCCCCGGTATCCCTCGATCTGCCCGGTGGCCGCCTGCACATCGAATGGGCCGGCCCCGGCAAGCCCGTGGTGATGACCGGCCCGGCCGTACGCGTCTACGAAGGACAGGTTCGTCTCTAAGCGAGTAACCGCCATGACCGATCAGCCCCAGGTTGTACCCCAGCAGTCCGCCGAGCTCGATGCCGAAGCGGTGGTCGCCTACCTGCGCGCCCACCCCACCTTCTTCGCCGAGCACGACGAGCTGCTGCTTGAACAGCGCATCCCGCACCAGCGTGGCGACAGCGTGTCGCTGGTGGAGCGCCAGCTCAAGCTGCTGCGCGACCGCAACATCGAGATGCGCCATCGCCTGTCACAACTGATGGACGTGGCCCGCGACAACGACCGGCTGTTCGACAAGACCCGGCGGCTGATCCTCGACCTGCTCGATGCCGGCAGCCTGGAAGAGGTGGTGATAGCGGTCGAAGACAGCCTGCGCCAGGAGTTCCAGGTGCCCTTCGTCAGCCTGATCCTGTTCGGCGACAACGTCGCACCGGTCGGGCGCTGGGTCAGCAACACCGAGGCGCAACAAGCCATCGGTGCCCTGCTGGGTGGCGGCAAAACGGTCAGCGGCAACTTGCGCGAACACGAACTGGCCTTCCTGTTCGGTGAAGAACAACGCCGGGAAGTGGGCTCCAGCGCCGTGGCCACCCTTGAGTACCAAGGGCTGCATGGGGTATTGGCGATCGGCAGCCGCGACCCGCAACATTACAAGAGCAGCGTCGGCACCCTGTTCCTCGGCTACATTGCCGAAGTACTCGGCCGCGTTGTGCCACGCGTTACCCAGACCCTGCGCTCGGTGCGCTGATGAAACCCCAGCTGGAGGCTTATTGCGCTCACCTGCGCAACGAGCGCCAGGTGTCGGAGCACACCTTGCTGGGTTACCGTCGAGACCTGGACAAGGTCGTCGCCTACTGCGAGGAACACGGTATCGCCAGTTGGCAGGCGCTGCAGATCCAGCAGCTGCGCCAGTTGATCGCCCGCCTGCACCACCACGGCCAGTCCTCCCGTAGCCTGGCACGGCTGCTGTCGGCGGTGCGTGGCCTGTACCGTTACCTCGTCCGTGAAGGCCTGTGCCAACACGATCCGGCCAACGGCCTGAGTGCGCCCAAGGGTGAACGACGGCTGCCCAAGGTGCTGGATACCGACCGCGCCTTGCAGCTGCTCGATGGCGGCGTGGACGACGACTTCATCGCCCGCCGCGATCAGGCGATTCTGGAGCTGTTCTACTCGTCAGGCCTGCGCCTGTCCGAGCTGACCAACCTCGACCTCGATCACCTCGACATCGCCGCCGGCCTGGTGCAGGTGCTGGGCAAAGGCGGCAAGGCACGCGTGCTGCCGGTTGGCCGCAAGGCCCGCGAAGCGCTGCAGGCCTGGTACCGCTTGCGCGGCATCGGCAACCCGCGTGACCGTGCAGTGTTCATTACCCGCCAGGGCAACCGCATCAGCCCGCGGACCGTTCAGCAACGGGTAAAGGCTGCCGGTGAGCGCGAGCTGGGCCAGCACCTGCACCCACACATGCTTCGCCATTCCTTCGCCAGCCATGTGCTGGAATCGTCCCAGGACCTGCGCGCCGTGCAAGAGCTGCTCGGCCATGCCGACATCAGCACCACGCAGATCTACACCCACCTGGACTTCCAGCACCTGGCCGCGGTGTACGACAGCGCCCACCCCCGGGCCAAACGCAGCAAAGGCACAGACTCATGAGCATCAAGCTGATCACCTTCGACCTCGACGACACCCTGTGGGACACCGCGCCGGTCATTGCCAGCGCAGAAGTCGTGCTGCGCGACTGGCTCGAAGCCAACGCCCCGGTCCTGGGCGGCGTGCCGGTGGAGCACCTGTTCGCCATCCGCGAGCGCCTGGTAAAGGCCGAGCCCGGCCTCAAGCACCGCATCAGCGCCCTGCGCCGGCGCGTGCTGTTCCATGCCCTGGAAGAAGTCGGCTACAGCGAGAAACATGCGCAGGCGCTAGCCAACGAAGGCTTTGAAGTGTTCCTGCATGCCCGCCACCAGGTGGAGATCTTCCCCGAGGTACAGCCGGTGCTGGAGATCTTGCGCCATCACTACACCCTGGGTGTGGTCACCAATGGCAATGCCGACGTGAGCCGGCTTGGGCTGGCGGACTACTTCCGCTTTGCCCTGTGCGCCGAAGACCTCGGCATCGGCAAGCCGGACCCGGCCCCCTTCCTTGAAGCCCTGCGCCGCGGTGATGTGGACGCCAGCGCGGCGGTGCACATTGGTGACCACCCCGGCGACGACATTGCCGGCGCCCAGCGCGCAGGGTTGCGGGCGGTGTGGTTCAACCCGCAGGGCAAGCCCTGGGCGGGTGAACAGGCGCCGGATGCCGAGATCCAGCGCCTGTCGCAGTTGCCCGACGTACTCTCGCGCTGGCGCTGAAGTTTCAGCACTGCCTACGCGGTCCATTTGTAGGAGCGGCCTTGTGTCGCGAAAGGGCCGCGAAGCGGCCCCAGCAATTTATGCAGTGAAGCTGAAATCCCGGGGGTGCTACGCACCCCTTTCGCGACACAAGGCCGCTCCTACAAGGGACCGCGCAAACCTGACCGGCACAACAGGCACAAAAAAGCCCGCAGCGACGGCGGGCTTTTTTGCGTTCAGCCACTCAGATAGGGCGGCTGCCGTATTTGTTGTCCGGCTTCTTGGGCGGGTCGGCGACCACGTTGGCCTCGACTTCCTGCACCTTGCCACCGCGCGAAAGGAATTCTTCCATCGCCTTGGCCAGCGCATCACGCTCTTTCTGCTTGGCTTCCATGCTTGGCATCTCGTCTACCGAGACAGCCGCCTTGGATTTGCCCTTGGCAGCGGGTGCCGGGCTGCTGTCGTCGTCGCCAGCGTCTTCAGCGCCGTCGTCAGCTGCCGCTTCGAGGCCTTCATCACCCTCGTCTTCGTCGCCTACTTCGAGGTCGTCGTTTTCCAGATCGTCGTCGCTCATGTTCTACCTCATGACTTGCGAAAAGCAGGTTAGTTATAGACCAGTGCAGCCGTAGACCGGCAGCCACCAGTGAAAATTCAACTGGCCGTGGGTTAGGCCACTGCCCTTGGGTCGGCGCTCCTGATGGGAGGCGGCACCCAGCAGGCCCTGCTCCTGGCAGGACCTGACAAATCCATTAGCCCCTGCTGGCCACACGCTATTGGCAAGCCTAGCAAAGGCTGGAGAAGTGTGTGAACTACTCTTGAAACACCCCTCGGCGCGCATTCTAGCGCGCCCGTGGAAAAAGCAAAGCTCCATAAATGCCCCACGACTTGTAAGTTTTCTACCTACGTCGCGAACGTGCCGGATAAACCGTTTGCCGTGCGGGAAATGCTAAAAATCTGGCAAAAAAATGCCCGGCAAGCCGGGCAAATTTTTACAGCATCGCAGTTACAGGTTGTAGCCGCGTTCGTTGTGTTGAGCCAGGTCGAGGCCGACCGACTCTTCTTCTTCGTTGACCCGCAGCCCCATTACCACATCCAGCACCTTGAGGATCACGTAGGTGACGATGGCGGTGTAGACCACGGTGAAAATCACGCCTTTGGCCTGGATCCAGACCTGCATGCCGATGTCGGTGACGGCACCGAAGCCGCCCAGCGCCGGGGCTGCGAACACACCGGTAAGGATGGCACCGATGATGCCACCAACACCGTGCACGCCGAAGGCGTCCAGCGAGTCGTCATAGCCCAGCTTGCGCTTGAGGGTGGTGGCGCAGAAGTAGCAGATCACACCCGAGGCCAGGCCGATCACCAGCGCGCCCATCGGGCCCACGGTGCCTGCTGCCGGGGTAATGGCGACCAGGCCGGCAACCACACCCGAGGCAATGCCCAGGGCACTTGGCTTACCGTGGCCGATCCACTCGGCGAACATCCAGCCCAGGGCTGCTGCTGCGGTGGCGATCTGGGTGACCAGCATGGCCATGCCGGCAGTGCCGTTGGCGGCAGCCGCAGAACCTGCGTTGAAGCCGAACCAGCCGATCCACAGCATGGCTGCGCCCATCAGGGTGTAGCCCAGGTTGTGCGGGGCCATCGGGGTGGTCGGGTAGCCCTTGCGCTTGCCCAGCACCAGGCAGCAGACCAGGCCTGCGATACCGGCATTGATGTGCACCACGGTACCGCCTGCGAAGTCCAGTACGCCCCAGTCCCACATCAGTGCACCGTCACCGCTCCACACCATGTGCGCGATCGGCGCATACACCAGGGTGAACCAGATGCCCATGAACACCAGCATCGCGGAGAACTTCATGCGCTCGGCGAAGGCACCCACGATCAGCGCCGGGGTGATGATGGCGAAGGTCATCTGGAAGGTGATGAATACCGCTTCAGGGAACAGCGCGGTAGCCGACGTCAGGTTCTCGGGCGTAACGCCGCTGAGGAAGGCCTTGGAGAAGCCGCCGACGAAGGAATTGAAGTTGAGCACGCCCTTTTCCATACCGGTGGTATCGAAGGCCATGCTGTAGCCGTAGACGACCCAGAGAATGCTCATCAGGCCGGTGATTGCAAAGCACTGCATCATCACCGACAGCACGTTCTTGGAACGCACCATGCCGCCATAGAACAGGGCCAGGCCCGGGATAGTCATGAACAGCACCAGCGCCGTTGCGGTCAGCATCCAGGCGGTGTCGCCGGAGTTCAGCGCTGGGGCAGCTTCCTCTGCCAGGGCAAGCCCGGGCATTACGAGGGACAATAGGGCTCCTAGCCCTGCGATCTTACGCAGAGTCATGTTGTTTTCTCCTGGGGCGTTGGGTTTGGTGAGGCTTTTTTTGCTGCTTAGATCGCGTCGGTATCGGTTTCGCCGGTACGGATACGGATTGCCTGCTCCAGATTCACCACGAAAATCTTGCCGTCACCGATCTTGCCGGTGTTGGCTGCCTTGGTGATGGCTTCGATTACCCGATCAAGGTCCTTGTCATCGATGGCGACATCGATCTTCACCTTGGGCAGGAAATCGACCACATATTCAGCACCGCGATACAGCTCGGTGTGGCCCTTCTGCCGACCGAAGCCTTTCACTTCAGTGACGGTGATGCCCTGCACGCCGATTTCCGACAGCGACTCGCGCACGTCGTCCAGCTTGAACGGCTTGATGATGGCTGTGACTAGCTTCATGAAACTCTCTCCCGATTTGGTGGACTTGCCCCAGGAAAACAAACCCGTCTCAAGTCTAAGCGCAGCGCTTGGCTTTGTAACGCGTCGTCGGCATCCGGCTCCGCGTGCGCACTGCCTGGTCACAAGGAACCGCATCAGTGCATGGCTCGTAGAGGTCTTTGCAGAAACCTTGCCAGTTACGGCAAAACGCCAAAAAACAGTGAGTTATGCGAAATGCTCGGGATTGGCCAGTCGCCAGCATGGAAAACATGCACAGTTTCGGTGCGCAGCGACAGGGCGCATTGCGCGAAAAATGTGCAATCGGCCGAACCCTGAGTGGCTGGAATTGCCCGTGCTACACTGCCGGCCATTCTCAGTTTCATTGGACAGCCCCATGCTCGCGCCCAAAGCCCTTCTCGATGCCCTGAGCGACCAGGCCTCACGCCTGTTCAGCAACGATACCGCCCAGCCCCGCGCAGAACTCGAAAGCCAGTTCAAGGTGTTGATGCAAGGAGCCTTCAGCAAGCTGGACCTGGTCAGCCGTGACGAGTTCGACAGCCAGATGGTCGTACTGGCGCGCACCCGTGCACGCCTCGAGGCCCTGGAAAAACAAGTAGCCGAGCTGGAAGCACGACTGGCTCCCACGCAGGAATAACAATCGACACACGGAGCGTTTCCCCATGAAAGTCAGCGCACGCAATGTTTTCGAAGGCAAAGTCAGCAACGTTCAACCCGGTGCGGTCAATGCCGAAGTCGAACTGACCCTGGGTGGCGGCGAAAAACTGGTGGCAGTGGTCACCATGGCCAGCCTGCATAACCTCAACATCAATGTCGGCAAAGAGGCCGTGGCACTGGTGAAGGCGCCTTGGGTGGTGCTGCTGACCGACGCGGCCGGCTACAAGCTGTCGGCCCGGAACGCACTGGAAGGTGAAGTGGTACGGGTGGGTGATGGCGCAGTGAACGCCGAAGTGGTGCTCAAGCTGGCCGGGGGCACCGAAGTGTATGCCATCGTGACCCGCGAAGCCGTGCAGGAACTGGGCCTTGCTCCGGGCGTAAGAGCAACCGCGCTGATCAAGGCCTCGCACATCATCCTCGGCGCCAAGCCCTGAGCTTGAAGGTTAACCTGTGGGAGCGGGCATGCCCGCGAACACCGGCGCAGCCGGTGCCATCCACCGCGTTGCCCGCTCCCACAGAGCCTGCTAGCTCGCGCAGAGCTGTTTCGGCGGCAATTCGCTGGCATGCAAGGTGCCGCGAAACAGGGCTGCACCACACTGGGTAACCAGGGTTTTTACCCGATTGTGCGAGTTGAGAATTTCGGCCTGGATATCTTCGATGGCCGAATCCCCAGGCTGCAAGGTAACCGCACGATTGGCCCATTCGATGGCCGCAAACCGGCTCTGCTTGCGGGTGCCGCGCCCCTGCATCCAGGCCAGCCCCAGTTCGGCGCTGGCTCGGCCGGCGATCCACGGGTCGGGGTGCTCGACCAGGCTCGACAGGTAGGCGACCGCCTCTGCCCGTTCCTGCGCTTCGCCAAACTGGCGCAACAGTATCCCCAGGTGCAAGCGCGCACGCGCATTGGTCTGCGCATTACCCAACGCATCGACCAACAGGTGCCTGACGGCCAGCATGGCACTGCGCTCGCTCAAGTCCTCATCGCCACCCATGCGCAGGCAGGCCAGGTTGTACTTGGCCTGTCGGCTGCCCGCTTCCACCGCACGCTGCAACCAGTGCTCTGCCGCCTCGTCATCCAGATAGTGCCCCGGCGTGTTGTCCAGGCCGCCGCTGTGCAACTCGTACAGGCCAAGGGCAGCCCCCGACAGGTTCAGTTCGGCACAACGCTCATACAGGTAGCAGGCCACTTCATGCCGGTTGGCAACCCACAACAGCCGCGCCACCGCAAGCACCTCGAAGCCCGGTGCCTGGCCAGCGCGCTGGCGCGTGACCGCCGTCTGAGCCCATATCCTTGCATGCTCGGCCGAGCGTTGCAGCCCCCACAGGCCGAAGCGATGGCCGACAGCGCGCATTGCACAGGCGCCAGCATGCGAGCGGCCATCACACAGGCCCTCGATGGCGCTACGCAGTAGCTGCTGCTCATCTGCCATGCCATCGCGCAATACCAATTCAGCCAGACAACGAAATGGCACGCCCATGGCACGGATGGCGCCGTGATCGGCGTTGCACGCCAAGCTCGCAGCGAAGTCGCGCAGAGCGCCGGCGTGGTCTTGCAAGGCACTGCTGCGCAGCGCACCGCGCCAAGCCAGCACGATGGCGCTTTCCCTTGGCCTTAGCGGCCGTTTCAACCAGGCATCGAACAGCTGCTGCCAGTCGGCGACGGCCTGCAACTGGTCAGCGTGGGGCAGCTTCAGCCGTTCCTCGACGGCCATCCAGCGCAACGCATTGCGCAGCGTTTCGTCCCAGGCCTCGCACAACGGCCCATTGGCCAACAGTTCCAGCGCATCGAAGCTGGCGCCCCAATGGGGTAGCAGGTAAACGGCGAGGGCCTGAATCGCTTCAAAGCAGCCAGGGCGGGCAACCAGCGCATGGCGCAACCAGTAATAGCGGGGTGCTTCGTTTTCATGACCGGCCCGCCTGCTCAGGCACGTCGGCAACGCGTGTGGCAACTCGGCGAGGGGCTGCAGCCCATGCTTTACCAACAAAGGCGCCGCAGCCTCCT
The DNA here is from genome assembly GCF_050280665.1 of Pseudomonas sp. NPDC089547. NCBI lineage: Bacteria > Pseudomonadati > Pseudomonadota > Gammaproteobacteria > Pseudomonadales > Pseudomonadaceae > Pseudomonas > Pseudomonas sp. NPDC089547. The sequence continues at coordinate 55,711 of NZ_JBNNVS010000017.1, read as the reverse complement.
GCACTTCCACATCGGCATGGGCACTTGGCCTGTAGCGTGCGGGCTGCCCCTGGAACAGTTCGGCCAACCAGCCGGGCTCGCGAAACTGCGCGCTGATACGCAGCATGCCGATGGCCGCGGCCACGGGCTGGGCAGAGCGCTCCATGGCGCGCAGCAGGTGGGCAGTGGCACGTTCGCAAATCTGCTCGACGGCCAGCGAGCGTGCAGCACTGCGTTGGCCGCCGCCCTGTACCTGACACGCCCGGTGGAAGCAGTGCAGGCCCATCACCACCTGCGGATGGTAGGCCTTGGGGCAGGCATCGATCCAGGCTTTGAGTACCTGGCTCAGGGCCCTGTCGCCCTGGCAATCCGGGTCGACCAGCAGGTGCCCTTCAATGGCCATCATGTAGGCGGGAAACTCGCCAGGCGGGGCCTGGTGCCATTGCGCCTGGAGGCTATCGAAAAAACGGGTGAGTTCAACGAATGAATTGGCCTGCACCAGTTCGCGGATGACCTGGCGCGTGCGGGCGAGCGTTTGCACGGAGCAATACCTCAAGTCCATTTGAAAGAAGACGCTGTGCCATTCCATGGCAACGGCAGTGGCCCGATAACACTAAGCCATGGCGAGCACATGCGCAAAGTCAATTGGATCCATTTTTGCCGATTTGCGTGGAAAAGCAGGGGAATACCCTGCCCTGAAAAACCCCGACGCATACTTGTTGCGCCTACCTTGCCCGCGCTGGCTATCCTTGGCCTGCCGCAGGAAGCGGCCCTTTTCAGCGACAACGGAGCGTCCATGTCCCTAGCCCTCGTCCATAGCCGCGCCCAGGTAGGCGTACAGGCACCGGCAGTCAGCGTTGAAACCCACCTGGCCAATGGCTTGCCCCACCTCACCCTGGTCGGCCTGCCGGAAACCACGGTCAAGGAAAGCAAGGACCGGGTGCGCAGTGCCATCGTCAACTCCGGGCTGAACTACCCGCAGCGGCGCATTACCCAGAACCTCGCCCCCGCCGACCTGCCCAAGGATGGCGGCCGTTATGACCTGGCCATTGCCTTGGGCATCCTTGCCGCCGACGGCCAAGTGCCCATGGCCACCCTCACCGAGGTCGAATGCCTGGGCGAACTGGCGCTGTCTGGCAAGCTGCGCCCGGTACAGGGGGTGTTGCCTGCAGCACTGGCGGCGCGCGAGGCAGGCCGAGCGCTGGTGGTGCCGCGGGAAAATGCCGAGGAAGCCAGCCTGGCAGGCGGGCTGGTGGTTTATGCGGTGGGGCACCTGCTGGAGCTGGTCGCCCACCTGAATGGCCAGGTACCGCTGCCGCCGTACGCTGCCAATGGCTTGATCCTGCATCAACGCCCGTACCCGGACCTGAGCGAGGTGCAAGGCCAACTGGCAGCCAAGCGGGCCTTGTTGCTGGCAGCGGCCGGAGCACACAACCTGTTGTTCACTGGCCCCCCGGGCACCGGGAAGACCTTGCTCGCCAGCCGCCTGCCCGGGCTGCTGCCACCACTGGACGAACAAGAAGCGCTGGAGGTGGCGGCCATCCAGTCAGTCAGCGGGCATGCACCCTTGAACAGCTGGCCGCAGCGGCCTTTTCGCCACCCTCACCATTCCGCCTCCGGCCCGGCGCTGGTCGGGGGCAGCAGCCGGCCGCAACCGGGCGAAATCACACTGGCCCACCATGGCGTACTGTTCCTCGATGAGCTGCCCGAGTTCGAACGGCGCGTGCTGGAAGTACTGCGCGAGCCGCTGGAGTCGGGCGAGATCGTGATTGCGCGGGCTCGCGACAAGGTGCGCTTCCCGGCACGCTTTCAGCTGGTGGCGGCCATGAACCCCTGCCCCTGTGGCTACCTTGGCGACCCCACGGGCCGCTGCCGGTGCAGCACCGAGCAGATCGCACGCTACCGCAACAAGCTGTCCGGGCCCTTGCTGGACCGGATCGACCTGCACCTGACCGTGGCCCGTGAGAGCACCACGCTGAACAACCAGCCCTGCGGCGAGACCAGTGCCGATGTGGCAGCGCGGGTGGCTGAGGCACGGGAACTGCAACACCGGCGGCAAGGGTGCGCGAATGCGTTTCTCAACCTGGAGGGGTTGCGCCGCCATTGCCCATTGGCCCCGGCGGACCAGGCCTGGCTGGAGGGTGCCTGCGAGCGGCTGACCTTGTCATTGAGGGCAGCGCACCGGTTGTTGAAGGTGGCGCGGACGCTGGCGGACCTGGAAGGTTGTGAGGCCATTGGCCGACCACATCTGGCCGAGGCCCTGCAGTACCGGCCTGGGAGCAGTTAGATTGCGGGGGCTGCCTTGCAGCCCATCGCGACGCAAGGCCGCTCCTACAAAGAACGCGATCGCCTGTAGGAGCGGCCTTGCGTCGCGATGGGCCGCAAAGCGGCCCCAAAATCCATCAGGCAGCCTTGATCTGCCGGATAAGCGCAGACAGTGAATATGATCCCGGCCCAGTCAACGCCAACCCGCCATAAAGCGCCACCAGCAACCAGGCGAACTGCCCCTGCTCCAGCGTCCAGTCCGGATGCACCACCACCAGCGCCACCAACAACACTGCCAGCACCGGCAGGCAAGCCAGGCGCGCGGCAACACCCAACAGCAGCAACAGCGGGCAAACTACCTCGGCAAAAACCGCCACCCCCAAGGTCAGCGGCGCGCCTAGCCCGAATGGGTCTTCGATGCGCTGCAATTCACCGCTCCAGTCCAGCAGCTTCGGTAGCCCGTGGATACACAGCAGCAGCACAGTTGCCATCACCCGCATGAACAGCAGGCCGGTGGCAGTCAGGTTTGGGGATTGCGTGTCGAGGAAAGTTTTCAGGCGGGGCATGGCAAGGGGCTCACTAATCGGTCAACCCGGCGAGCATTGCCCAGCAGCAAACAGATTGATTGCGCAGGCGTGCTGAATTTGCTGTCAATGCTACTGGCCTCTTCGCGGCGGTTCGACGCCTCGATAAACCCGCTGCTATTTTTAAGACTTGCGCAGGACCTGTGGGAGCGGGCATGCCCGCGAAGAATCCAGCGCGGTGCATGGCACCGGCTGCGCCGGTGTTCGCGGGCTTGCCCGCTCCCACAGGGTCCCTGCTGAATCAGTAAGTGATGTGCAGTTCCATTGAGAGCGGGTTTGCAAGCGAAAGGGCCAGCACAGGCCGCACATCACTGCCGGCCAGCCAAAGCCTCCTCAACCCCCCTCAACAGCACCTCTTCAGAAAAGGGCTTGCCCAGGCAGGCCAGTGCGCCGAGGCTCATCGCAGCATGCACTGCGTCGTCATCCCAATGCGCCGACATGCAGATCACCGGTATCAGCCACCGCTGCCGCGCCAGTTCACGTAGCACCGCCAACCCACTCACGCCCGGCATCTTCAGGTCGAGCAGCACACAGCCGGCCTGCCGCGCCAGCTCCGACGCCAGGAACACATCCCCGGCTGCGAACGACAACGTCTCGAACCCGGCCGAACGCAGCAGGTTGGCCAGGCTTTTGCGCACCGAAGCATCGTCGTCGACGATGCATACCCATCTGCTCATGCGCCGCCCAGGCCCTCTGACCGCGCCCCGATAACAGTGTGCATGGCCACCAACTCCACCAGCGAGCGGGACTGCATCTTGTTCATGATGTTCTTCTTGTGCACCTTGGTGGTCACCTCGCTGGTGCCGATCTGCCTGGCGATCTGCTTGTGCGACAAGCCGTCAACCACCAGCGAAAACACCTGCCGCTCACGCTGGGTCAGGCGCTGGTACTTTTCCTCAACCTGCCGCGCATGGCGCCATTTGCGGCCATCCGCCACTGCCCGCGTACGCACGGCCTGCAGCAGCGTCAGCAACTGGTCTTCATCGAATGGCTTGGTCAGGAACTCCACGGCACCGGCACGCATGGCTTGTACCGTCATCGGGATAGTGCCAAAGCCGGTCATGAACACGATGGGCCAGGGCAGCGCCAGGCGGCGCAGGGCGGCCTGTACCTCCAGGCCGGTGGTATCGGGCAGGTGCATGTCCAGCAGCAGGCAGGCGTAGGGGGTTTCCAGGCGCGTTGCGAACAATGCTTCGGCACTGGCAAACAACTGATGCGGGATATCCTGCGAGCGCAGAAGGCGGCCCAACGCCGTGCGCACCGAGGGGTCGTCGTCCACCACCAGCACCGGCACGTTCGTGCTGTCGTCCAAGGGCTCAAGGCTTTCGGCCATGGCGCACAGCGGCGAGGGGCCCAGGCAAGGGACATCAAGGCTGATCTCGGCAGCCAGGCGGTAACCCCGGCGTGGCACGGTCTGTATCAGGCCCCGGTCACCAAAGGCCTTGCGCAGCAACGACACCTGCACCTGCAGGTTGTTGTCCTCGACCACCGTACCGGCCCATACCTGGCTGAACAGCTCGTCCTTGCCGACCACCCGGCCCTTGGCCTTGATCAGCGTGGCCAGCACCTCGAATGCGCGGCCGCCCAGCGGGATCGGCTTGCCGTCGAGAAACACTTCCCGCCGCTCCAGCGACACCTGGGCATTGCCTATTCGGATCATGGCTTCCTCGCACGGGCACGGGCGTTTGCGCAGCCCCGGGCAGCCTAGGCCAGCGCACGCGTTGAAACAATTATCCCGAGGGATAGGTTGCCCTGAGGACTATACAAAAGCCCGCCAGCCACCAGGGTACGATAACGGACAACGGTGTGCCCGTTCCTGCCAACCAGCCTGTAACCCGCATCCTCACTGGGCCCGCTGCGTATACTCGCGCCTCTGGATGTCGCTAGCGGGGGTGCTTTATGCTCGATGAACGCCTTGCCCACAGGCCCATCGATTTCGACCAGTCGGCCGACGAGGGCTGGCTGAACCGGTGTGACATCAGCGCGCTGGGCCAGGAAGGCGAACTCAGCTACTTCCGCCTGCGCGACCCTGCCACTGACCAGGCCTGGATCGCCGTGCGCGCGCCGCTCGAAGCCCCCGCTGCCTGCCAGCGCCTGGAACGCGACTACCGTCTGCGACTGGACCCGCAGTGGGCGGTGATCCCCTCGGCGTTCGTACGTTCGGCCGAAGGCCCGCTGCTGGTGTACCCGGCCGGCCACTCCATCGCCGACCTGATCGCCGAAGGCCCCGCTAGCCTCGCGCCATTTCTCGACATCGCGGTCAACGCGGCCAATGCCCTGGCCCTGGCCCACGAACACAATGTGCTGCATGGCGCGCTGCAGCCCGAGCATGTGTGCCTGTACGCCAACCAGCGGGTGCGGATAGGCTTCTTTCGCGCCGACCCCGCCGAACAGATCAGCGAACAGGGCACCCCACTCGGTAACTGGTCGTACCTGGCGCCTGAGCAGGTCTGCCCGCATGGCAGCAACACTGACCGGCGCAGTGACGTCTATGCCTTGGGTGCGATCCTGTACCAGTTGCTGCTAGGCGAACTGCCTCTGGCCGGGCGCGACACTCAGCACTGGCGCCAGCTGCATGCCGGCGTGCAACCACGGGCGGCCTGCGAAGTGGACAACAACGTGCCGCAGCCGCTCAGCCGGGTGCTGGCCAAAGCCCTGGCCAAGGAGCCCGACGCCCGCTACCAGAGCGCCCATGCCCTGGCAGTAGACCTTGCCCACTGCCAACGGCAATGGGCGGGCAACAAGGCCATGCAAGCCTTCGAGCCAGGCTGCGCCGACCCCGCCGCCCCCAGCCGCGTTCGCCTGTACGGGCGCAGTGCCGAGCAAAAGGCCATCGCCTTGCTGCTCAAGGGGTTGCGCCGCGACAGCAAGCCCCAGGCACTGCTCATCAACGGCGCCGCTGGCATGGGCAAATCGAGCCTCGTACAGGCTGCACTCAAGGCCAGCGCCGAAGGCTACTGGGCCGTCGGCAAGTGCAACAGCCTGGCCCAGGCCGTGCCTTATGCACCCTGGGTCGAAATCCTTGGCGCGCTTACCACCCAACTGCTGGCCAAGAACAGCCAGGACCTCGACACGCTGCGGCGGGAAATTTTGCGCCGCATCAAAGGTTACGGCCGGCTGCTAGGCAAGCTTGCGCCACAACTGCAACTGATCCTCGGCCCCTTGCCCGACCTGCCGGCAAAGCCCACACGGCTGATATTGCAGAAAGAGCTACGGGCCGTAGTCGAATTTCTTCAGGTATTCAGCCGCCCGGGGCGCCCGTTGGTGCTGTTCCTTGATGACATGCAATGGGCTGACGACACCACGCAGAGCCTGTTGGAGCGACTGCTCGCCCAATCGCCCGACAATTTGCTGCTGATCATTGCCCGGCGCAACGATGCGCAAACCGGCGGCCCTGCGCTGGCCATGCCCGCCAGTGTCCGCACCACTACCCTGAACCTGCGTCCGCTGGCCGTTGCTGCCGTGACCGAGCTGATCAGCGAGCGCTACCACGTCAGCCCCGACCAGGCATTGCCGGTGGCCGAGCTGGTGCATGACAAGACCGCGGGCAACCCGTTCTTCATCAACCAGATCCTCAGGGCCATGGTCGAAGACCAGTTGTTCACATTCGACACCCAGGCCATGCGTTGGTCGTGGTGCCTGAAAGCCGTGGCGCGGCACCGCTATTCCGACAACGTCGCCGACCTGATGATCCACCGCCTGGCCCGCCTGCCAGCCCCCCAGCGCGATGTGATGCGGGTCGCCAGCGCGGCGGGCAACCGCTGTGACGAGCGCGTCCTACGCCAGGTGCTGGGCGCACCACCGGACGATGCGCTGAGGGCCTTGGTTGCCGCGGGCTTCCTGCTGCAAACCCAGAAAGGCCTGGCTTTTGCCCATGGCCGAGTGATGGAGGCCGCTTACGAACTCACGCCCGTGCGCAACCGCACCCAGCTGCACGCGCAGATTGCCTTGGCCCTTTACCAGGCGTGGCAAGAGGACTTGCACGAGGTGACATTTGACGTTGCCAATCAACTGCAAAGCGCCGCGCCATGCGGGTTTGCAACGGATGACTGCGAACTGTTCCTGCCACTGTTACATGAAGCCGCAGTGCGCGCGCGCGACAGCGGCGCCGTAGAGCAGGCCGCAGACTACCTGGAGACTGCCGAGCACCTGCTGAGCCAGTGTGAAACGCTTGAAAGCCATGTCACACAAGGGTTTGCCATGAGTTACATGGCGGCAGAATGTGCCATGCAACTGTCGCGCATGGCCGAGGCCGAAGCCTGGGTGATTACCAGCCGCCAGCGCGCATGCACGGTACTGGACCAGGCACGGGTGTGCAGGTTGCAGGCGCGCCTGCACACCTTGCACTGCGATTACCAGGCGGCCATCACTACCGCCCTGGCCGGCCTCGACCTGCTGGGCATCCGCCTGCCCCCCGGCATTGACAGCCAGAAAGTCGAGGCCTGCTACGCCAATGTTCAGACGCTGATCGAGCAGAAAGGCCGCCACTGCCTGGAGTCTTTGCCACGCACCGACTCCGAAGAAGCGGCCATTGCGGTAGGGCTGCTGGCAACGCTGTCTTCATCGTTTTATGTGCGGGACGACATTTGCTTCCTGCACCTGGCAAAGCTCGTGGAGCTGTCGCTGTTGCAGGGTGTCGCGCCGGGCAGCACCTATGGCCTGGCCTGGTTCGGGGTGATGATCGCCGAGCGCTTCGGCGCTTACCACGATGGCCATGCCTTTTGCCTGGCCGCGCTGAAGCTGATCGAGCGGCACGGTTTCGAGGCCGACCTTACCAGCGCGCTGCTGGCCCTGGATCAGGTCAGCGCCTGGACCTCGCCGATGGAGGTCGCCCGCCGCACCGCGCTGGAGGCCGTCGACTCGGCGCGCCTGAGCGGCGACCTGGCGATGAGCTGCCATGCCTGCAACCACCTGGTTTCCGACTCGCTGTTCATGGGCCGCTACCTCCCGGATGTGGCCGGCGAAGTGGCACAGGGCCTTGCCACCGTACGCAGCCATGGCTACAGCGATGTCGAACAGATCCTGCTGGCCCAGCGGGCATTCATCGCCAACCTGAGCGGCGCACCCGGCCCGGCGGCCGTGACAACCCCGGTGAACTCGCCCATCACACTGTTCTTCTGGCATCTGTTCAGCGGCATGAGCGCGTTCTACCTGGGCGATATCCCGCAGGCCATGCGCAACCTGAGCCAGGCCGGTGACAACGCCTGGGCGGTACCCGCGCACATCAACCTGGCCGATTACCATCTGTCCTGCGGCCTGGCCCTGGGCAGCCCGGAGGCCACCGGCAGCCTGGCCGGCAAGCTGACCGAACTGCACGCGCTGCGCGAGCGTTTCGGCCACTGGGCCAGCTTCAACCCCGCCACTTTCCGCAACAAGTTGCTGCTGATCGAAGGCGTCATCGCCAAGCTTGAAGGCGACGGCCTGGCCGCTATCCGCTGTTTCGACCAGGCGCAGATCGCCGCTGCGGCTGCCGGCTTCATCCACGAACAGGCGCTGGCCCACGAACAGCTGGCCGAGGTGTGCATCCCCAGCGGTCTTATCTCCGGGGCCAACCTGCACCTGCGCATTGCCCGCGACTGTTTCCATCTGTGGGGCGCCACCGGCAAAGTGCATCAGCTGGAGGCTTTGCACCCCTTCTTGCGCACCCAGCCCATCCAGGAAACCTGCCACGCCAACCAGCAGGCCAAGCTGGACCTGGAGGCCGGCATAGAAGCGGCGCGCGCATTGTCTGAAGAAGTGCTGCTCGAAGGGCTGATCGAAACCCTGATGGGCCATTTGACCCAGCATTCCGGTGCCGACCATGGCGCCCTGTTGATCGTCAGTGGTGCTGAATTCCAGATGGCCGCCCTCGCCTACATCGACGATGCAGGGCTGCACGTGAGCATGGACAACTGCCAGAAGTTCATGACCCAGGCGCCGCTTTCAGTCATCAACGCCACCATGCGAACCCGCAAGCCGCTGGTGCTCAACGACGCCCAAAGCGATTGCCCCGAAGCCTTCCGCCACGAGCTGCAGGCGCGCAACGCCCGTTCGGTGCTGTGCCTGCCGCTGGTGATCCAGGGTGTGCTGATCGGCCTGGTGTACCTGGAAAACCGCCTGGTGCCCAACCTGTTTGGCAGCCAGCGCCTGGCCATGCTGGAAATCCTCGCCTCGCAGGCAGCGGTATCGCTGCAAACCGCCAAGTTCTATACGCGCTTGGCCGAAGACAACCAGAGCCGCGCACAGATGGAGGCCGAACTGCGCCGCTCCCGTGCGGAGCTGGCGCGCAGTGCACACCTGCAAGTGATGAACGAGCTGTCGGCGTCCATCGCCCACGAGATCAGCCAGCCACTGCTGGGCATCACCTCCAACGCCGCCGCCAGCCTGCGCTGGTTGAAGCGCGCCAAGCCCGACCTGGAAGAGGCAATTGCCGGCCTGGAAGACATCCGCAACGACAGCGAACGTGCGGCCAATATCGTGCGCGCACTGCGTTCGCTGGCCAAGCAATCGCCGATGCAGCTCAAGGCCGTAAAGCTGGACGAACTCATCCGCGAGGTCGTGCGCCTGACCTCGGCCGATGCCGCCAAGGGCACGGTGGACGTGCAGACACGGTTGCAAGCTGGGGTGAGCGTGATGGCCGACCCGGTGCAGTTGCAGCAACTGGTGTTCAACCTGATTACCAATGGGCTGGAGGCGCTGGCGGGGTATCGCAACGACGGCGTACTACGGATTGCTTCGGCAGTGGTCGGGGATGCGGTGGAAATCTGCGTGGACGACAACGGGCCGGGGATTGCGCCTGAGGAGCGGGAGCATGTGTTTGGGGCGTTCTACACCACCAAGCGCAGTGGGATGGGCATGGGGTTGGCCATTTGCAGTTCGGTGGTGCAAGCCCATGGCGGGCAGTTGCATGCGCTGGTTTCAGAGCTGGGTGGGTGCCGGATTCGTTTCACCCTGCCTCTGAATATTTCATAGCCTGTTCTGGCCCCTTCGCGGGCTTGCCCGCTCCCACAGGGATTGCACAAGCCTGACAGGCACCGCTGTAACTGTGGGAGCGGGCAAGCCCGCGAAGAGGCCAGAACAGGTTTACATCAACGCGAGGTCAACGCCGCATAGCTGTTCATCAGGTTGCGGTAGTTGGGAATACGCTGCGACAGCAGGTTACCCAACCCTTCAATATCGTTGCGCCAGTCACGGTGCAGCTCACAGGCCACAGAGAACCAGTTCATCATCTGCGCGCCAGCCTGGGTCATGCGCACCCACGCCGCCTGCTGCACGGTTTCGTTGAAGGTACCCGAGGCATCGGTCACCACGAACACTTCAAAGCCTTCAGCCAGCGCCGACAAGGTCGGGAATGCCACGCACACATCGGTCACCACACCAGCAATGATCAGCTGCTTGCGGCCGGTGGCCTTGATTGCCTTGACGAAGTCTTCGTTGTCCCAGGCGTTGATCTGGCCTGGGCGGGCAATGTAGGGCGCATCCGGGAACATTTCTTTCAGCTCGGGCACCAGCGGGCCGTTCGGGCCTTGCTCGAAGCTGGTGGTGAGAATGGTCGGCAGGCCGAAGAACTTGGCCAGGTCACCCAGGGCCAGCACATTGTTCTTGAACTCGTTGGGCGAAAAGTCCTGCACCAGCGAGATCAGGCCAGTCTGGTGATCCACCAGAAGAACCACGGCGTCGTCTTTGTTCAGGCGCTTGTAATCGGGTTGGCTCATGGGGTGACTCCTTGGGTTGGGAAAACGGGCCGGCACTGTCCGCAAGGGGCTATACCGGTGGGTAGATTCTGCTTAAGGAATGGCCTGCGCCTGGCGCCAGGCCTTGGGTGGCTGGCCAACCAGGCGGCTGAAGGCGCGGGTGAAATGGGCCTGGTCGCAAAAGCCGCACTCCAGGCTCACGTGGGTGATCGGTGCTTCGGTGGCAAGCAGGCGCTTGGCCTTTTCCATGCGTGCCAGCAGGCGCCAGGCCTGGGGTGAAAGGCCGGTGTTGACCTTGAAGGCACGGGAGAAATGGCTGCGGGTGAGGTTGCACACGCTGGCGATCTCGATGATCGACAGCGAGCTGCGCAGCATCAGTTCCTTGGCCTGGCGCAGCCGCGCGGGCGTCAGCGCGCCGGGGGTTTGCAGCGGCTCTTGGGGGGTGCCGGAATGCATGGCGACTCTCCTGTTGAATGCAGAAAGTCTCGCCCCCGGCACATGACAAAGTCCTGAGCCAAACCTGAATTGTTCTTAATTGTGCGCAGCGGTATACCGTAAGATGCACGCTGTACTCAGCTACCGAGCGAAGAAGCATGCAGGTAACCGCTCACCGCACCGTGGCCATGGTGCTGTTCAACGATGTGCTGTTGCTGGACGTCACTGGCCCCATGGATGCATTCGCCATCGCCAACCGGTTCTTGCCTGCCGAGCGGCAATACCGGCTGCTTACCCTGGCCGAAGGGCAGGCTGCGGTGCGCGGCTCATGTGGGCTGAAAGTGGTGGCTGACCTGCGCCTGAAGGATTTGCCGGAGGCCGTCGACCTGTTGCTGGTGCCCGGCGGCCCTGGCGCGTATGACATTGCCGTGCCAGCGCTGGAGCGCTGGTTGCCGCAGGCGGTGCGCAGTGCCAGGCGCTTTGGTGCCATCTGCACCGGGGTGTTCCTGCTGGGCCGGGCCGGGCTGCTGGACGGCTACCGCTGCACCACCCACTGGAACTACGTGGAGCGCCTGGCGCGAGCGTTTCCCGAGGCCAAGGTCGAGACCGAACAGATTTACGTGATCGACCGCTGCTTGATCACCTCGGGCGGGATTACGGCGGGTATCGACCTGGCACTGGCGGTGGTGGCCGAAGACCACGGCAAGGCGCTGGCCCTGGAAGTGGCCAAGGTGCTGCTGGTCGCCCGCCATCGCCAAGGTGGGCAGACGCCCTACGGGCCGTTGCTGGCGGCGGTGCCGCGTGATGATTCGCCGATTGCCCGGGTGCAGGCGTACATCGTGGACCATATCGAGCAGGCGTTCACCGTGCAGAAAATGGCCGACCTGGTGGCCATGAGCGGGCGTAATTTCGCCCGCACGTTTCAGCGTGAGGTGGGGATTACACCGCTGCAGTACTTGCAGAACGCGCGCATCGATCGGGCGCGCAAGCTGCTCGAATGCGGCGACCTGCCCTTGAAGGTGGTGGCGGCGCAGTGCGGGTTTGGCAGTGACCGGCATATGAGGAAGGTGTTCTGTGAGCGGATCGGCATGACCCCGGCGCAGTATCGGGCGCAGTTTGGCGGGGTCTGAGAGTTCCGCGCCGAGCACAGGCCCCTGTAGGAGCGGCCTTGTGTCGCGAAAGGGCCGCAGAGCGGCCCAAGGATCTTGAGGCTGGCCTGAGATTTTGGGGCTGCTATGCAGCCCTTTCGCGACACAAGGCCGCTCCTACAACTGAACGCAGCTCGCAGCTACTGTCTCTTTTTTCAGGACAATCTTACTTTCCAACAGCAGATTGTCTAACGCCACCCCGCCCCCCAGAATTGTCGGCCAAACTGTTCAAACGCTGCCCCGGCAGCTCATGGAGTACGAGCCAATGCCACACGAAGGCAGCCTTCTGCAAACCGCGGTGATCTTCCTGCTCGCCGCTGTCCTCGCCGTACCGCTGGCCAAACGCCTGCAACTGGGTGCCGTGCTCGGTTACCTGTTGGCCGGCGTGGTCATCGGCCCGCAAGCGCTGGGCCTGATCCGCGACACCGAGAGCGTGGCGCACATTTCCGAGCTGGGCGTGGTGCTGCTGCTGTTCATCATCGGCCTGGAACTGTCACCCAAGCGCCTGTGGCTGATGCGCAAATCAGTGTTCGGTGTCGGCACCGCCCAGGTGCTACTGACCGGTGCACTGATCGGCGCCATTGCCCTGTTCGGCTTCAGCCAGTCACTACCGGCAGCCATCGTGCTCGGCCTGGGCCTGGCGCTGTCGTCCACCGCCCTTGGCCTGCAGAGCCTGGCCGAGAGCAAGCAATTGAACGCCCCGCACGGCCGCCTGGCCTTTGCCATCCTGCTGTTCCAGGACATCGCCGCCATCCCGCTGATTGCCCTGGTGCCGTTGTTGGCCGCCAGTGGCCCGGACACCAGCCACGGTGACAGCCTGCAACACGGCCTGAAGGTATTTGGCAGCATTGCCGTGGTCATCATCGGCGGCCGCTACCTGTTGCGCCCGGTATTCCGTACCGTGGCCCGCACCGGCCTGCCAGAAGTGTCCACCGCCACCGCATTGCTGGTGGTGATCGGCACCGCCTGGCTGATGGAAGAAGCCGGTGTGTCCATGGCCTTGGGCGCCTTCCTCGCCGGCCTGCTGCTGGCCGACTCGGAGTATCGGCATGAGCTGGAGTCGCAGATCGAACCGTTCAAGGGCCTGCTGCTGGGGCTGTTCTTCATCAGCGTCGGCATGGGCGCCAACCTGCGCCTGCTGCTGGAAATGCCGCTGGTGCTGCTGGGCCTGACCTTGCTGCTGGTGGCGGTAAAGCTGGTGCTTTTGATTGGCGTCGGCCGCCTGGCCGGTGGCCTGAACAGCGCCAGCGCCCTTCGTTTGGGCATGGTGCTGGCCGCCGGGGGTGAGTTCGCCTTCGTGGTGTTCAAGCTGGGCAAGGACCAAGGGCTGTTCGACACCCAGACCTACGACCTGTTGCTGATGACCATTACCCTGTCGATGGCCATCACCCCGCTGCTGATGATTGGCTGCGCCCGCGCCCTGAAACGCCCGCAGCCTGTGCGGGAAGTGCCCGAGCAGTACAAGCAGATCCAGGCTGATACGCCGCGGGTGGTGATCGTGGGCATGGGCCGCATGGGCCAGATCGTCGCGCGCATCCTGCGGGCGCAGAAAATCCCGTTCATTGCCCTGGAAACCTCGGTAGACACCATCGAGATGACCCGCATGTTCGAGCAGGTGCCAGTGTTCTACGGCGACCCGCTGCGCCCGGAAGTGCTGCATGCGGCCAAGGTGGGTGAAGCGGAGTATTTCATCATCACCATCGATCACCCTGAAGCGGCCATTCACACCGCTGAACGGGTGAAGCGCCTGTACCCGCACCTGAAAGTGCTGGCCCGGGCACGTAACCGCCAGCATGTGCACAAGTTGGCGGATGTGGGTGCAGAGCCAATTCGCGAGACGTTCTACTCCAGCCTGGAGATGACCCGCCGCGCGCTGGTGGGGTTGGGCTTGAGCGATGAACAGGCGGCGGACCGGATTGCACGGTTCACCCAGCATGATGAGGAGGTGCTAGTGGCCCAGGGGCAGGTGCGTGATGACCGGGCCAAGGTGATGCAGACGGCCAAGGAGGCGCGGGTGGAGTTGGAGCGGTTGTTTGATTCGGATGCGGATTGAAGATCGGCGCATCAATTGGGGAAGGCTTAGGCTAGAGCCCGTCAGTTAACAGATTGGGGCTGCTATGCAGCCCTTCGCGGGCACGCCCGCTCCCACAAGTACTGTGCCGCCTGCCAGGTTTGCGCGATTCCTGTGGGAGCGGGCGTGCCCGCGAAGGGCCGCGTAGCGGCCCCAACACACCGGATTCTCAGCAGCGTCCTACGTCTTTCCGGGCCGTTTCTTACATGTGCACATAGCCTGAAGAATTATCCTACACACCGTGTCGACGGCCGTCTGATTGTCCGGGGAAGGCCTGCTCTCTAGGCTGACCGGGTCGCTGGCGGTTCAGCGATCGGGTGTGGAAACCCGTCTCGGTTTGAGGTGCTGTCTTCAATGGCAGTTGTGCACGGGAGGCCGTATGGCCTACCGGGTTGCCTCTCACCGGTTTTCCACCCCGTGTACAACTGCCACCCTTCGCGTGGAAACGGACGGTTGCAGTACAACCTAGAGAGCTTACTGCAATGAAAAAGATCGTCCCCGATCCACCCCTCCCAAACACCACCCAGCGCCCCTTCAGCCGCTGCGATGCCGGCCATCCCCCATTGTTCACAGTAAACCCGGGCGTCTCCGCCCACGATGCCCTGGTACATGTCGCCCAGTACCTGCGCGGTGCCTACGACTGCGGCTACAAAGCCTTGGAGCATCTGGATGACACAGGCAAAAGCCTGTTCTGGAGCAACCTGAATGCACTCGAAATGGCAGAAGGGTTGGTTGAGGCATTGCTGGATGGGATTGAGTCACAGCCCATAAGTTAAAGCGCTTTGCATCAGACCTGAGCAGGCTGCTGTGACTGGCCTGCTCAGCCTCAATATAGGAAACACCCTACAAAGCGCGTCCCTCCCCGTCTGATTGTTCAAGAAAACTCTGCTCTCTAGGCTCACTTGGCCGCCACCGCATCAGCGACATCCATCGCAGCCAGGTATCTCATTGAGCCCCAACCACTCCATCGCGAAAGTCACCGAGAGCAAAAGCCAGAACAATTGGGTGGACGAGAAACTGCCAGACCTCAAAACGCTTGCGCGTGAACTGCGCGCCCAGGCTATCGAAGAACTCGCTTCTGCCGACTCACATGACGCCGCAATTGAACTGGCTGCACAGCACCTGGGCTTGAGCAGAGAAGATGCCAGCCGGGTAATCGTCAAAAGCCCAATGGGCGACATCCTGATTCGGCGTAGCTGTATCCATCACATTGTCGAAAAGCGACAGGACGCCCGGGAACGCTATGTCAAAGTCGCCCTGGATACGCTGATCGGACCATTTGAAGTGTGGCAGGTGGCATACACCAATAACACCAACAGGCTTGCCTTTATAGGCGTCTACGAGACCAAGCGGCAGATGCTGGTGGTCGTAACACTCGACAAAGGCAAAATGCTGTGGAATTTCATGCAGTGCGATGCAAAAGCTCTGAACAAGCATCGCCACGGGAAGCTGCTCTACAAGCGGTACACATTTCTACCGAGCAAAGAAAAGGGCCACTGTTACCAGTGGCCCTGTAAGCATGCTTGATATTCATATACACACCCTCAAGCCGGGGTGTGGAGGTCTCACCCGACGCTGATGATTCAGCCATCGACGGGGTTCCTACGCCAACTGTTGCCGCTGAATGGCAGCTGGTTTCGCGCTCAACTGAGACGCTAACAACACTCTCGCATCAAGTCAACGATCGCTCTCAGTGGAATTCAACCATCAGGTTACCTGGTGTTACCTACCCGAAGTCAGCGCGTTATAGCTGGTCATCAGGTTGCGATAATCCGGAATGTGGTTCGAGCACAGCGCCGCCAGCCCTTCGACATCGTTGCGCCAGTCGCGGTGCAGCTCGCAGGCCACGCCGAACCAGGTCATCAGCTGGGCACCCGCCTGGCTCATGCGGTCATGGGCAGCATCACGGGTCATTTCATTGAAGGTGCCGGACGCATCGGTCACCACGAACACATCGAACTCTTCTTCCAGCGCCGCCAGGGCCGGGAAGGCAACACACACTTCAGTCACCACACCAGCAATGATCAGCTGCTTCTTGCCAGTGGCCTTCACCGCCTTGACGAAGTCTTCGTTGTCCCAGGCATTGATCTGGCCAGGGCGAGCGATGTACGGCGCATCCGGGAACAGCGCTTTCAGCTCGGGCACCAGCGGGCCGTTGGGGCCTTGTTCGAAGCTGGTGGTGAGGATGGTCGGCAGGTTGAAGAACTTGGCCAGGTCAGCCAGGGCCAGCACGTTGTTCTTGAACTTGTCCGGCTCGATGTCACGCACCAGCGACAGCAGGCCAGCCTGGTGGTCGACCAGCAGTACGGCAGCGTCGTCTTTGTTCAGGCGGTTGTATTTGAAGTTGGCCATGGTCTGTGCTCCTAAGGGTTATGAAGTTTTCAGCAATTCGGGGTGTTTCGCGTTGATGGGCACAGATTAAAATCATCACCTTTGCTGCACTAGACTGCGAAAACCGTCCTTAGCGTTCCGTTTGGAGAACGATCATTGGAAGACCTCAACTCCCTCTACTACTTCACCCAAGTAGTCGAGCACGGCGGCTTCGCCCCGGCCGGGCGGGCGCTGGACATGCCCAAGTCAAAGCTCAGCCGGCGCATCGCCGACCTTGAGGACCGCCTGGGCGTGCGCCTGCTGCACCGCACCAGCCGGCACTGCTCGCTGACCGAGATCGGCCAGGCCTACTACAACCGCTGCCTGGCCATGCGCGTGGAGGCCGAGGGCGCGGCGGAGATCATTGAGCGCAACCGCAGCGAGCCACGCGGGCTGGTGCGTATCAGTTGCCCTACCACCCTGCTCAACTCCTGGGTCGGGCCGATGCTGACCCGCTACATGCTCAAGTACCCGCAGGTGGAGCTGTTCATCGAAAGTACCAACCGCCGCGTCGACCTGCTGCACGAGGGCTTCGACATTGCGCTGCGAGTGCGCTTTCCGCCGCTGGAAAACACCGACATGGTGATGAAGGTGCTGAGCAACAGCACCCAGTGCCTGGTCGGCCAGCCGCAGTACCTGGACCAACTGCCCAAGGGCTTCGATCCGCAACTGCTCGGCACGTTGCCGAGCCTGCATTGGGGCAGCGCCCAGCGCGAGTACCAGTGGGAGCTGTTCCAGGGTGAGGACAGCAGCCGCAGCATCGTCATCCCGCATACACCGCGCATGGTGACCGACGACCTGTTTGCCTTGCGCCATTTCGTGGTGGCTGGGGTGGGGATTGCGCATTTGCCGCGGGTGGCGGTGCGCGAAGACCTGGCATCGGGGCGGTTGGTGGAACTGATTCCGGACTGGCACCCGCGGTGCGGCATCGTGCATGCGATCTTCCCCTCGCGGCGCGGGTTGCTGCCGTCGGTGCGGGCGTTGATCGATCATCTGGCCGAGGAATTTGCGATCAGCGACATGGCCTAAATGGGTAGCTGCCTGCTCCGGCCCTTTCGCGGGTGAACCCGCGAAAGGGCCGGGACAGGCAAAGCCCGTTAAAGCACACACATACAAGACCCCTGACCTACCCTTCATCCACAGTCCCGGATCATCCACCCCGGAGCCCCCATGATCCGCGCCACTCACGGACCAGGCCGCGCCCTGCTCGCCACCCTCGCCCTCTGCCCCGCACTCAGCCAGGCCGAGGAACCCGGCTGGTCGCTGCTCAGCCGCAACTACTTCCTGCACAGCGACTTCCGCACACCTTCCGGCAGTGGCCAGAACTACCGCCAGGAATGGGCCCAGGGCTTCATCGGCGAGGTGCGCTCAGGCTTTACCGAAGGCACCGTGGGCGTAGGCATCGACGCCCATGGCTTTCTAGGCCTGAAGCTCGACGGCGGCCGCGGCCATGCCGGCACTGGCCTGCTGCCACGCGACAGCGATGGCCGCGCCGAATCCGACTACTCAAGCGCTGGCGCCGCACTGAAACTGCGCCTGGGCAACACCCAGTTGCGCTACGGCGAAATGAACGTGGAAACCCCGGTGTTCGATACCGGCGACAAACGCCTGCACCCGGAATACGCCACCGGCTGGTTCGTGGAGAACACCGACCTGCCCGACTGGCGCCTGCAAGCCGGGCGTTTCACCGCCTTCAACAACCAGGACAACAGCTCCACCCACGACGACTTCAGCGGCTATGGCGCCACCACCCGCAACCGAGCCATCAGCCTGGCCGGCGCCACGTTCGCGCCCGCTGGCCCGTTCGGCGGCGCGCTGTACGCCGGGCAACTGCAAGACACCTGGCGCCAGGCCTACCTGAACCTGAACCTGGCCGAAGGCAACTGGCGCCTGGACGGCAACCTGTACAGCACCCGCGACACCGGCAACGCCAGCGCCGGTGCAATCGACACCCTCGCCTACAGCCTGCTGGCCAAGTACAGCTTCGGCGCCCAGGCGCTGAGCCTGGCCTACCAGAAAGTCGAGGGCGACACCCCGTTCGACTTCGTCGGCGGCGATTCCATCTACCTGGCCAACTCGATCAAGTACGCCGACTTCAACGGCCCCGGTGAGCGCTCGTGGCAACTGCGCTACGACCTCAACTTCGCCACACTCGGCGTCCCCGGCCTGAGCCTGATGGGCCGCTACGTCAGCGGCCGGGGCATCGATGGCAGCCATGCCCCGGCGAACGGCGCCTATGTGAACCAGTACGGCAACGGCGGCAAACACTGGGAGCGCGACATCGACCTGAAATACGTGGTGCAGTCAGGTGCCGCCAAGGACCTGAGCCTGTCGTTCTCCCACGTCAGCCACCGCGCCAACCAGGCCCAGGCCGGCGATGACATCGACCGCATCTACCTGATCATCGAATACCCACTCAAAGGCAGCTTCTGACATGAGCACATCCCCTTCAGGCGCCTGGAGCCCGTTGCGCAACACCACCTTCCGCATGCTGTGGATCGCCACCATCGCCTCCAACATCGGCACCTGGATGCACGAAGTTGGCGCCGGCTGGCTGATGACCACGCTGTCGGCCAGCCCGCTGCACGTGGCGCTGATCCAGGTGGCCGGATCATTGCCGATGTTCTTCCTGGCCTTGCCGGCAGGTGCGGCGGCGGACATCGTCGACAAGCGCCGCTACCTGTTGCTGGTGCAACTGTGGATGTCTGCCGTGGCCGTGGTGCTGGCGGCGCTGACCCTGCTCGGGCTGATGAACGTGACCCTGCTGCTGGTGCTGACCCTGGCGCTGGGCATCGGTACGGCGTTGATGATGCCGGCCTGGAGTGCGCTGACGCCGGAACTGGTGGGCAAGGAAGACCTGGCCAACGCGGTGGCCATTTCCAGTGTCGGCATCAATGTGTCCCGCGCCATTGGCCCGGCCCTGGCTGGCGTGGTGGTGAGCCTGGTTGGCCCGTGGCTGACCTTTGCCCTGAACGCGGTTTCGTTCGCCGGGGTGATCCTGGTGCTGTTCCTGTGGAAACGCGAAGTGAAAGAACCGCTGCTGCCAGCGGAACGATTTGTCGGTGCCATGCGTACCGGGCTGCGTTTCGCACGCAGTGCCAAACCCTTGCAGGCCGTGCTGTTGCGAGCGTTGGCGTTTTTCTTCTGCGCCAGCGCTGGCACCTCGCTGCTGCCCTTGATCGTGCGCGGTGAAATGCACGGTACCGCTGCCGACTTCGGCCTGCTGCTGGCGGCCATCGGCATCGGCGCGGTGGCCGGCGCGACCTTGCTGCCGCGCCTGCGTGAACGCATCAGCCGCGACCGCCTGGTGATGCTGGCCAGCCTGCTGTATGCCCTGTTCCTGCTGGCCCTGGCACTGGTGCGCAATTTCTACGTGCTGATGCCAGCGATGCTGCTCAGTGGTGCGGCGTGGATTGCCGTGCTGTCGAATTTGCAGGTGGCAGCGCAGACCTCGGTACCGGCCTGGGTAAGGGCGCGGGCGCTGTCGGTGTACATCCTGATCTTCTTCGGCGCCATGGCCTGTGGCGGCTTGCTGTGGGGTACGGTTGCCAGCCATGTATCGATCACTCTCAGCCTGCTGTTTGCCGCAGGTGGCCTGGCATTGGGCACCTTGCTGACCTGCAAGGTGACGCTGCCGGAAACCGAGGCTGAAGAGCTGACGCCGTCGCTGCACTGGCCGGTGCCGGTGCTGAGCGATGACATGGACAAGGAAAGCGGACCGGTGATGGTGACCGTGGAGTACCACATCGACCCGGCCAAGGCCGAAGCATTCCAGTTGGCGGCGCGGGAGCTGGAGGCCATGCGCAAACGTAATGGCGCATTGTCGTGGGGGTTGATGCGCGACAGTGCCGACCCGACGGTGTGGCTGGAGTTCTTCTTTGAAGAGTCGTGGCTGGAGCATTTGCGGCATCACCATCGAGTGACGCGCGGCGAGCTGAAGATCGAGGCGCGGGTGCGGATGCTGCAGACCGATGGGGTTGCGGTGAAGATTCGGCATCTGTTGGCTGGCGGGGAGCATAAGGCTCACCACTGAATGCCACAGGACTGATGCGCGCCCTTTGTAGGAGCGGCCTTGTGTCGCGAAAGGGCTGCGCAGCAGCCCCGGCAATTTCTGCTGTGTCGCTAATACCATGGGGCTGCTGCGCAGCCCTTTCGCGACACAAGGCCGCTCCTACAGGGGAATGCGCAATCCTGACAGACAAAAAAGGGGCCAGCAATTGGCCCCTTCTTTGTATCAGCTCAGCTTAGAACGCAAAGCACGAGCAACCCAGCGACCCCCAGAAGCCCTGGAAGTCACTCACCGGCACACTCGATTTGCGCGCCTTGTCATGGCTGTGCGCATGCACCCCGCACGGCCCCGAGCACTGGTGCACGGCTGCTGCCAGCGACGGTGTACCCACACGCCAGTGCCCCGGCACCTTGGCCACCGGCGACCACTCCGGCAGCACCGGCACCTGTGGTGGGCCGAGGCGATCGAACTCACCCGCCGCATACACCACCTTGCCATCGACAATGGTCAGCACCGACTCGATGCCCTTGATCGCCTCTTCATCAACGCTGAAGAAGTCCAGCGACAGCGCCGCCAGGTCAGCCAGCTGGCCCACCTTGATCTGGCCTTTCTTGCCCTGCTCGCTGGAGAACCACGCGCTGCCCTGGGTGAACAGTTGCAGTGCGGTATCGCGGCTCAGCCCTTCGGGGTACAGCTCCATGCCGCCCACGGTCTTGCCGCTGACCAGCCAGTACAGGGAGGTCCATGGGTTGTAGCTGGACACACGGGTAGCATCGGTACCGGCACCAACCGGCACGCCCATGTCGAGCATGCGCTTGATCGGTGGGGTCTGCTCGGCGGCCTTGGCGCCGTAGCGATCAACAAAATACTCGCCCTGGAAGGCCATACGGTCCTGTACGGCGATACCACCGCCCAGGGCGCGCACGCGCTCGATGTTCTGCGGGGTGATGGTTTCGGCATGGTCGAAGAACCACGGCAGGCCGTTGAACGGGATGTCGCGGTTGACCTTCTCGAACACGTCGAGCATGCGCGTGATCGATTCGTTGTAGGTAGCGTGCAGGCGGAACGGCCAGCGCTGCTCGACCAGGTGGCGCACCACCGGCTCCAGCTCTTCTTCCATGGTCTGCGGCAGGTCCGGGCGCGGTTCGAGGAAGTCCTCGAAGTCGGCGGCGGAGAACACCAGCATTTCGCCGGCGCCGTTGTGGCGCAGGAAGTCGGTGCCGCTGTGCAGCTTGACGCTGGAGGTCCACTTCTTGAAGTCGTCCAGCTCTTCCTTGGGCTTCTGGGTGAACAGGTTGTAGGCAATGCGCACGGTCAGCTGGTTGTTGTCGGCCAGCTCCTGGATCACCGAGTAGTCGTCGGGGAAGTTCTGGTAGCCGCCGCCAGCGTCGATGGCACTGGTCAGGCCCAGGCGGTTGAGCTCACGCATGAACTGGCGGGTGGAGTTGACCTGGTATTCCAGCGGCAGCTTCGGCCCTTTGGCCAGTGTGGCGTAGAGGATCATCGCGTTCGGGCGGGCAATCAGCATGCCCGTCGGGTTACCGAACTTGTCACGCTGAATCTCGCCACCCGGCGGGTTCGGGGTGCTCTTGTCGTAGCCGACAGCCTTGAGCGCGGCGCGGTTGAGCAATGCGCGGTCGTAGAGGTGCAACAGGAACACCGGGGTATCGGGTGCAGCCTGGTTGATTTCTTCCAGGGTCGGCATGCGTTTTTCGGCGAACTGGAACTCGTTCCAGCCACCCACCACACGCACCCACTGCGGGGTCGGCGTGCGTGCAGCCTGGTCCTTGAGCATGCGCAGGGCATCGGCCACCGACGGCACGCCTTCCCAACGCAGCTCCAGGTTGTAGTTCAGGCCACCGCGGATCAGGTGCAGGTGCGAGTCGTTCAGGCCGGGGATGACCGTGCGCTGCTTGAGGTCGACGATTTGCGTGGTGGCGCCCTTGTGGGCCATGGCCTCGGCGTCGTTGCCCACGGCGATGAAGCGGCCGTCCTTGATGGCGACGGCGGTAGCGGTGGGCTTTTCGCGGTCAACGGTGTGCAGTTTGCCGTTGAACAGAATCAGGTCGGCGGTCATGGAACCTCCTTGGGTGGATGCGTGAGCGGAACCGGCTTGGCCGGTGAAAGGCAATGCAGACCAGAGCGCACCGGCAGCACCGAGCACGGTGCTGGTGGCGAGGAACTGGCGACGGGTCTTGTCGTTGCGGTCCTGGGACATGGGGTTCTCCGTCTCTAGGTGCGGCGGCGGCAGGCGCAACTGCGAAGCATGCCGGTTGGTGCAGTGCCAGGGCTTGGATGGATGTGCGGTGGGTTGTAGAAGGTTAGCCCTGATCAGGTTTTGTGTTGCCTGGGCCGGCCTCTTCGCGGGCTCGCCCGCTCCCACAGGGAAATCACAGGTTTCGAGTGCTGTGCAGTACCTGTGGGAGCGGGCGAGCCCGCGAATGCCTCCCACAGTTACTGCTGGAGAAACGCCAGCAAATCCTCATTAAGCTGCTGCGCATGGGTCACCGCAAACCCGTGCGGCGCCCCGGCATACACCTTCAGCTCGGCCCCACGAATCAGTTCCGCCGCCTGCTTGCCAGTGGTCTCGAACGGCACGATCTGGTCGTCATCACCATGAATCACCAGCGTCGGCACATCGACCTTGGCCATGTCCGGGCGGAAGTCGGTTTCGGAGAACGCCGTCACGCAATCCAGGGTGCCCTTGATCGAGGCCATCAGCGCAATGTTCAGGGTCTGGGCCTGCACGCCCTGGGACACTTTCTGCCCATGGTTGATGCCATAGAACGGCGCGGCGAAATCGGCGATGAACTGGGCGCGGTCGGCACGCAGGCCGGCGCGGATACCTTCGAACACCGACAGGTCGACGCCCTCGGGGTTGTCGTCACGCTTGCCGAATACCGGCGTCACTGCCCCCAGCAGCACCAGCCCGGCGACCCGCTCGCTGCCGTGGCGGGCGATGTAGCGGCTGACGTCACCGCCACCCATGGAGAAGCCCACCAGGGTCACGTCGCGCAGGTCGAGGTGCTCGATCAGCTGGGCAATGTCATCGGCAAAGGTGTCGTAGTCGTAACCGTTCCACGGCTGGCTCGAACGCCCAAAGCCCCGGCGGTCGAAGGCGATGGCGCGGTAGCCGCGGCTGGCCAGGAACTCCATCTGCGAATCCCACATGTCGGCATCCAGCGGCCAGCCGTGGCTGAACAGCACGGGCTTGCCGCTGCCCCAGTCCTTGAAATAGATCGAAGTGCCATCACGGGTAACGAAGGTGCTCATAACGGTATCTCCTTGAAAGTGTCGAGGTGAAGGCGTGGCTCAGCCGCGCAGCCAGTTGGCGCAGCGGCGGGTGACCCAAGGCATGATGTAGAACACCACGGGCAGGATGACGAACAGGTTGACGATGAGGTTGCCGGTGATCGGGCCGCCCAGCTGCGGGAAGCGAGCGAACAGCGGCGCCAGCAGTTGCGGAATGATCATGGTCATCGGGCAGATCACCAGGTAGGTCAGCAGCGCCTGCTTCCAGCGCGGCGGTTGCGCGGCCGGGGTGCCCGGGGTGCTATCAAGAACCTGGTGTTGCAGGCATACGGTCACCACTTCGCGGTTGTCTTGGAGTGCGGTGTTCATCGGCGTTCCTTGGGATGAGCTTGCCCGCATCCACTGTGCAACGGTGAACGGGCGGAGGATTGGATGGGTGTGCTGCCCTTGGCGGGCACCGACTGGCGGCGCCCGCGGCGGTTGGGCTTACTTGTTGGCGTTGAAGGCGTTGTAGCTGGTCATCAGGTTGCGGTAGTCCGGGATGTGGTTGGAGCACAGCGCGGCCAGGCCTTCGATGTCGTTGCGCCAGTCGCGGTGCAGCTCACAGGCCACGCCGAACCAGGTCATCAGTTGGGCACCGGCGCGGCTCATGCGGTCGTGGGCAGCGTCGCGGGTCATGGCGTTGAAGGTGCCGGAGGCATCGGTGACCACGAACACATCAAACTCTTCTTCCAGGGCCGCCAAGGCCGGGAAGGCAACGCACACTTCGGTGACCACGCCGGCGATGATCAGCTGCTTCTTGCCGGTGGCTTTCACCGCCTTGACGAAGTCTTCGTTGTCCCAGGCGTTGATCTGGCCTGGGCGGGCGATGTAGGGGGCGTCCGGGAACAGTTGTTTAAGTTCCGGTACCAGCGGGCCGTTGGGGCCTTGCTCGAAGCTGGTGGTGAGGATGGTTGGCAGGTTGAAGAACTTGGCCAGGTCAGCCAGGGCCAGCACGTTGTTCTTGAACGCGTCTGGTTCGATGTCGCGGACCAGCGACAGCAGGCCAGCCTGGTGGTCGACCAGCAGTACGGCGGCGTCGTCTTTGTTCAGGCGGTTGTATTTGAAGTTGTTCATGGGGGTAGCTCCTAAGGGTTTTGATTTTCAGTAAGTTGGGTGTTTCGCGTTGATGGGAGAAGATTAAAACCATCACCTTTGGAGCGGTAGATAGTGGTTTTTGGCTTTAGCGTTCTGTTTCAGGAACGATGGATTGGCGTTGGATTTGCTGGACCGGATTTGTGCATAACCTGAGGCATACGCAATCCCTGTAGGAGCGGCCTTGTGTCGCGAAAGGGCTGCAAAGCAGCCCCGGCAATTTGTGCGTCTTCGCTGAAACCCTGGGGCTGCTCTGCAGCCCTTTCGCGACACAAGGCCGCTCCTACAACTGGGCCTAGGGAGTGGCTGCCCACGGCGCAGGCTCCCATTGCCTGCAACAGCAACCTGCTCTATTACTACCCACAGCCCTCCCCTCACCCCCGAGACCACCATGCTGGCGTTCATCCAGTCGTCCCCGTTGTTGCTCGGTACCGCCCTGATCCTGCTCGACCTCGTGCTCTGGCAAGTCATCCCTCTCCAGCGCCGTGCCTGGCACATCGGCACGCGGCTGGTCATATTCCTGCTGTTCAGCTCGGTGCTGGTAGCCGCCGGCATGAGCCCGCTGCAACCGCCACCCTGGCCCGACGATGTCTCGCGCAACCTGATGGCCACCGTGCTGAGCATCGGCTGGTGGCTGTTCGGCGCACGCACGGTCACGGTGGTGTTCGGCCTGCTGCTGGTGGCCCGTGGCAGCCATGGCGGGCGGTTGTTGCAGGATGTGCTGGGGGCGTTGATCTTCCTGGCCGCCGTGGTGGCTGCCGCAGGCTATGTGTTGCAGTTGCCGGTGAAAGGCCTGCTGGCGACATCGGGGGTAATGGCCATCGTCATCGGCCTGGCGTTGCAGAGCACCCTGGCCGATGTGTTCAGCGGCATCATCCTGAACACCACGCGGCCGTACCAGATTGGCGACTCGATCTCTATCGACGGCACCGAAGGAAAGGTGCTGGAAATCGACTGGCGCGCCACGCGCCTGTTGACCGGCACCGGCAGCCTGGCGGTAATCCCCAACTCGGTGGCGGCCAAGGCCCGGCTGCTCAACCACAGCCGCCCGGCCGATGTGCATGGGGTGTCCATCAGCGTGGTGGTGCCGGCCAAGGTGCGGCCCAAACGGGTATTCGATGCACTGGAAAAAGCCTTGCAGGGCGTCAGCGCCATTCTTGCCACGCCCAAACCGAAGGTGACGGTAAAGGCTTCAACGCTGGAGTCCGTGGAGTACGAGGCCAGTGGTTTCGTAGCGGACGCGGGCGTAAAGGGCGATGCGCGCAACCAGTTGTTCGACCTTGCCCATCGGCACCTGGAGGCCAGCGGGGTGATGTGGAACGTCGACCTGGCCATACCACCGCGCAGCCGCCAGCGCGAGGTACTGGACGAAGTGCGGGTGTTCCGCTCGTTGAGCGCCGAGGAGCGCGATGCGCTCAGCCAGCGCATGACCGCCGTGGAGTACCTGGCGGATCAGGTGATTCTGGAGGTGGGCGAGCATTCCGAGCATTTGCTGGTGATTGGCAGCGGCGTGGTCTCGGCGTCGGTGCGCGATGGCGACAAGCTGCTGGAAGCCGGGCGCATGGGGCCGGGCGAGGTGCTGGGGATCGAGGGGATCATCGATGAGGATGACTCGTTTGCCGAATTCCGGACATTGACCAGTTGCGTGCTGTACCGGATCGATAAGGAGCAGGTGAAGAGTTGCCTGGTGCAGCGTGGCGATGTGCAGACGGCGCTGAGCAAGTTGCAGCGGTTCCGGCGCCAGAGCCGGGAATCGTTGTTGCTGCAGAAGCCGGCCTTGATCAAGAAGGGCGGCTTCCTTAGCTGGTTGCACAAGTAAGCCTGTACTGGCCTCTTCGCGGGCTCGCCCGCTCCCACAGGGATCGCGTAATGTCGACATCCTGCGCGGTACCTGTGGGAGCGGGCATGCCCGCGAAGAGGCCGGCGCTTACAACACAACTCTCAAGCATTGCCCCGCGTGGTACAGCGAGAAGCCGGACTCATAGAACGCGGTGCGCAGCGAAGGCGCGCTCACACCATTCATCGGCGAGAACGGTATCGGCAGGCTATCAGCCTCGCCCTTCAGCAGGAATTCGGCAAACGCCCGGCCAATCACGGTACCGGTGGTATTACCCCGCCCGTTGTACCCGGTCACCGCCACCAGCCCCGGTGCAGGCTCGAACAGGCGCATCAGGTGGTCAGGGGTGAAGTCGATGCAGCCGGTCCAGTGCATCTCCCACTCGACCTTGCCCAGCTCCGGGTAGTAGTGGCTCTGGATCCGGTCGGCCCAGCTGCGCACGAACCACGCCGGCTTGTTGTCGACCCGGCCCAGGCTGCCGAGCAGCAGGCGGCCCTGGTCGTCGCGGCGGATGCTGCTGAGCACGGTACGGGTGTCCCACGAGCCTTGGCCGTGTGGCAGCACCTTGTCGGCCGCAGCGCCCTGTAGCGGCTTGGACGCCACTTGGTAGTAATAACCGCGGAAGAACTGCTTCTGCAGGTTGCTCCAGTCGCCTTCGGTGTAGGCGCCTGTGGAAATCACCACCTTGTCGGCGCGCACCGAACCGCGTGCGGTCTTCACCCGCCAGGCATCGCCATCACGCTCCAGGCCTTCGACCGAAGACTGCTGGAACAGCTTGCCGCCCAGGCGTGCCACGGCAGCAGCCAGGCCCTGGGTGTAGCCCATGGGGTTGATGGTGCCGGCGCGGCGGTCGAGCAGCGCGGCGGAAATCTTGTTGGTACCGCAGTATTCCTGGCACTGGGCGCCGGTCAGCAGCTCGACGTCGGCACCACGGCGGCGCCATTGTTCGTGCCGGGCTTCGAGGTCGGCGATGCCGGTGGCGTTGTGCGCCATGTGCAGCGTGCCTTTGTGCTGGGCCTGGCAGTCGATGCCCAGGCGCTCGATCATGGCGAACACTTCCGCCGGGGCTTCGCCGAGCACCTTGTTCAGGCGGCTGCCCTGCTTCTGGCCGAGGGTGGCCTCGACGTCGTCGGGGCGGATCCAGGTGCCGGCGTTGACCAGGCCAACGTTGCGCCCGGAGCCGCCGTGGCCGATCTTCCAGGCCTCCAGCAGGATCACCGACTTGCCCTGTTCGAGCAGGTGGATGGCCGCCGACAGGCCGGTAATACCGCCACCGATCACGCAGACATCGGCCTTGTGCTCACCGGCCAGGGCCTGGGCGGCAACGGTCGGTTTGCTGACGAATTCCCACAAGCATTCTTGACGCAGTTCGGACATGGCCCGGCTCCAGCAATTTGTTCTTGTTGGGGCTGCCTTGCAGCCCATTCGCGGGCACGCCCGCTCCCACAGGGACCACACAGACCTCAAAGGCAGTGGAGATCCTGTGGGAGCGGGCGTGCCCGCGAACCGGGGGCGAGGCCCCCGGCCATGCAGCATCAATCGGTCAGTCGAACACAATACCCTGCGCCAGCGGCAGCTCGCGCGAGTAGTTCACGGTGTTGGTCTGGCGACGCATGTAGCCTTTCCACGCATCCGAACCCGACTCACGACCACCGCCAGTTTCTTTCTCGCCACCAAACGCACCGCCGATCTCGGCGCCGCTGGTGCCGATGTTGACGTTGGCGATGCCGCAGTCGCTGCCCGAGGCACTCTGGAAGCGCTCGGCCTCACGGATGTCGGTAGTGAAGATGCACGACGACAGACCTTGTGGCACTTCGTTGTTCAGGCGCAGCGCCTCTTCGAAGTCGTCGTAGGCCAGCACGTACAGGATCGGGGCGAAGGTTTCATGGCGCACCACGTCGCTCTGCGCGGGCATTTCGGCAATGGCTGGCGACACGTAGTAGGCGTTCGGGTACTGGTCGGCCAGCTGACGCTCGCCACCAAACACCTGGCCACCTTCGTCGCGGGCCTTGGCCAGCGCGCCCTGCATGGCGTCGAACGACAGCTTGTCGATCAGCGGGCCTACCAGGTTGTCCTTGCGTGGGTCGCCGATACGCACTTTGCCGTAGGCCGCTTTGACGCGGGCAACCACCTCGTCCTTGATCGAGCGGTGCACGATCAGGCGGCGCAGGGTGGTGCAACGCTGGCCAGCAGTACCGACAGCCGAGAACAGGATGCCGCGCACGGCCAGGTCCAGGTCGGCACTCGGGGCCAGGATCATGGCGTTGTTGCCGCCCAGTTCGAGGATGCTGCGGCCGAAACGGGCAGCCACACGTGGGCCGACTTCGCGGCCCATGCGGGTGCTGCCGGTGGCGCTGACCAGCGGTACGCGCGGGTCATCGACCATGGCTTCGCCAGCTTCACGGCCGCCGATGACCAGTTGTGCCAGGCCAGCCGGGGCGTCACCGAAGGCTTTAAGGGCTTTTTCGAACAGTGCCTGGCAAGCCAGTGCGGTCAGCGGGGTCTTTTCGGACGGCTTCCACACCACCGAGTTACCGGCCACCAGGGCCAGGGCGGTGTTCCAGGCCCAGACGGCGACCGGGAAGTTGAAGGCGCTGATCACGCCGACCACGCCCAGCGGGTGCCAGGTTTCACGCATGTGGTGGCCCGGGCGCTCGGAGGCGATGGTCAGGCCGTACAGCTGGCGCGACAGGCCAACGGCGAAGTCGCAGATGTCGATCATTTCCTGCACTTCGCCCAGGCCTTCCTGGGTGATCTTGCCGGCTTCGATCGATACCAGCTCGCCCAGGTCGGCCTTGTGCTCACGCAGCACTTCGCCAAACAGGCGCACCAGCTCGCCACGGCGCGGGGCCGGTACAGTGCGCCAGGCTTCGAAGGCGCTTTGGGCCTGGTCGATACGGGCGATGGTCTCGGCTTTGCCGAGCAGTTTCACCGAGGCGATCTGGCTGCCGTCGATCGGCGTGTGAACAGGGTAGTCGCCCTGGGTGTAAGCCTCGGCGGCAACGCCAAGGCGCTCGAGCAATCCAGCAACCATTTGTGCATCTCCTACATCGGGTGATGGGGTGGAAAAATGATGTGGATCAGTATTAATCCGATCACATAGGTACAACAAACGACCTTTATTCCGCATATCATTCCGTCAGGTAATGATTTGAGCCGCAGAGACCGCTATGTCCAAACGCCTGGTGCCTTCCATGACCGCGCTGCAATGCTTTGAGGCTGCAGCCCGCCACTTGAGCTTCACCCGTGCCGCCGAAGAACTGCACCTGACCCAGAGCGCGGTCAGCAAGCAGGTGGCGCAGCTTGAAGACATGCTGCGCCACCACCTGTTCCTGCGCATCCGCCGGCGCCTGCAACTGACGCCGGCCGGTAGCCTGTACCTGGCCGAGGTCAACAAGATCCTCACCCAGGTGGACATGTCCAGCCGCTACGTACTCACCTACGGCGAGCAGACCGAGATATTGAAGGTAGCCACTCAACCGAGTTTTGGCGTGCGCTGGTTGATCCCGCACCTGAAGGGTTTTGGCAAACGTCACAGCAACATCCACCTGGACATCCGCAACGAGATGGAGCCGTTTGCCCTGTTGCAGGGCTCGGCGGACGTGGTGTTCTTCTATGGCCAGGGGACCTGGCCTGGGGCTACCTGCGTGGAGCTGTTCCGCGAAGAGGTGGTGCCGGTGTGCGCGCCGGAGCTGCTGGCAGGGCGTGAGCTAGGCGGGGCCGAGGAACTGGCCGATCTGGTGCTGCTGCAGAGCACGTCGCGGCCGGAGGCCTGGCATGAGTGGTTCCTGGAGCAGGACCTGCAAAGCGTCAGCGCCTACCACGGGCCGCGCTTCGATACGTTCTATATGGCGTTGAGTGCGGCGCAGGCCGGGTGTGGGGTGGCGTTGGTGCCGCGTTATCTGGCGGCGAAGGAGTTGGCCGAGGGGAGTTTGGTGGTGCCTTGGAACCATGCGATGCGCAGCGCCGGGGCGCATTACCTGGCGTATGCCGAGCATGCGGCGGAGGTGCCCAAGGTGAGGGCGTTGGTGGAATGGATTCACGAGCAGTTGCAGGCTTGAGATTGCCGGGGCCGCGGTGCGGCCCTTTCGCGACACAAGGCCGCTCCTACAAAAGCAACGCGGTCCCCTGTAGGAGCGGCCTTGTGTCGCGAAAGGGCTGCAAAGCAGCCCCAATGGCCCTTGAGGTCGATCAAAAAAGGAATGACACACTCACTTTTTTTCGCTTGTGAGCCAAGTGCATTCCCAGCTTTCATGTAAGCGTCCGAACCCAACCAGGAAGCTAGCGATGCCCGCCCACGATTTCGTCAGCCCAGACAGCATTCGCGCGCAGTTCTCTGCCGCCATGTCGCTCATGTACAAACAGGAAGTGCCGCTGTACGGCACGCTGCTGGAGCTGGTGAGCGAAATCAACCAGCAGGTCATGGCCCAGCAGCCCAAGGTTGCCGAGGCCCTGCGCTGGACCGGCGAAATCGAACGCCTCGACCACGAACGCCATGGCGCCATCCGCGTCGGCACTGCCGAAGAACTGGCCACCATCGCCCGCCTGTTCGCGGTAATGGGCATGCAGCCAGTCGGCTACTACGACCTCAGCTCCGCTGGCGTACCGGTGCATTCCACCGCCTTCCGCGCCGTGCACGAGCAATCGCTGCACATCAGCCCGTTCCGGGTGTTCACCTCGCTGCTGCGCCTGGAACTGATCGACAACCTGCAACTGCGCGAGCTGGCCCAGAGCATCCTGGCCAAGCGCCAGATCTTCACCAGCCGTGCCCTCGAACTGATCGCCCAATGCGAGCGCGATGGCGGCCTGAACGCGGCAGATGCCGAGGCGTTCGTGCACGAAGCACTGCACACGTTCCGCTGGCACCACGATGCCACTGTCACCGCCGAGCAGTACCAGCAGTTGCACGACCAGCACCGCCTGATCGCCGACGTGGTGGCCTTCAAGGGCCCGCATATCAACCACCTGACCCCGCGCACCCTGGACATCGATGCAATCCAGCTCGGCATGCCGGCCAAAGGCATCCCGCCGAAGGCTGTGGTCGAAGGCCCGCCCACCCGCCGCCACCCGATCCTGCTGCGCCAGACCAGCTTCAAGGCCTTGCAGGAAAAAGTCGCGTTCAGCGACCAGCAAGGCAGCGAAGGCAGCCATACCGCGCGCTTTGGCGAGATCGAACAACGTGGCGCGGCCCTGACGCCGAAAGGTCGCCAGCTGTACGACAAGCTGCTCGACGCCACCCGCGCTGCCTTGGGTGGCGCACCGGCCGAGGCAAATGCCGAGCGTTACATGGCGCTGCTGAAAGACACCTTTGCCGAATTCCCGGATGACCTGGCGCAGATGCGTGAGCAGGGCCTGGCGTACTTCCGTTACTTCGCCACCGAAAAAGGCCTGGCTGCTCGTGACCAGGAAGGCCGCCCGACTACCCTGCAAGGGCTGATCGAAGCTGGCCATGTGCACTTCGAGACGTTGGTATACGAGGATTTCCTGCCGGTGAGCGCGGCGGGGATCTTCCAGTCCAACCTGGGCGACGATGCGCAGGCCGAGTACGGCAGCAATGCCAACCGCGATGCGTTTGAAGTGGCGCTGGGGCTGCAGGTGCAGGATGAGCTGGCGCTGTATGCGCAGAGCGAGCGGCGTTCGTTACAGGCATGTGCCCAGGCGTTGAACCTGGGTTCGATGTAAGGCTGGATATCGCCAGGGGCGCTTTGCGCCCCATTCGCGGGCATGCCCGCTCCCACAGGGACAGCGCAAGCCTGGGCCTTGAGGTGATCCTGTGGGAGCGGGCGTGCCCGCGAATGGGCCGCAGGGCGGCCCCCTGCGGTATCAGCGAAAACGATCGACTTCCTGCCGTAACTGCGCCGCCAGCCCTTCCAGCTCTCGCGCAGTAAAGGCCAGCTCATTGGCCACCTCGCGCTGCTCGCCGTTGGCCTGGGCAATGCTCTGCAAATTACGGCTAAGCACAGTCGCAGTACTGCTCTGCTCCTGAGTCGCCGTGCTGATCACCGCAAACTGCTCACCCGCCGCACGGCTTTGCTCGTCGATACGCGCCAGCGCCTCTGCCACCTTGTCGTTACGCTCCAGGCCGTCCTGCATCAGCTGGTTACCTTGCTCCAGCGTAGTGATGGCGTGCCCGGTCTGCTGCTGGATGCTGGTGATCATGCCGGAGATTTCATCCGTAGCCTGGCGGGTTCGCGCCGCCAGCCCACGCACCTCATCAGCCACCACCGCAAAGCCACGCCCCTGTTCACCGGCGCGGGCAGCCTCGATGGCAGCATTCAACGCCAGCAGGTTGGTCTGTTCGGCGATCGCGGTAATGACGCTGATGATGCCGCCGATTTCTTGCGAACGTGCGCCCAGGTTGTCCATCACCGTGGCAGTGCCGCCGAGGGCGTCGGCAATCTGCTTCAGCGAGCGCGATGCCTCGTCCATGGCGTTGCGGCCGATGCGGGTCTGCTGGGCGTTGTCACGGGCCATGCGCTCGGTGCCCGCCATGTTGTCGGCGATGTTCATCGAGGTGGCGCTGAACTCCTCCACCGCACCGGCCATGCTGGTGATTTCGCCGGACTGCTGGTCCATGCCCTCGCAGGCGCCAGCAGACAGGCCGGACAGCGAACGGGCGCGGGTGCTGACCTGCTCGGATGCGCTGCGGATGTGCTCGACCATGGTCGACAGTGCCTCGCCCATCTTGTTGAAGCTGCGCGCCAGCTGGCCGATTTCGTCATGGCTGGTCACGTTCAGCCGTGCGTTCAGGTTACCTGCCCCAAGCGCTTCGGCCTGCCGCACCAGCTCGTCCAGCGGCCGCAACTTGCGCCTCAACAGCCACAGCGTGGCAGCCACGGCCAGGACCATGGCCAGCAAGCTGCCGATGGCCAGGCGCAGGCCGACGCTCCAGGTTACCTCGCGAATTTCCTCCATTGGCATGCTCGCAACCACCGTCCAGGGGCCTTCGGCAAAGGGTGCAGTGGCACTGTACAACTGCTGCTCGGCATTGGCCGGCGGTACCAGCCATTGGCCTTTTTCGTCCTGAAGGGCCAACGAACCCGTCTGGCCGATGCGGAAGCGCTTGAGGTTGGCGAACTGCGCGTTCTGCGCGTCGGTGTAGTCGAAGCCGACGAACAGCACGGCGATCACCCGGCCATTGCTGTCGCTCACTGGCACATAACGGGTCATGTAGTTGCGCTCGAACAGCACCGCGCGGCCAACGTACATCTGCCCGGCCAGCAGCTTGAGGTAGGCCGGGTGCTGGCGATCGAGTTGGGTGCCGATGGCGCGGCTGCCGTCCTGCTTTTTCAGGTTGGTGCTGATGCGCACGAAGTCGTCACCGCTACGCACGAACAACGTGGCAATCCCGGCGGTCATCTGCTGGAATTCGTCAACCTGCTGGAAGTCGTTGTTCAGCAAGTGGTCGCCCAGGTACAAGGCCGGTGTCGCCTGGCCAGCGACCTGCACGGTCTCGCCGGCATGCAGCGACAGGCCTGAAGCGAAGCGGCGCTCGAACAGGCCGCTGAGGCGCTGGGTATTGTCCTTGAGCGAGCCGTGGAACGTGTCGAGCTGGTCGGCCAGCAAGCGCGCTTCGCTGGCCAGGTGGGCCTGGCGCGTGGCGAGGTTGGCATCGTCCAGCGAACGCAGGGCAAACAGGGTACTGCCGGAAATCACCAGCGCCAGCACGATGGCGAGGGCGACACCGAGCTGCGAGGCGATGCGGGCACGCGGTTGAGACATGGGGAAGCTCCAGGCAAGAGGCCGGGATCGTCCTGATCACGCTGACCGCCCGCTTCTGATTGACGGGGAGCGCGCCCTCTTCCGGGACGCTGGTGCCAGTAAATCGGCGTCGCGGCCGAATACTTGAGTGTCGGGCCGGGGTATACGCAAACGTTTTCTATCGCCTGTTCCGGCCCTTTCGCGGGCACGCCCGCTCCCACAGTTACTGCGCCACTCCAGAGCCTGCGGTAATCCTGTGGGAGCGGGCGAGCCCGCGAAGAGGCCGGCACAAGCAATCAAAGGGGCGGCAGGATTTCCACATCGGGCAGATCCATCGCCGCCACCTCCTGCTCAAGAAAGGCACTCAACCGCCGCAACCGCTCCCCTCCGCGCCGAGTACGCGGCCACACCAGGTAATAATCCATGCCGCTGGGCACCGCCGTCGGCCAAGGCAGGCTCAGGCGCTTCTGCGCCACATCCTCGGCCACCATCAGCAAATCGCCCATGGAAATCCCGTAGCCACGCGCCGCCGCAATCATGCCCAGCTCCAGGGTATCGAACACCTGCCCGCCCTTGAGCGACACCTTGTCACTCAGGCCCATGCGCTCCAGCCATTCGCGCCAGTCGCGCTTGTCCACGGTGGGGTGCAGCAGCTCGATGCCGGCCAGCCGGCACACGTCCCAAGGCTCTTCGTCGAGCAGGTCCGGCGCACCAACCGGGATCAGCAGTTCCGGAAACAACTTGCGCACCTCCCAGTCCGCCGGGAACACCCCGTCGCTGAGCAACACCGCACAATCGAACGGTTCCTGGTTGAAGTCCACATGGTCGACGTCCATCCAGGCGCTGGTCAGTTGCACCTCGTTGCCCGGCTGCAAGTGGCGAAAGCGGCTCAGGCACGCCAGCAACCAGCGCATGGTCAGGGTCGAAGGCGCCTTCATGCGCAGGATGTCGTCTTCACCACACAAGGTTTCGCAGGCCCGCTCGAACGCGGCGAAGCCCTCACGCACCCCCGGCAGCAACACCCGACCGGCTTCGGTCAACTGCAGGCTGCGCCCACTGCGCACGAACAGGCGGCAGGCAAAATGCTCTTCCAGGGTACGGATGTGCCGGCTGATAGCGCTTTGGGTGATCGACAGCTCTTCGCCGGCTCGGGTGAAGGAACTGAGCCGTGCGGCAGCTTCAAATGCGCGCAAGGCATACAGCGGTGGTAGCTGGCGTGGCATCAGGCACCTGCAATATGGGCGTGAGAGGCGAATCATCAAGGAGCAAATATGCATGAGTTCAACTCATGCCAACTATCGCATTTATCCTTTTGTGCAAACTTGACCGAAGCCTCAGAATCGCGCTTCGTTCATCAGCTCAGGAACAAGGACTGCCCATGCACGTCGCGCCCACTACCGAACTCAAGGCTTTGCTGCGCCTGGCCGGGCCGCTGATTGCCTCGCAGTTGGCGCACATGCTGATGGTACTGACCGACACCCTGATGATGGCCCGTATCAGCCCGCAGGCCTTGGCTGGTGGCGGTTTGGGCGCGGCCAGCTATTCGTTCGTGTCGATCTTCTGCCTGGGCGTGATCGCCGCGGTCGGCACCCTGGTGGCAATCCGCAAAGGCGCCAACGATATCGAAGGGGCCACCCGCCTGGCACAGAACGGCCTTTGGCTGGCCTGGGGCCTGGCGCTGTTCGCGGCGCTGGTGCTGTGGAACCTTGAGCCGGTACTGCTGCTGTTCGGGCAACAGCCCGAAAACGTGGCCTCGGCCGCCGAATTCCTTACCCTGCTGCCGCTGGCACTACCCGGCTACCTGACCTTCATGGCCTTGCGCGGCTTCACCAGCGCGCTGGGCCGCTCGACCCCGGTAATGGTGATCAGCCTGGTCGGCACGGTGCTGAACTATCTGTTCAACGTGGCGCTGATCGAAGGCATGTTCGGCCTGCCCAAGCTGGGCCTGATGGGCATCGGCCTGGTCACTGCGGTGGTGTCGATGGGCATGGCCGTCGCCCTGGCGCTGTATATCCGCTGGCACCCGGCCTATGCCGCCTACCCCTTGCGCAAGGGCCTGTCGCGCCCATCGCTGCCGGCCCTGCGTGAGCTGTGGCGGCTGGGCCTGCCGATTGGCGGTACCTATATGGTGGAGGTGGGCCTGTTCGCCTTTGCCGCCCTGTGCATGGGGGTACTGGGCAGTACCGAATTGGCGGCGCACCAGATCGCTTTGCAGATCGTGTCCACGGCGTTCATGGTACCGACTGGCTTGTCGTATGCGGTGACCATGCGCGTGGGGCTGTACTACGGCGCCGGTAACCTGCTGGCGGCGCGCAGCGCCGGGCGGGTAGGCATCGGCTTCGGGGCGATGATCATGTTTGCCTTTGCGGCGCTGTTCCTGCTGCTGCCAGAAGCGCTGGTGGGGCTGTTCATCGACCGGAATGACCCTGGCTTTGCAGCCATCTACCAACTGGCGGTGCAATTGTTGATGGTGGCAGCATGGTTCGAACTGTTCGATGGCATGCAGACCATTGCCATGGGCTCCATACGCGGGCTGAAGGACGCCAAGACCACCTTCCTGATCGGGCTGTGCTGCTATTGGCTGGTGGGGGCGCCGAGTGCCTGGCTGTTCGCGTTCAACCTGGGCGGTGGGGCGGTCGGGATCTGGTGGGGGTTGGCGCTGGGGCTGGCGTGTGCGGCGGTGGCGCTGACCTTTGGTTTTGAGTGGCGGATGAAGCGGTTGATGATGAAGGCAGTTTCACCTGACAGGTCTGCGGTGTCTGTTTGATTGCCGGGGCTGCTTTGCAGCCCATCGCGACGCAAGGCCGCTCCTACAGGTCATGCGGTCCCTTGTAGGAGCGGCCTTGTGTCGCGATCGGAGGGCGAAGCCCTCCCCTACGATGTCACAGGCTAACCAGCTTCGGCCTGCTGCAATTGAGCAAGAACTCCATCAGCTCATCCACCGGCAACGGCTTGCTGACCAGAAAACCCTGCACCTGGTCGCACCCAAACCCTCGCAACAATGCCAACTGCTCTTCACTCTCAACGCCCTCGGCCACAACCTCCAGGTTAAGGTTGTGCGCCAGGTTGATCATGGCGTGCACCAGCTTGCGGTTTTCCTCGCGCATTTCCATTTCGGCCACAAAGCTGCGGTCTACCTTGAGCAAGGTGATCGGCAGGCTGTTGAGGTGCACGAACGAGGAAAACCCGGTGCCGAAATCGTCAAGCGAGAAGCGCACGCCCAGGCGGCCCAGGGCGTCCATGGTCTGGCGCACCACCTCGTTGCGGCGCATTACTGCCGTTTCGGTCAGCTCGAACTCCAGCCAGCGGGCATCCACGCCATGCTCAAGGATCAGGCGGCTCAGGGTGGCCAGCAACTGGCTGTCCTGAAACTGACGGAAGCTCAGGTTGACGGCCATGTGCAGCGGCTCAAGGCCCCGCTCGCACAGCGCCTGCATGTCACGCAGGGCCCGTGAGATGACCCAGTAACCCAGCGGTACGATCAAGCCGCTCTGCTCGGCCAGGGGCACGAACTCGCTGGGCGGCAGCAGCCCGCGCTCTGCATGGCGCCAGCGCACCAGCGCCTCGAGGCCAACGATGCGCCCGTCGGCCAGGTCAAGCCGCGGCTGATAGTGCAGCTCCAGCTCGTCGCGGCGCAGGGCGCGGCGCAGTTCGCTTTCCAGGTCGGCCAGGCTGCGAGCGTTGCGGTTGATACGTTCATTGAACACATGGAAGGTGCAGCCCTGGCTGCCCTTGGCCTGGCGCATGGCGATATGCGCGTGCCACATCAGCGGGTCGGCACCACCTTGGGCGCGGGCATGGGCCAGGCCCAGGCTGCAGCCCAGTAGCAGGCTTTCGCCGTCGATCCAGTAGGGCTCGGCCAGGGCCTCGACGATGCGCTCGGCAATCCATTCGGCACGGTTGGCGTCGCGACGGGTGTCGATCAACAGGGCAAACTCGTCGCTGCCCAGGCGCGCCAGCTGGTCGCCCGCCTCAAGCTGGTTTTGCAACCGCGACACCACTTGCAGGATCAGCCGGTCGCCGCTCTGGTGGCCGAGGGCATCGTTGACGTGGCGGAAGTTGTCCAGGTCCAGGTGGCCCAGGGCAACACCACGGCCCTCGTTTTCGGCCAGGCGTGCGGTAAGCAAGGCCTGGAAGCCCTGGCGGTTGGCGATGCCTGTCAGTGGGTCTTGTTCGGCCAGGCGTTGCAAGGTGGCCACCAGCACACCACGCTCGCGCACATGGCGCAGCGAGCGGCGCAAGGCATCGGCATTGAGCTGGTCGCGTACCAGCCAGTCGCTGACGGCAGTGGGCGCCACCTCGGGCTCGTGGTCGAGCAACAGGATGGTCGGCAGGTCGCAGCGCCCTGGCACCGGCTGCCGGGCCGGAGTTGCCAGCACGACTGCCTGGCGGTCATGGCTGAACAGGCTGTCGACTGCGTCCCAGTTGGGGGCGGTCAGCAACACGGCGCTGCCGCTCAGGGCAGGCATGCAAGCGTGCAACAAGGCGGCCCATTCCGGCTCATCAGCCAACAGCAGCAAACGCAAAGGTTCGACAGGCGTGGACAAGCGGACTCCTTAGGGCTTCACGGTGCAACGATAACTGGCGGGTATGCTACTGCATTTAATGAAAATGATTTTCACTTTTATACATGTTTTTACGGGCGTAGCTTCCCGACGTATTTTGTCGTGCATCCTGCTCGAAACGAGCCGAAGCGGCAAATATGATTTTTTCAGGTACTAGGATTAGTAACACTAATAGTAGGCCGGACAAAAGTCTGACTCAGACGTCAGACGGTCGCGCCACAACGGTCCCATGCCTGTTAGAATGCGCGGCTATTTTCTGGCGACCCCGGTTTCTAGCATGTCCCGACTCAACCCCCGGCAGCAGGAAGCCCGTGACTACGTCGGCGGCCCTCTTTTGGTGCTCGCTGGTGCAGGTTCGGGCAAGACCAGCGTGATCACGCGCAAGATTGCCCACCTGATCCAGAACTGCGGCATCCGTGCCCAGTACATCGTGGCGATGACCTTTACCAACAAGGCCGCGCGCGAGATGAAGGAGCGGGTCGGCACGCTGCTGCGCCCGGGAGAGGGCCGCGGGCTAACGGTGTGCACCTTCCACAACCTGGGCCTGAACATCATCCGCAAGGAGCACGAGCGCCTGGGCTACAAGCCGGGCTTCTCGATCTTCGACGAGTCCGACATCAAGGCGTTGCTGTCGGACATCATGCAGAAGGAATACTCCGGCGACGACGGCATCGACGAGATCAAGAACATGATCGGTGCCTGGAAGAACGACCTGATCCTGCCGCCCGAAGCACTGGAAAAGGCGCGCAACCCGCGCGAGCAGACCGCCGCCATCGTCTACACCCACTACCAGCGCACGCTCAAGGCGTTCAACGCGGTGGACTTCGACGACCTGATCCTGCAGCCGGTCAAGCTGTTCCAGGAGCACCCCGAGGTGCTGGAGCGGTGGCAGAACCGCGTGCGCTACCTGTTGGTGGACGAATACCAGGACACCAACGCCAGCCAGTACTTGCTGGTGAAGATGCTGATCGGCATGCGCAACCAGTTCACCGTGGTGGGCGACGACGACCAGTCGATCTACGCCTGGCGGGGTGCCCGGCCCGAGAACCTGATGCTGCTCAAGGAGGACTACCCCTCCCTGAAGATCGTCATGCTTGAGCAGAACTACCGCTCCACCAGCCGCATCCTGCGCTGCGCCAACGTACTGATCGCCAACAACCCGCACGCGTTCGAGAAGCAACTGTGGAGCGAGATGGGCGTGGGCGACGAGATTCGCGTTATCCGCTGCAAGAACGA
Source organism: Pseudomonas sp. NPDC089547 (assembly GCF_050280665.1). Lineage (NCBI taxonomy): Bacteria > Pseudomonadati > Pseudomonadota > Gammaproteobacteria > Pseudomonadales > Pseudomonadaceae > Pseudomonas > Pseudomonas sp. NPDC089547. The sequence goes on along the minus strand of NZ_JBNNVS010000017.1, from coordinate 15,452 downwards.
GGAAGCCGAGGCCGAACGCGTGGCCATGGAAATCCTCACCTTGCACCTGCGCACCAACCGCCCGTACAGCGACTTCTCCATTCTTTACCGCGGCAACTACCAGGCCAAGCTGATCGAACTGAAGCTGCAGCACCACCAGGTGCCGTATCGCCTGTCGGGCGGCAACAGCTTCTTCGGACGCCAGGAGGTCAAGGACCTGATGGCCTACCTGCGCCTGCTGGTGAACCCGGACGATGACAACGCCTACCTGCGCGTAATCAACGTGCCCCGCCGCGAAATCGGCTCTACCACCCTGGAAAAGCTCGGCAACTATTCCACCGAGCGGGGTATTTCCATGTACGCCGCCAGCGAGGAGCTGGGCCTGGGCGAGCACCTGGACGCCCGCTATACCGAGCGCTTGCAGCGCTTCAAGCACTGGCTGGACGGCGTGCGCCACAAGGTTGCCCTGGAAGACCCGATTGCCGCGCTGCACGAGATGATCCGCGACATCGATTACGAGAACTGGATTCGCCAGCAGACCGCCAGCGACAAGGCCGCCGAGTTCCGCATCAGCAACGTCTGGTTCCTGGTCGAAGCGCTGAAGAACACCCTCGAAAAGGATGAAGAGGGTGACATGACCATCGAGGACGCCATCGGCAAGCTGGTGCTGCGCGACATGCTCGAGCGCCAGCAGGAAGAGGAAGAAAACGCCGAAGGCGTGCAGATGATGACCCTGCACGCCTCAAAGGGCCTGGAATTCCCCTACGTGTTCATCATGGGCATGGAAGAAGAAATCCTCCCGCACCGCTCCAGCATCGAGGCCGACACCATCGAAGAGGAACGCCGCCTGGCTTATGTGGGCATCACCCGCGCACGCCAGACCCTGGCCTTCACCTTCGCCGCCAAGCGCAAGCAGTACGGTGAAATCATCGACTGCACGCCCAGCCGGTTCCTCGACGAACTGCCACCGGATGACCTGGCCTGGGAGGGCCTGGACGATGCGCCGGTCGAGGTAAAGGCCGCCCGCGGCAACAACGCCCTGGCCGATATCCGGGCAATGCTCAAACGCTGATCAACCATTACTCTTTAATTCTGCCGCTTTTAGCGGCCACCTTTGTTACATCGAGGAATACCACAGTGGAAGCACTGCATCAGAAGATTCGCGAAGAAGGCATCGTGCTTTCCGATCAGGTTCTCAAAGTCGACGCGTTTCTCAACCACCAGATCGACCCTGCGCTGATGCAACTGATCGGTGACGAGTTCGCCCGCCTGTTCGCCGACGCCGGTGTGACCAAGATCGTCACCATCGAAGCCTCGGGCATTGCCCCGGCGGTGATGGCCGGCCTGAAGCTGGGCGTGCCGGTGATCTTTGCTCGCAAGCACCAGTCGCTGACCCTGACCGAAAACCTGCTGACTGCCTCGGTGTATTCCTTCACCAAGCAGACCGAGAGCACCGTGGCCATCTCGCCGCGCCACCTCAACAGCAGTGACCGCGTGCTGGTGATTGATGACTTCCTGGCCAACGGCAAGGCGTCGCAAGCGCTGATCTCGATCATCAAGCAGGCCGGCGCCACCGTGGCGGGCCTGGGCATCGTGATCGAGAAGTCGTTCCAGGGCGGCCGTGCCGAGCTGGACAGCCAGGGCTACCGCGTTGAATCGCTGGCCCGGGTGAAGTCGCTGGAAGGTGGTGTGGTCACTTTCATCGAGTAATCGCGGCGCCTGCTTCGCGGGCACGCCCGCTCCCACAGGGATATCACAGTATTCAAAACCAGTGGTATCCCTGTGGGAGCGGGCGTGCCCGCGAATGGCCGCAACTCTCTTTATCTGGTCGCCGCCAACCCCGCCAGCAACAGCCGCTGATAAAGTTCTTCCTTCAACCCCTGCGGAGCATCCAGCCCCATCCGCTCCAGATGCCGCTCATACCCCTCCGGCCCTGGCGCATCCAGCGCTGCCTTGCCCAGTTCCAGCACCTCGCTGAGCTTGAACTTGCTCTTCAACCAGTTCAACGCCCGCAACAAGTCCCGTTCTTCAGCCGTAAAGTCCGTCCCCATCGGATACTCCGGGAATAGCCGTGCATGCTGCGCCCTGACTGCCTCCAGCCGCTGCGGCGTATTGTCGGTAAAACGCGCATCCAGCTGAAAATCCCTGGCCAGCTTCCCAGCGCGCTTGGCCTGCTCGATCAGCCCCTGCTGGAACCGTGAATCACAAACAGCCAACAACCGCGCAATCACCTCGCTGTCGGTCTGCCCACGCAAATCAGCAATGCCGTATTCCGTCACCACGATATCGCGAAGGTGCCGGGGGATTGTGCAGTGGCCATAGGTCCAGAACAGGTTTGAGGTCACTTCCCCGCCCGCCTCACGCCAGCTGCGCAACAGCAGGATCGAACGCCCGCCCTCCAGCGCATGGCCCTGGGCAACAAAGTTGTACTGCCCGCCCACGCCGCTAAGCACCCGGCCGTCTTCCAGCTGGTCGGCCACCCCGGCACCCAGCAGGGTCATGCCGAACGCAGTGTTGATGAAGCGCGCATCGCGACGCTGGCGGCGCTTGATTTCCTCCTGCCCGTACAGCTCGTTTATAAAACTGATGCGGGTCATGACGAACTGCGCGCGCTGTTCCAGCGGCATGTCGCGCAGGCGCTGGTAAAACGCCTGCGGGCCGAGGAAGAAGCCGCCATGCAACAACGCGCCCTGCTCGTCCGCCGGGCGTCGCAGCAACCCGGCTTCGGCCAGCACCAACAAGCCATTGACGAACATCTCGCTGCAGCCGTACAGGCCTTGGGCGAAGGTATCCAGGCCCCCTTCCCGCTCGATCAGCGCCTGCCATGGGCCGACACCGAGCGCGTCGAGTACCGCACGGTAGCCCGCGTTGTCGCCTTGGCGCGCCAGCAATGCCGCGGCGACCGCATCGCCCATGGCACCAATACCAATCTGCAACGTGCCACCGTCGCGCACCAGGCTGCTGGCGTGCAGGCCGATGCAGTGGTCCTGGATGCCGACCGGCATGTTCGGCGTGGAGAACAGCCGGCGTTGCTCGGCTTCATCGAGCAGCAGGTCGAAGGCATCGATGGGCAGCTCAGCATCGCCTGGCATGTACGGCAGCTCGGCATGCACCTGGCCGAGCATGAGGATCGTTTCGCCAGCCGCACGACGCTTGGCGATCATCGGCAAAAGGTCGAGCGTGATATCCGGGTTGCAGGCCAGGCTGAGGTGGACGGGTTTCTCGGGGGTCGCGGCTACGAGCTGGGCAATCAGGTTCAAACCCTTTGCGTTGATATCACGTGCGGCATGGCTGTAGTTGCTGCTGACATAGTCCTGCTGGGCCGATTCGCTGTGCAACAGGCTGCCGGGCTGCATGAAGAACTGCTCGACGCGGATGTTGGGCGGTAGGTTGTCGTTGCGCAGGTCGGCGAGGTAGGTGAGTTCTTCGTAGTCGGCGAACACGCGCTCGATGAAGGGTTCGAGAAAGCGCCGTTGCAGGCCATCGCCCAGTGGTGGGCGGCCGAGGGACAGGGCCGTGTAGATGGTCAGCTGCCGTTCGGGCAGCTCGCGCACACGGGCGTAGAGGGCGTTGACGAAGGCATTGGGCTTGCCCAGGCCCAGCGGCAGGCCCATGTGGATGTGGGCTGGCAGGCGGGTCAGGACTTGCTCGATAGCCTGGTCTATGGAGCAGAGGTGCATGGGGCCTCCTGAGACATCCGTGGGTTCAGGGGTTGGACATGGGCCTGGAGTATTTGGTTGCCTGTACCGGCCTCTTCGCGGGCTCGCCCGCTCCCACAGGTATTTCACAGGGCTAAGGGCGGTGGTGATCCTGTGGGAGCGGGCGAGCCCGCGAAAGGGCCAGTACAGGCGCCACAAAAACAAAGCCCGCCATCAATGGCGGGCCTCATGCAATTCAGCTGCGGCTCACAGCCCGGACATTTTCTTGATCGCCCCTTTCAGGTCGTCATCCGAGCAGTCTGCGCAGGTGCCCTTCGGCGGCATGGCGTTGATGCCGGTAATGGCCTTGGCCAGGATGCCGTCCAGGCCGCCCTGGTGGTCGGCGCGCTCTTTCCACGCGTCTTTATCGCCAATTTTCGGTGCGCCGAGCAGGCCGCTGCCATGGCATGCGTTACAGTGCTTGGCGATGATCTCGTCCGGCGTTTTCGCGCCCCCGCCACCGGCACTTGCAACCACTTCCATGCCTTTGCATTCCTGGCCCTGGACGCACACCTGGCCAACCGGCTCCAGGCGCTTGGCGATGTCGTCATTGGTCGCAGCGGTTGCGCTCATTGCCCAGAGGGCGAATACGGCTGCTGGTACGGCCAGCATCTTCTTGATTTGGTTCACGCGAACACCCTCATGGTGGCTAATCACGCTCGCGGCCACGGAACGGCGAGCGTTGAAAAGTATAGCGGGAACCCAGAGGCCGTGAAACGACCCTACAAGCGAAAGGGGTATTGCCGAATCAATGCACTGCGCTGGATCAAAAGTTTGAAGGCGTGGCCGCACTGATCAGGCGGGCGGGCTGGTTGAACGGGTTGCGAAAGCGGTGCGGGCGCGTGCTTTCGAAGTAGTAACTGTCGCCTTCTTCGAGGATGAAGATCTCGTTACCGACCACCAGCTCCAGGCGACCTTCCAGCAGGATGCCGGTTTCTTCACCGTCGTGGGTAAGCATCTCGGCACCGGTGTCGGCACCTGGCGGGTACACCTCGGTGAGAAACGCGATGGCACGGTTGGGGTGCGACTTGCCAACCAGCTTCATGGTCACCGCACCGTCCGAGATATCAATCAGCTCGTGAGCCTTGTAAACGATTTGCGCAGGGCTTTCAGCCTCCAGCTCCACCGAAAAGAACTCGACCATGGACATGGGAATGCCGCTCAGCACCTTGCGCAGCGAGCTGATCGACGGGCTCACACTGTTCTTCTCGATCATCGAGATGGTGCTGTTGGTCACCCCGGCACGCTTGGCGAGTTCACGCTGGGACAGGCCCTTGAGCTTGCGGATGGCTTGCAGTCGTTCGCCGACGTCCAAAGCTGGAGCCTCCTGAAACGGTGGAAAGGGGGGTGGATGTGAACGATATCATGGCAATGCCGTTCAGTATTTACAACACACCGCCCTTCAACCTGTCCGCTTCAGCGTGTCATTCGCCGATGTAGTCCCGCGGTACGCGCTTCAGGTTGCAGAAGATCTGGTACGGAATGGTGCCAGCGTGCGCGGCCACTTCGCTGGCCAGCACCTGCTTGCCCCACAGCTCCACCGGGCTGCCGACAGTGGCATGCGGCACGTCGGTGAGGTCGATGCTGAGCATGTCCATCGATACACGGCCAATCAGCTGGGTGCGCTGGCCGGCGACCAGCACCGGGGTGCCGTTGGGCGCCTGACGCGGGTAACCATCTGCATAGCCCATGGCGACCACGCCTACGCGGGTTGGCCGCGGGCTGACGAACTTGGCGCCGTAACCCACCGGCTCGCCGGCAGGCAGCTCGCGTACGCTGATGACTCGCGATTGCAGGGTCATGACCGGTTGCAAGCGTTCGGCCTGGGCCTGGGCCACTTCGAACGGCGATGCGCCGTACAGCATCAGGCCTGGGCGCACCCAGTCGCCAGCCGCTTGTGGCCAGCCCAGCACGCCGGGCGAGTTGCGCAGGCTGCACTCGGCGGCCAAGCCCTGGCGGGCGGCCTCGAACACGGCGATCTGCTGGGCGGTGGCGTCGGCATCCAGTTCGTCGGCGCGGGCAAAGTGGCTCATCAATACGATGCGCGCCACCTTGCCGCTGGCCAGCAGGCGCTGGTAGGCATCGTGATAATCCTTGGGGTGCAGGCCGACGCGGTGCATGCCGCTGTCGAGCTTCAACCAGACGGTGAGCGGCTTGTGTACATGGGTCTTTTCAATCGCTTCCAGCTGCCACAGCGAATGCACCACGCACCACAGGTCGTGCCCGGCGATCAGCGCCAGTTCGCTGGCTTCGAAAAAGCCTTCCAGCAGCAACACCGGGGCCTTGATACCGGCGGCGCGCAGCTCCAGCGCCTCTTCGATGCAGGCTACGGCAAAGCCGTTGGCTTCGGCCTCCAGGGCCAGGGCGCAGCGCACAGCACCATGGCCATAGGCGTCGGCCTTGATCACGGCGAGGGCTTTGGCACCGGTCAGTTCACGGGCCAGACGGTAGTTGTGGCGCAGGGCCTGGAGGTCGATCAGGGCGCGGGCGGGACGCATGGCGGCTGCCTTATGGTGGTTCGGGTTGAAATCGGTGTGGGATTCTTCGCGGGCTTGCCCGCTCCCACAGGTACTGCACAACTTTCAACAGCTGTGGTGTTCCTGTGGGAGCGGGCGAGCCCGCGAAAGGGCCAGCACAGGCTATTACTGCTGGTGAGCCGGCGCAGTCTGCCCGTGCTTGGCCACTTCCGGGCTGTTGCCATACCGGGAAATGTCCAGGCCTTCGGCGCTGATCTGCGGCTTCTTGCGCGCAATCAGGTCAGCCAGCAGGCGGCCGGAGCCACACGCCATGGTCCAGCCCAAAGTACCGTGACCGGTGTTCAGGAACAGGTTGCGGAACTTAGTGGCACCCACGATCGGCGTACCGTCCGGGGTTGCCGGGCGCAAGCCGGTCCAGAAGCTGGCCTGGCTCAGGTCACCGCCGCGAGGATAAAGGTCGTTGACGATCATCTCCAGCGTTTCGCGCCGGCGCGGGTTCAGCGACAGGTCAAAACCGGCAATTTCAGCCATGCCGCCTACACGGATGCGGTTGTCGAAACGGGTGATCGCAACCTTGTAGGTTTCGTCGAGAATGGTCGAGGTCGGGGCCATGTCGCCGTTGGTAATCGGCACGGTCAGCGAGTAGCCTTTCAACGGATACACCGGGGCCTTGATGCCCAGCGGCTTAAGCATCTGTGGCGAATAGCTGCCCAGCGCCAGCACGTAGCGGTCGGCGGTTTCCAGCTTGCCGTCGATCCACACACCATTGATGCGGTCACCAGCGAAGTCCAGGCGCTGGATGTCCTGGCCGAAACGGAATTCCACGCCCAGCTTCAGCGCCATGTCGGCAAGTTTGGTGGTGAACAGCTGGCAATCGCCAGTTTGATCGTTAGGCAAGCGCAGGGCGCCAGCCAGGATGTCTTTCACGCCAGCCAGGGCCGGTTCGACGCGGGCAATGCCATCACGGTCGAGCAGCTCGTAAGGCACGCCGGACTGTTCGAGTACGGCAATGTCCTTGGCCGCAGCATCTACCTGGGCCTGGGTACGGAACAGCTGGGTAGTACCCAGGCTGCGGTTTTCGTAGTTGATGCCGGTTTCGGCGCGCAGTTCGTCGAGGCAGTCACGGCTGTACTCGGACAGGCGCACCATGCGCTCCTTGTTCACCGCGTAACGGCTGGCAGTGCAGTTGCGCAGCATCTGTGCCATCCACAGGTACTGGTCAACGTCGCCGGTGAGTTTGATGGCCAGCGGGGCGTGGCGCTCCAGCAGCCATTTGACGGCCTTCAGTGGCACGCCTGGGGCGGCCCAGGGCGAGGCATAGCCGGGCGAGATCTGACCGGCGTTGGCAAAACTGGTTTCCATGGCCACCGCTGGCTGGCGGTCGACCACCGTGACTTCGAAACCTTGCCGGGCCAGGTAGTAGGCACTGGCGGTTCCGATTACGCCGCTACCAAGTACCAGAACTCGCATCGTTATATCCCTCACACGCGGCACGCCGCAGACTTTTATTGAAATGGCATGAATGGGCGCAGTATAGGAATTTGAGACCAGTGCAATTCACTATATAAAAGCCTATTATTGGCGAGAATTCTCGGCAAAATCGCCTTTCACGGAGGGGCATCCCCTATGAGAACCCAGCACCAGAGTAAGCGTGAACTGGACAAGATCGACCGCAACATCCTGCGTATCCTGCAGAATGACGGGCGTATTTCCTTCACCGAACTGGGCGAGAAAGTTGGGCTGTCCACCACCCCTTGCACCGAGCGGGTTCGCCGCCTGGAGCGCGAGGGCATCATCATGGGCTATAACGCCCGCCTGAACCCGCAGCACCTCAAGGGCAGCCTGCTGGTGTTCGTGGAAATCAGCCTGGACTACAAGTCGGGCGACACCTTCGAAGAGTTCCGCCGTGCGGTGCTGAAGCTGCCCCACGTGCTGGAATGCCACCTGGTTTCAGGTGACTTCGACTACCTGGTGAAAGCGCGTATTTCCGAGATGGCCTCGTACCGAAAGCTGCTTGGCGACATCCTGCTGAAGCTGCCGCACGTGCGCGAATCGAAGAGCTACATCGTGATGGAGGAGGTGAAGGAGAGCCTTTGCCTACCGATCCCGGACTGAAGCTAGACCAGCACCTGGCGGGTGGTGGCAATGAACTGGTGCACCAGCTGCTCGGCAGCAGGGTCGATCATCGGTTCAGGGCCACGGCCGCGTGGGCAAGCCATGCGCGGCGTGGTGCCGAACAGGCGGCAGATCATCGGGCGTTCTTCGTAGACCGTACAGCCGTTGGGGCCCAGGTGCACACAATCCAGGTTCTCCAGGGCGGCGTCCTGCTCGGCCTGGGACTTGCGTGGCAGGCGGGCCATTTCTTCCGCCGAGGTGGTGACCGGGCCGCAGCAATCGTGGCAGCCGGGCTCGCACTCGAACGAGGGGATGAGTTCGCGCAGGAACTGGATCTTGTGGCGGTTGCAGGACATGGCTGAATACAAATTTGGAAACCAGCCCGAATTATAGGCTTACGCGCTCTTTGTAGGAGCGGCCTTGTGTCGCGAAAGGGGTGCGTAGCGCCCCCAAATTTTTAGCTTCGCCGCAGATATTGCCGGGGGCCGCTACGCGGCCCTGTCGCGACGCAAGGCCGCTCCTACAGGTGACCGCGTTAACCAGGCCAGGCGGTTGCCCACCCCAAAGGCCCGGCTTATCCTCCTCCCCTAGCCCACCAGCCTCAGGACCGAGCCCATGATCCACAGCGCGCAGCACGTCGCCTCCTACTACGCCGCCAGCAGCGCGCCTCACCCCGACTACTCCTTCCTGCAAGGCGAACACAGCGCCGATGTATGCATCGTCGGCGGCGGCTACTCGGGCTTGAACACCGCCATCGAACTGGCCGAACGCGGCTTCTCGGTCATCCTGCTGGAAGCCCGCAAACTGGGCTGGGGCGCCAGTGGCCGCAATGGCGGGCAGTTGATCCGCGGCGTCGGCCATGGGCTTGAACAGTTCCTGCCGGTGATCGGCGAGGACGGTGTGCGCAGCCTGAAGCTGATGGGCCTGGAGGCCGTGCAGATCGTGCGCGAGCGGGTCGAAAAGCACGCCATCGCCTGTGACCTGACCTGGGGCTACTGCGACCTGGCCAACAAACCCGCCGAATTGCAGGGTTTTGCCGAAGACGCCGAAGAACTGCGTAGCCTGGGCTACGCGCATGAACTGCGTTTGGTCGGCAAGGATGATATCCACAGCGTGGTCGGTGCCGACTGCTATGTGGGCGGGCTGGTCGACATGGGCTCCGGCCACCTGCACCCACTTAACCTCGCCCTGGGTGAAGCCGCCGTCGCCGCGCGGCTGGGGGTGAAGCTCTTCGAGCAGTCCGAAGTCACGCGCATCGACTACGGCCCTGAAGTACAGGTGCATACCGCCCAAGGCCAGGTACGTGCGAAAACCCTGGTGCTTTGCTGCAACGCCTACCTCAACGGCCTCAACCGCGAGCTGGGCGGCAAGGTGCTGCCGGCCGGTAGCTACATCATTGCCACCGAGCCGCTGGGCGAAGAACGCGCTCGCGCGGTATTGCCGCAGAACATGGCGGTGTGTGACCAGCGCGTGGCGCTGGATTACTACCGCCTGTCCGCCGACCACCGCCTGCTGTTCGGCGGTGCCTGCCATTACTCGGGCCGCGACCCCAAGGACATTGCTGCCTACATGCGGCCGAAGATGCTCAAGGTGTTCCCGGAACTGGCCGACGTGCGAATCGACTACCAGTGGGGTGGCATGATCGGCATCGGCGCCAACCGCTTGCCACAGGTCGGCCGCCTGGCCAGCCAGCCGAACGTGTATTACGCCCAGGCCTATTCGGGCCACGGGCTCAACGCCACCCATTTGGCGGCGCGTCTGCTGGGCGAAGCCATCAGCGGCCAGGAAAGCGGGCGCTTCGACCTGTTCGCCAAGGTGCCGCATATCACCTTCCCCGGCGGCAAGCACCTGCGCTCGCCGCTGCTGGCGTTGGGGATGCTCTGGCATCGTCTGAAAGAGCTGGTCTGAACCACCGCGCCCGCCCTGTGGGAGCGGGCATGCCCGCGAACACCGGCAAAGCCGGTGCCAGCCACCGCATCGCCTGTTTCGCGGGCACGCCCGCTCCCACAGTGACCGTACAGGCTTCAAAACCGGGGTGAGCTTCAGTCCTTCCAGAAGGGTTTCTGCCCTTCTGTACGCGCCTGCTCCCAGCTCAACCCTACATCGCGCAACTCGTCATTGGTCAACTGCAGCAGCGCCCTGCGGGTGTGCCAGCGATGCAGCATCAGCCCCCAACGCCCCAGCCCCGCCGGCGCATTGAAAACCTTGGTCTGATGCCCGGCGTCCAGTTCTTTGGCCATCAGTTGCAAACGCACATCGCTCATGCCACCCATCACTGCTATCTCCCACTCAGTTGATACCGTGGAGAAAGCATGCGCGTCGGCAACACCGGCAATACAGATCCAATACAGCCTTTTTATTCCCATACAGAATTGGCTGAAGATCGACTGAATGCTGTATTTTCAACTGAACTGTACCGGTCGCTATGCCAATGCAGCGCAGGAGTATGCCGTGACCCTCTACCTGAACCTCGCTGAACTGCTTGGCGCCCGCATCGAACAGGGCCTGTACCGCCCCGGCCAACGCCTGCCATCGGTACGCGCCCTTAGCATGGAGCACGGTGTCAGCCTGAGCACCGTGCAGCAGGCCTACCGCATGCTGGAAGACAGCGGCATGGTCTCGCCACGGCCCAAGTCCGGCTACTTCGTCAGCGACCACCGCCTCCTCCCGGCGCTGCCCGCCGTCAGCCGCCCGGCCCAGCGCCCGGTGGATATCTCGCAATGGGAGCAAGTGCTGGAGCTGGTACGCAGCACCCCGCGCAAGGACGTGGTCCAACTCGGCCGCGGTATGCCCGACATCGATAGCCCTACCCTCAAGCCGTTGCTACGCAGCCTCGCTCAGTTGAGCCGGCGGCAGGATATGCCAGGCCTGTATTACGACAACATTCACGGCAACCTGGCCCTGCGTGAGCAGGTTGCGCGCCTGATGCTCGACTCTGGCTGCCGCCTGAGCCCGGCAGATCTGGTCGTAACCACCGGCTGCCACGAGGCGCTGTCGTGCAGCATTCGTGCGGTATGCGAGCCAGGCGACATCGTCGCGGTCGACTCCCCCAGCTTCCACGGTGCCATGCAAACCCTGAAGGGCCTGGGCATGAAGGCGCTGGAAATCCCCACCGACCCGGTGACCGGCATCAGCCTGGAGGCACTGGAGCTGGCCTTGGAGCAGTGGCCTATCAAGCTCATCCAGATCACCCCCAGCTGCAATAACCCGCTTGGCTACATCATGCCCGAGGCGCGCAAGAAGGCCCTGCTGAGCCTCGCACAGCGCTACGACGTGGCGATTCTGGAGGACGATGTGTACGGCGACCTGGCCTATACCTACCCGCGTCCGCGTACGGTCAAGTCGTTCGACGACGATGGTCGCGTGCTGTTCTGCAGTTCGTTTTCCAAAACCCTCGCCCCCGGCCTGCGGGTAGGCTGGGTGGCGCCCGGGCGCTACCTGGAGCGGGTGCTGCACATGAAATACATCAGCACCGGCAGCACCGCCTGCCAGCCGCAGTTGGCCATCGCCGACTTCATCGCCGCGGGGCACTACCAACCCCACGTGCGGCGCATGCGCAGCCAGTACCAACGTGGCCGAGACCTGATGAGCGAATGGGTAACCCGCTACTTTCCACCGGGCACCCGGGTCAGCCGCCCCCAGGGTGGCTTCATGTTGTGGGTGGAATTACCCGAACATTTCGATACGCTGCGCCTGAATCGGGCTTTACTGGAGCAAGGCGTACAGGTTGCCGTGGGCAGCATCTTCTCGGCCTCGGGCAAGTTTCGGCACTGCCTGCGCATGAATTTCGCCGCGCGGCCGACGCCGCAGATCGAGGCCGCCGTGCGCAAGGTTGGTGAAACCGCCCTTCGTCTACTGGATGAAGAAAGCGCCGACGCGTAACTTTGCGCCGCCTGCCACGGTCGAACCACTAAAGCCCTTGCTGCACAGGACGATCCACCTTTGAGACCCCAGCGAGCCTTGCCTCTGCTGCTGGTGCTGCTGCTCGGCCTCACAGGCTGCGCCAGCGTCAGTGCGCCCCGCGAAACCAGCCAGGCACTGCCCGCCAATGACTCGGCCTTTGGCCGCTCGGTGCTGCGTCAGGCTGCCCCTTACGGCGGCCGCTCCGGCTTTCGCCTGTTGCCCAACAGCAACGAGGCCTTTCGCGCCCGTGCCGAGCTGATCCGCAACGCCCAGGCGAGCATCGACCTGCAGTACTACATCGTCCACGACGGCCTCAGCACCCGCGCCCTGGTGCACGAATTGCTGCGCGCCGCCGACCGTGGCGTACGTGTGCGCATCCTGCTCGACGACACCACCAGCGACGGCCTGGATACCATCATGGGTACCCTCGACGCGCACCCGAACATCCAGATCCGTGTGTTCAACCCGCTGCACCTGGGCCGCAGCACAGGCGTAACGCGCGCCGTGGGCCGGTTGTTCAACCTGTCGCGCCAGCACCGGCGCATGCACAACAAGCTGTTTCTGGTGGACAACAGCATGGCGATCGTCGGCGGGCGCAACCTTGGCGACGAGTATTTCGATGCCGAACCCAACCTCAACTTCACCGATATCGACCTGCTGGGCGTTGGCCCGGTGGCTGAACAACTGGGGCACAGTTTCGACCAGTACTGGAACAGCGCCCTCAGCCGGCCGATTACCGACTTTCTCTGGCGTGACCCGAATGCCGACGACCTGCGTGCCAGCCGCCATCGCCTGGAAGTGTCGCTGGCCGAAGCCAGGACCCAGCGCAAGGCCCTGTACGACCGCCTGATGGCCTACCAGTCGCAGCCACGCCTGGATGTGTGGCGCAATGAGCTGATCTGGGCGCACGCCCAGGCGTTGTGGGATGCACCAAGCAAGGTATTGGCCGACGATGAGCCAGACCCGCAACTGCTGCTAAGCCAGCAACTGGCGCCGGACCTGGCCAACGTGCACCGCGAGTTGATCCTGATGTCGGCCTACTTCGTGCCGGGCGAGCCGGGCCTGCTTTACCTCACCGGCCGCGCCGACGCCGGTGCGTCGGTGAGGCTGCTGACCAACTCGCTGGAGGCCACCGACGTGCCCGCGGTGCATGGTGGCTATGCGCCCTATCGGCGGGCCTTGCTTGAGCATGGCGTGCAGCTGTTCGAATTGCGCCGCCAACCGGGCGCGCCGGTGCACACACGCCTCAGCCTGCACGGCAGCAGCTCGGATTCGAGCCTGCACACCAAGGCGATCGTGTTCGACCGGCGCAAAACCTTCATCGGCTCGTTCAACTTCGACCCACGCTCAGTGCTGTGGAACACCGAGGTCGGGGTGCTGGTGGACAGCCCGGAGCTGGCCGAATACACCCGTGAACTGGCCCAGCAGGGTATGGCGCCTGCATTGAGTTACCAGGTGAAACTGGTGGGTGACAAACTGGTATGGGCGACCGAAGACAATGGGCAGCGGCACGTGCTGACTTCCGAGCCGGGTGGGATGTGGCGCAGGTTCAATGCCTGGATCAGCAAGGCGGTTGGCTTGGAGAAGATGTTGTAGCGGCAATTTTGGGGCTGCTCTGCAGCCCATCGCGACACAAGGCCGCTCCTACAAGGATCGCGCACCCCTGTAGGAGCGGCCTTGCGTCGCGATGGGCCGCAAAGCGGCCCCAATATCGATCAGGCGGACACAGCCTCGAAGGCCCCGCGCCGCTGGGTCAACACCACCAACCCCGCAGCCCCTGCAGCCATCAGCAACAGCAACGCATGCCCACTGATCCACTGGCTCCCGGCCCCTGCCAACAACGGCCCGAGCAGGCAACCAATACCCCACAGTTGCGCCACATGGGCATTGGCCCGCACCAGCTCGTCATCGCGGTAGCGCTCGCCGATCAACACCAGCGACAAGGTAAACAGGCCGCCAGCACTCGCCCCGAACAACACCCACAACGGCCAGATTACCGGCGTATGCAGTAACAGCGGAATCGCCAGGCTGGACACCAGCAGCGTCACTGCACAACCGGTGAACAACGCCTTGCGCGACATATGGTCGGCCAGCGCACCGATGGGCAGCTGCAACACAGCATCGCCGACCACCACGGTACTGACCATGAACAGGGCGATTTCCGTGGTAAAGCCTTGCTGCAGGCAATACACCGGCAGCAGGGTAAGGATCATTGCCTCGAACGAGGCAAACAGGGCAATCGCCCAGGCAATCACCGGTAACCTTCGGCAGAAGGCAAACAGGTCGCGGAAGGTAACGCTGCAGGCTTCGGTACTCGGTGCCCCACCACGCCCCAGCAGCACCAGCGGCGCGAGCAGCAACAGGCCGGTCGCGGCCCAGAAACCGAAGTCGTCATCGGAACCGAGAAAGCCCAGCACCAGCGGCCCCGCCAGCTGGCTCAACGCGTAGCTGCTGCCGTACAGCGCCACCAGGCGGCCACGCCATTGCTCGACCACCAGTTGGTTGATCCAGCTTTCGCCGAGGATGAATACCACGGTCAGGGACATGCCTATCATCAGCCGCAACAGCAGCCACAGGGGATAACTGGGCAGCAGCGCAACCAGGCCGATCGACAGTGCCCCGCCCCACAGGCAAATGCGCATGGCCGAGGGCACGCCGACCCAACCGGCCAGGCGGCTGGCCAGGCTGGCACCGGCCAGCACACCCAGCGCAGGCATCGCGGCCATTACGCCGATGGCGAAACTGCCGTAGCCCCAGGCTTCCAGGCGCAGGGATACCAGCGGCATGCTCACACCCAGCGCCAGCCCGACACTGAGCACCGATGCCAGTACGGCGAAGTATGTACCCCAACGCATTGCAGCCTCCCAGGCCAAGAATTTTCCATGGCCCATTCGCGGGTAAACCCGCTCCCACAGGTACAACACCACTCTTCAGAGCGGTGTTGTACCTGTGGGAGCGGGTTTACCCGCGAAAAGGCCCTAGCAGATTACAGCTTGATCCAGGTCGCCTTCAGCTCAGTGTACTTCTCCAGTGCATGCAGCGACTTGTCACGGCCGTTGCCCGACTGCTTGAAGCCACCGAACGGCGCGGTCATGTCGCCGCCGTCGTACTGGTTGACCCAGACGCTGCCCGCGCGCACGGCACGGGCGGTCTTGTGGGCCTTGGAAATGTCCGACGTCCAGATACCAGCGGCCAGGCCATACGGCGTGTCGTTGGCAATGGCGATGGCTTCTTCGGCGGTGTCGAAGGCGATCACCGACAGCACTGGGCCGAAGATCTC
>NZ_JBNNVS010000016.1:55372-124383 GCF_050280665.1 Pseudomonas sp. NPDC089547 | reverse complement strand
CTGCGCAGCAGCCCCAGCAATTTGTGCTTATGCGCTGAAACCCTGGGGCTGCTGCGCAGCCCGATCGCGACACAAGGCCGCTCCTACAAAGGACCGCGTCAGCCGGGCTGGTTGTCGCGCAGCCAGTCAACCAGCCCCAGGATCGTCGGGGTGGTGGTACGCCCGTGGGGCACTATCAGGTAGTACGCTTCACGCGGCCGCACCACCAGGTCAGTCAGGCGTACCAGTTCGCCGGAGGCCAGCAGGTGGTCGAGCATGCGCCCCCAACCCAATGCCACCCCATGCCCGTGCAGCGCGCCCTGGATGGTGTCGGTGTACAGCTGGCAACGCAGGGTGTAGTGCAGTTTCGGCGGGTTGCCGCCCAGTGCGCGGAACCAGGTGGGCCAGGTCATCCAGCCTTCGGTAGTGGCGTCGGCATCGAGCAGGTCGGCACGGTACAGTGCCTCCAGCGATTCCGGCTGCGGGTTGCGCGCCAGCCACGCCGGTGAGCACACCGGGAAAATCTCTTCATCGAACAGGTGCAGGGCGATGCCGTCTTCCCAGCGGCCGTTGCCAAAGCGCACCAGCAGGTCAACATCGTGGTTACGCAGGTCGCCGGTAAACATCTGCGTGGCCAGGCGCAGGCGCACCTGGGGCAGGGCGCTGCGCAAGCTGCCCAGGCGCGGCATCACGCGCAACTGGGAAAAGGTAGCGGTGGAACTGAGCACCAGCTCCTGCTCGCTGTCGCCTTCGCTGAGGCGGTCGAACACCGAGGCGATCTTCTGCATGGACTCGGAAATCACTGCGTACAGCGCCTGGCCTTCGCTGGTCAGGCGGATGCCGCGGTGCAGGCGCTGGAACAGCTGGTGGCCGAGGTTTTCTTCCAGCAGCCGGACTTGCTTGCTCACGGCTGCCTGGGTCACGCCCAGTTCCTGGGCGGCCTGGGTAAAACTGTTGTGACGGGCTACCGCTTCGAATTCGAGCAGCGCGGTCATCGACGAAATGATGCGCCGGTAGCCTTTATGTGTGTTGCTGTTTTCTTGTGTTTTCATGCGACGTCCTGGCAAGGCGCGACGCGCTGGTCCGCGCCGCGCGGGCACAGTGGCAGAAAAAGCGCGATGGAGGTAGCCCGAAGCGTTAATGCGGTTAGCTGTAGGAGCGGCCTTGTGTCGCGATGGGGCGCGAAGCGGCCCCGGCGGTCTCTGTTGCGAAGCTGAGAACCTAGGGCCGCTTCGCGCCCCATCGCGACACAAGGCCGCTCCTACAAGGGCCAGCTCAGGCTTGCCGACAGTTTAGGGCTGGCGCTCGGCCACCGCGCGCAATGTACGCAACGTCACCACCGGCGCATCCACCACAAACCGGTTGGCCAGCCACCCCGGCACATCCCCGGCCGGGTCAGCCTGCAACTGGTAGGTCACCTCGGTCAACCGTTCACCCAGCGGCTTCATTCGCCACTCGCCGCTCAGGCGCTGCACCCGGATCAGGCCGTCAACCTTGGGGATCCTGTCGGGCTCGGCGCTCAGGTGCCGCAGCAGCGTGCCGTCGTCCAGCCGTTCGCTGGTCACCTTCAGCACGATATCCCGCGGCATGGTCGGCCAGGGTAGGTTGGTAGTGAGGTAGACCCAAGTGTTCTCACCGTCCACGTCCAGTAACCGCATCTGGTCGCAGGCGTACAGCCATTTGCAGGCTACGCGCAAGTTCTCTTGCAGGTCGGTGAGGGTACGCACGCTGGCTTTCATGGTACTGATACCACGAAACTGCTGGTAGGGCGTGCCACTGGTGTCGCTCAGGTATACACGAATGCCTTCGCGGTCATAGGCCAGCTTCCAGTCATCGGCGGCCAGGGCAGGGGTGCACAGCAGCAGGGCGGCGAGCAGCAGGCAGCGGTTCATGGCCGGTACCGCGCAAGGGATGGGTGTTTGAGTATGCGCGGCAAACAGAAAGCCCGCCAGGTTGGCGGGCTTGCGGGTATCAGCGTGAACTTAGCGCTTGGGGTTCAGCGTCAGGTGCACATGACGGTTCACGTCTTTGTACAGCAGGTAGCTGAAGTTGCCTGGGCCGCCGGCGTAGCAGGCTTGCGGGCAGAAGGCGCGCAGCCACATGAAGTCGCCGGCTTCCACTTCGACCCAGTCCTGGTTCAGGCGGTACACCGCCTTGCCTTCCAGCACATACAGGCCGTGTTCCATCACGTGGGTTTCAGCGAACGGGATAACGCCGCCCGGCTGGAAGGTGACGATGTTCACGTGCATGTCGTGGCGCATGTCGGCCATGTCGACAAAGCGGGTGGTTTTCCAGCGGCCTTCGGTGCCCGGCATTTCGATGACGGTGGCGTTGTCGCGGTGGGTGACGAACGACTCCGGTACGTCCAGGCCTTCGACCTTCTGGTAGTGCTTGCGCAGCCAGTGGAAGGTGACGTTGGACTTGCTGTTGTTGCGCAGGCTCCACTCGGCGCCCGGGGCCAGGAAGGCGTAGCCGCCCGGTACCAGGGTGTGGTTTTTGCCTTCGACGGTGATGTCCAGTTCGCCTTCGACGATGAACACCACGGCTTCGGCATTCGGGTCCAGCTCAGGGCGTTCGCTGCCGCCTTCGGGGGCCAGTTCGACGATGTATTGCGAGAAGGTTTCGGCAAAGCCGGTCAGCGGGCGGGCGATGACCCACATGCGCATCTTGTCCCAGAACGGCAGGTGGCTGGTGACGATGTCACGCATCACGCCTTTAGGGATGACGGCATAGGCTTCGGTGAACATGGCACGGTCAGTCAGCAGCTCGGTTTGAGCCGGGTGCCCACCGTGGGGGGCGAAGTACGAATGGTTCGACATGGACGATCTCGACTTGTTGTTCTCTCCCCATGCCGTGAACCGCACCGGCCGGTGCGGCGCAGGGGATGTGGCGACAGAATAGGGTCGAGCGCATGCCATCCACAAATTAAATGTTGGAATACCCGGTATTTGGTCGCTGAATGTCGACCTGCCTTCCAACGTGTTGCTCCGGCAACTGGTCGCCTTGGCCGAACAGCTTGTGGCGCAGGGTGCCCTCGGTGTAGCTCGACGGGTAGCGGCCACGGCGTTGCAGCTCGGGCACCAGCAGCTCTACCACATGGGCCAGGTCGTCCGGCTGCACGGCGTAGGTCAGGTTGAAACCGTCGATGCCGGTCTGGTCCAGCCAGCTTTCGAGCTGGTCGGCAACCTCGCTGGCTGAGCCGATCAGCACCGGCCCGCGACCACCCAGGCCAACAAACTCGGCAGCCTCGCGAACGGTCCAGCGGCGGTCGGGATCGGCGGCGGTGAAGGCGGCCAGGGCAGCGCGGCCGGCATCGTTTTCCACGTATTCGATCGGTGCATCGGGGTCCAGGCCGGCGAAGTCGATGCCGGTCCAGCCCGACAGCAGCGCGAGGGCTGCGTCCAGGTCGACATAGCGGCGGTACTCGGCGAAACGGGCTTCGGCTTCTTCCCGGGTCGGGGCGACGATCAGCAGCGCCTGGGCATAGATCAGTACGTCCTCACGGCCACGCCCGGCGGCCTCGCTGGCTTGGCGGATGCCGTCGGCGTAACGGCGCAACACCGTGGGGGTCGGCCCGCTGATGAACACGCATTCGGCGTGCCGCGCCGCGAACTGCTGGCCGCGCGCCGAGGCACCGGCCTGGAACAGCACCGGTGTACGTTGCGGTGAAGGCTGGCACAGGTGCATGCCCGGCACCTGGAAGTGCTCGCCTGCATGGTTGATGGGGTGCACGCGGGATGGCTCGATGTAGCGCCCGCTGTCGCGCTCCAGCAGTACGGCGTCGTCGTCCCAGCTCTTTTCCCACAGCTTGTACAGCACCTGCAGGTATTCCTCGGCCAGATCGTAGCGTTGGTCGTGGCCCAGTTGGCGGGCCAGGCCGAGGTTGCGTGCGGCGCTGTCGAGGTAGCCGGTGACGATGTTCCAGCCGACCCGGCCATTGCTCAGGTGGTCGAGCGTGGACATACGCCGGGCGAAGGGATAGGGGTGTTCGTAGGTCAGCGAGAAGGTAACGCCAAACCCCAGGTGTTCGGTAACCCCGGCCATGGCCGGCACCAGCAGCAGCGGGTCATTGACTGGCACCTGCACGCCGCCGCGCAGGGCGGCTTCGGGGCCGCCCTGGTACACGTCGTAAATGCCCAGCACATCGGCAATGAACAGCGCGTCGAACAGACCGCGCTCCAGCAGGCGGGCCAGGTCGGTCCAGTAGCTCAGTCGGTTGAAGGCCACGCTGGTGTTGCGTGGATGGCGCCACAAGCCAGGGGACTGGTGGCTGGCGGCGTTCATGCTGAAGGCGTTGAAGCGGATCGGGCGGGGCATGGTGACTGCGCTCCACTCAAGGCAACACGGAAGCCGGGTAGACCGCATCGGCCACCTGCAGCTTGTGCGGGATCAGGCCCAGGCCCTGGAAGGTATCGGCCAGTTTCTGTTGTTCGGCAACGATCTGCGGGGTGATGGCCACGGCGTTGTAGTTACGGCGTTCGCTGGCCACCTCCAGCACGTTGGCGCTGATGCCCAGTTGCGGGGCCAGCAGTGCGGCAACTTCGGCAGGCTTGGCGTTGGCCCATTGGCTGACCTTGCCCAGTTCGGTGAAGAAGGTTTTCAGCAGTGCACGGTGCTGGTCGGCGTAGCTGGCAGTGGACAGGTAGAAGGTGCGGTTGTTGGAAAGGCCGCTGCCGTCACGCAGGTTCTTCAGGCCTGGCTGGCTTTCGGCTGCGGCGAGGAACGGGTCCCACAGGGTCACGGCCTGGACGCTACCCGATTGCAACGCGGCCACGGCATCGGCGGCATTGTTGACGTAGGCGGGGGTGATGTCCTTGTAGGTGAGGCCTGCCTGCTCCAGCGCCACGGCCAGCAGGTACTGGGCATTCCAGCCGCGGCCGGTGGCCACGCGTTTGCCTTTCAGGTCTTGCACGCCGGCCAGGTGATCCTGCTCGCGCACCACCAGGCCGATGCCGCGGGGGTAGGGCTGCTCGGCGGCCAGGTACACCACGGGTTTGCCTGCGGCCTGGGCGAACACCGACGGGGCATCGGCCGCGTGGCCAAGGTCGATGGCGCCGGTGCTCAGGGCTTCGAGCAACTGCGGGCCTGCGGCAAATTCGTGCCAGCTTACCTTCACGCCTTGCGGTGCCAAGGCCTTCTCCAGGGCGCCGCTGCCTTTGAGGATGTTGATGCTATTGAACTTCTGGTAGCCGATACGCAAGGTCTTGGCATCGTCGGCCAAGGCTTCGGACCAAGGCAGCAGGGCACTGGCGACGCTGGCCAGCAGGCCGCCGATCAGCAAACGGCGCAGCGGGGAGAAAGCACGGGTTGGCATGGGGTTGCTCCTTGAAACCGGGTGGAAAGCGATGGGCCCAGACTAAGGAGGTGGCGTTTGGCTTTCAATTTATATATGCCGATTTGTTAGATTGTTTTGTTATTTTTATATCCTTTTGTTTTGTAATGATCTGCAATCTTCGACATTTTTTTCACATTCGCTTGCTAGCATCCCGGCACACCCGAGGAGCCCTTACATGCCGCACATCCTGCGCAAACGCAGCACCCGCATCGCCCTGACCGCCACTACCGGCCTGCTCACCGCCACCTTGGGCTTTTTTGCCTGGCAGAGCTTTTACCCGGTTCAGGCTGCCTCAGGCTGGGATGTTGAGGTATTGCACCGCGATGTGGCCAAGGCCGCCTCGCTGCTGCCGCAAGCGGATGGCAGCCTGCTGGTCAGTCGCGAGCTGGACGATGGGCGTGGCAGCATCCTCAAGATCACCGCAGCAGGCGACCGGGTCGTGGTGATCGACAACTTGTCCAAGCCCGATGGCATGGTCGCCGCGCAGGGTGGTTGGGTGTTCAGCCAGGAAGGTGGCCAGGCACCTGTGAGCCTGGCCCGCGACGCCCAGGTAACGCACCTGTTCGAGGGTGAAAGCGTGCAAGGCCTGTGGAATGACGGCGACCATCTGTATGCCATTGAAGACCGCAAGGGCAACGGCCGTTTGATGCGCTACGACTGGAACAGCGGCCAGCTCGATGTGCTGCGTTCCGGCCTTACCGAAACCGAAGGCCTCACCCGTTGCAGCGACGGTCGCCTGCTTTACACCGAAAAGGCCAATGGCAAGGTTCGCGCCCTGTCCGACGATGGCAAGGACCCGGTGGTGGTGGATAACCTGCGTAACCCGACGTTCCTGTTCTGCGACCAGCGTGGCCTGTGGATCAGCGAAGACAATACCCACCGTGCGCGGCTGCTGCGGGTTGACGCTGATGGCGTCCAGCACACCGTGCTGACCTTCCTCAAGGCGCCGCAATCGATCGTGGCGGACGGCAAGGGCGGCTACCTGCTGGCCGAGGGCGGGCGTAACCGCGTGCTGCACCTGACCCCGCCCGTGGAGCGCAGCACCGCCCAGCGAGACTGACCCCGGCTAGCTGGGCAGGCGTTGCTTGCGCCCCGGCAGCAGGCCCAGCACCAGCATGCAGCCCAGCAGGATCACCAAGCCACCTGCAGCTTGCAAAATGCTCAGGGCTTCATCGAGAAACAACGCGCCGACCAGTACCGCCACCAGTGTGACCACGAACTCCACGCTGATTGCGCGGGTGGCGCCGATGCGTGCCACCAGGCCGAAGTACAACACGTAGGTGGTCGCGCTCATCACCGCGCCGCTGAGCAGCAAGTAGAGCCAGTCGCTGGCTTGCGGGGTGCCGGGCACCGGTACGAGCAGCAGCAGTGGCAGGGTCAGCAGCCCACCTGCCAGAAATGCCCCGCCTGTGACCGTCCACGGGTCTTGGCCACGCAAGTGCAGGCTGGCGTAGTTGCTGCCGTAGGCGGCACTGATGCAGCCCAGCAACGACGCGATGCAGCCGTGGATGAAATCGTCGTCGACCGGCCGGGCAGGGAAACCGACCAGAATGGCGATGCCGACAATGCCCAACAGCAGCCCGGCCAGGCCTTGCGGGGTGATTTTTTCAAGCCCCCAGACCCGCCCGATCAGCATCGAGAACAGCGGAATGGTCGCGACGAAAATGGCGGCCATTGCCGTGCCGATGCGCGGGGTGGCGTATGAAAGGCCGATCAGTTGCCCGGCCACTGTGGTTGCGCCCACCACCAGCAACGGTACCAGCAAAGGCCGCATGCGCAGTGTGCGGCGCAGCAATGCCGCCAAGGTGGCCAAGGTGCCGCCGGCAATCAGCGCGCGCAGGCTGACCGCGCCCACCCACCCAAAAGCATGCACCACCTTGAGCACCACCAAAAACGAAAAGCCCCAGGCGATGGCCAGGAACAGGTAGGCGGCAAGGTCGCGCGGTTGCATGGGGCAGGGTCCATCCAGGGCAGGGGCAGGCAGGCTAGCGGGTTGCAGGGTGCCGTATCAAGAACCGCCGACGTCAATGCAGCATGGCTACTCGACCAACAGCGCGCTTCCCTGCGTGGCCGCGCTCACGGATAATCCCCCTCATTCCAATAAACAGCCTGTGAGTGGGTATGAGTGATTCCGTAGTCGGCCTTGGCCAGCCTGAAACCGTAGGGGGGCGCAGAACGCGCAAGAACAACCCCGAAAAAACGCGCGAGGACATCCTCCAGGCGGCCATCAACGAGTTCGTCCAGCAAGGCCTGGCCGGCGCCCGCGTCGACGCCATCGCCGAGCGTACCGCCACCTCCAAGCGCATGATCTATTACTACTTCGGCAGCAAGGAGCAGCTGTACTGCGAGTGCCTGATCAAGCTGTACGGTGATATCCGCAAGACCGAGCAAAGCCTGGACCTGGAGTCGCTGCCGGCCGAGCAGGCGATCCGCCGGCTGGTGGAGTTCACCTTCGATCACCACGACCGCAACGTCGATTTCGTGCGGATCATCTGCACTGAAAACATTCACTATGGCGAGTACGTCAAGCAGTCACCGGCGATTCGCGAGATGAGCAGCCTGGTGCTCGAAGCGTTGGGCAACACCCTGCGCCGCGGTGTACAGGAAGGTGTGTTCCGCGCAGGCATCGAGGTGATCGACCTGCACATGCTGATGAGTTCGTTCTGTTTTTATCGTGTATCGAACCGGCACACCTTTGGCGAGATCTTCCAGATCGACCTGTCTGATGATCAGGTCAAGCAGCGCCACAAAGCCATGATCTGTGACGCCGTGTTGCGCTATATCTGCGCCTGAACACCGCTTACTCGCCCAGCCGTTGCTCGCGCGACGGCGGGTAGCCGAAGTACGCCGCATAGCACTTGCTGAAGTGCGATACCGAAACAAACCCGCAGGCCACCGCCACTTCCATCACCGACAGGTCGGAGTACTGCAACAGCCGACGGCTCTTGGTTATACGCAGTTCCATGTAATAGCGCCGCGGCGAAGTACCCAGCTGGGCCTGGAACAGGCGGTCGATCTGCCGGCGCGAGCGGCCGCTGTAGGCTGCCAGTTGGTCGAGGCTGAGGGTTTCCTCGAGGTTGTTCTCCATCAGCTCGACGATAGTGCGCAGGTGCAGGCTCATGGACTTCTTCGCCCCTGGGCCTACCTGGCGGTAGCGGGCCCCGGAGAACGACAGGATCTCCTCCACGCCTTCGGCCAACCCGTCACCATACAGCCGGCGCACCAGGCCCAGCATCAGCTCCATCGCGCCATTGGGGCTGGCGGCGCTGAGGCGGTCACGGTCGAGGGTGAAACTGGCCGGCGTGATGCGTGTTTGCGGGCTGCGCTCGGACAGGCTGGCGCGCTGCTCGGGGTGGATACTGCAACCGTAGTCGTCCAGCACCCCGGCGCGGCCAAGGAACCAGGCGCCGTTCCACAAACCGCCCAGGGCCATGCCGTGGGCGGCGCAGTCGTCCAGCAGGCGGTCGAGTTCAGGGTACTTGAGTGGGGTGCGCAAGCCGCCGCAGATGACCAGCAGGTCCAGCTCCTTCAACGCTTCTGCAGACAGCTCGGTGGCCACCAGCTCCAGCCCAAGGTCACTGAGCACGCGATCGCCGTGCATTGACAACGGGGTGAACTGGAAGCTGTCGGCGCGCAGCAGGTTGGCGGTGACCAGTACGTCCATGGCCACGGTAAAACTGGCCATGGAGAAATGTTCGAGCAGGACGAAATCGACGCGATAAGGTGCCTGGGCGTTGGCGCTGGTGGATTTCAGCCGCAGCATGTTGCTGGTGCTGGTCTTCTTGCTGAACTGACGTGGCGTGGGCACTCTGGTCTCCGCTTCCTGGCTGGCCCGCAGAGTGTGGCGGCTGGCCGGGGGAAAGACAATCTTCCCGGTGGGCGTGTCGTATTTCAGGTCGTGTTCAGGCAACCTGCGTGGTTTGATGCTTTACCCCCTGTGACTGAGGACGCCCTTGATGAAGTATGCCATTGCCCTGTTGCTCAGCCTGTTGCCGCTGCTGGCCAATGCCCTGCAACCGGGAGACAAACTGGCCCCGTGGACGCTGCTCGACCAGCACGACCAGGCCTACAGCCTGAGTGCCGACACGCACATTTTGCTGGTAGCCCGCGACATGGACGGCGCAAAGCTGGTCAAGGCGGCGCTGGCCGCCCAACCCAAGGGCTACCTTGAGGCGCGTGATGCCGTGTTTGTTGCCGATATCCAGCGCATGCCAGCGCTGATCAGCAAGCTGTTCGCCATCCCTGCAATGCGCGATTACACTTACCGAGTGCTGCTCGACCGTGACGGGCGCGTCGCCGGCCGTTATCCCGGACAGGATGGCCAGGTGCAGTGGTTGCAGGTCGAACAGGGCGTGTTGGTGAGCCAGCGGGCGTTCGCCGATGCGGCGGCGTTGAAGGCGGCGCTGGAGAGCGCCCGGCAGCGTTGAGAGCCAAGCAGTTGGCCAAATCAATCTGAACCCTCAGCGCTGGCAGTAACCCAACCCAATACATGCCAAATGGGAGAGCGCTCATGGAAATCGGAACGGTCTGGATCATTATTGCGGCCTTGGTCATCCTGCTGGAAATCTTGGCCATCTGGCACATCATCGGCAGTGACCGGCGCGCCGAGCGCAAGATGCTGTGGATCATCTTCGTGGTCTATGCACCGTTTCCCGGGTTGCTGTTCTGGGCCTGGCGCGGGCCTCGGGCAGTGAAGGGCAGGGCGGTCCTGCAGGAAAAATGACAGTACAGGCGCGGGCGTTCCCCGCGCTTGACCTCGAGTTAACTCAAGGTCCGATACTCCGCCACTCATTCATCAGAACGAGGGCGTGTCGTGACCAAACCAACTGCATTTCAGCTGAGCAACCCCGAGGGGCTGTACGACCCGAGTGGCAATGCCTATTCCCATGTCGCCGAGGTGCGCGCCGGCAGCCGTCTGCTGTACATCGCGGGTCAGGGCGGGGAGGGCAGTGATGGCCAGCTCTCGCCAGTGTTCGCAGAGCAAGCGCGCCAGGCGCTGGCCAACCTGGAACTGGCCCTGGCTTCCAAGGAGGCCAGTCTGGCGCAGGTATTCAAGCTGACCTTGCTGATTGTCGAGCACTCCGAGGAGCGGCTACGGCAGTGGGTGTACGAGGCTGACCGCGCCTGGGGCCCACACATGAAACCGACCTGCACGCTGATCCCGGTATCCCGCCTGGCGCTGGACGGCATGCTGGTGGAAATCGAGGCAATCGCCGCGATGGGGTAAAGGGCCAGATATTGCTTTGCCTGTTTCGCGGCGGTTCGACGCCTCGACAAGCCCGCTCCTACAGGTTCAGTGCTTTCCTCAAGGCATGGGCAATACTTGTGGGAGCAACTGTCTTGCTCAATTTCTAAAAGCTGGCGCGATCCCTGTGGGAGCGGGCGCGCCCGCGGTACACCGGCAAAGCCGGTGCCATCCACCGCGTCGCCTGCTTCGCGGGCACGCCCGCTCCCACAGGGATTGCGCAAGTTTTGGGTTAACGCGGTGGGAGCTTCAGCCGGTGCCGGGTATCTCTTGGGGAAGTCGCTTGTATATCGGCGCCGGTCCTGACTACATTGCCGCTATAACAAAAAATTCCCTCAGAGGTGACCACACCATGAGCACCGGCAGCACCACGCTTACCGACCATAAGGCCAAGGCCTGGCTCTGGCCCGCACTCTTCAGCCTGGTAGCCTTCGCCGCCAATTCGGTGTTCTGCCGGCTGGCGCTGAAGGACGGCGCCATCGACCCGGCCTCATTCACCGTGGTGCGCCTGGCCAGTGGTGCGTTGTTCCTGCTGCTGTTGATTCGCCTGCGCAACCCCGCGCTGGCCATGGGCGGTAGCTGGCGTGGTGGCCTGGCGCTGTTCCTTTACGCATTCCTGTTCTCTGCGGCGTACCTGCAATTGGGCGCAGGGGCCGGTGCCCTGCTGCTGTTCGGTGCGGTACAGATCACCATGTTCGGCTTTGCCTGGTACAAGGGCGAACGCATCACCGCCCGCATGCTGCTGGGCATGCTGATCGCCTTTGCCGGGCTGCTGGTGCTGTTGTTGCCTGGTGCAGCGGCGCCACCCTTGGCCAGTGCCTTGCTGATGGCCCTGTCTGGCATGGCGTGGGGTGTTTACACATTGCTAGGCAAAGGTTCGCCCAGGCCACTGGCGGATACCGCCGGTAATTTTGCCCGCAGCCTGCCTTGCCTGGTGCTGCTGTTACCGATGCTGATGCTGGGTACTGGCCCACACCTTACCTCGCTTGGCGTGTTGTATGCCTTGGGGTCCGGCGTGCTGGCTTCGGGCGCGGGTTACGCAGTGTGGTATGGCGTGGTCAGGCAAGTCAGCGCGCAGCAGGCTGCGACCATGCAGCTCAGTGTGCCGGTGATTGCCGCACTGGGCGGTGTGGCCTTGATTGGTGAGCCTTTGTCGTTGCGCTTGCTGATCGCCTGCGTGGTGGTGCTCGGCGGTATCGCCCTGGCGCTGGTACCACGGCGTTAGAAAAAGCTGCGCTGTGCCTTGAGCGTGACCACGCTGTCGCAATAGGTGTTGAAGCCCGAATACGCATCGCAACCGCCGCCACTGAGGTTGGAGTTGCTGTAAATCAGGTTCAGGTCGATGCCAAGCCAGGGCCGCGACAGTTCCAGCGACCAATCGGAAAAGGCATTCACCTGGCTGCCATCGCCAATGGTGAACGGCGTGCCCAGCTTGTGATGGGCAAGCTTTACGGTCAGGTCGACATCGAACAGCGGCAGCTGGCCAAAGTCGGCGAACAGGGTGCTGGTGCGGTTGTCGGGGTTATCGCGTAACGCGCCGCCGAAGCGGCTGCCCAGCACCGAGATGCCCCCGTACAGGGCATAACTGTCGGGGCCTGCGATATTCGGCTGACTGTAATGGATCAAACCCACCTCGTAGCCCAGGCTGCTGTCGAAATGGTGCTTGTAGCCCAGGTAGCTGTCCAGGCGCAGGGTCGAGTTGGGGGTAACACCCATGCTGGGCGCGTACTGGCCCAGATACCAGCCACTGGGGTGGCTGAAGTCCAACCCACCATGGAAGGCGCCGACGGCACTGGGCGAGATAAGGCCTTGGGCCATGGTGCGCGAGGGCGTGGTGCCGAGCGTGAAGTCGAAGCTGCCCAGTTCGCGTTTGATCTGCTGGGCCAGTAGCACAGGGCTGAACAGCAGTGCAGCGCTCAGCAACAGAAGGGGCCTGGTCAAGGTGTGCGTCCTGCAAGGCTTGCGGTTGAGCGGTAGAGCATACCCGTGTGGGTAGAGCGAGGGAACCGCTGCCTGCGCCACTCAGCCTTTGGTCGAGCGGTCTGCGTCGGCGGCTTCGGTGACCACTGGCAGGTTGCCTGCACGCTGGATCACCCGCTGTTGCTGCTCGTAGTCGTCGAGGGAAAGGCCGCGGCGCTGCAACGCTTCCAGCTGCAGCTGACGGGTTTCCTCGGCGGTGTATGGGCGCAGTTCAGGGTGGCTGGCACAGCCGCTGATGACAGCGATGGCGAAAACGGCAAAGGTGGCGGTAAGCAGGCGGGCCAGGGTGTTCATCGGGGTTGCTCCAGGGGCCAGGGTCTTGGGCGGCGAGTTGATGGAGCTAGGTTATTCGGCCAGGGCGTCCGGCAGAAATTGCCTGCTTCGATAGTGACTATCGATGAACCGGGCAGGCTTTCGGAATCTGGCCAAAACCACCGCCATGGCTACGCTTAACCCACGCGATCTGACCTCGTGGGGACAAGCGATGCGTATGCCATTGTTTGCTTTTCTGTCGGCGCTTGTGTGCCTGCACACAGCACCCGGCCTGGCGCTGGCGCAAGACGTACCGGCGCCCGATGCCGCCCCGCCAAGCGAAGCAGCCGCGGCCAAGGATCCGGTTTTCACCCAGGAGCAATTGGACCAGATGGTGGCGCCGATTGCCTTGTATCCCGATGCGCTGCTGGCCCAGGTACTGATGGCGGCCACCTACCCGGGGCAGGTGAATGAAGCCGTGACGTGGTCCAAGGCCAACCCCAAGGCCTCGGGCGATGACGCGGTCAAACAGGTGGCGAAGCAGCCGTGGGACCCGAGCGTGCAAGCGTTGGTGGCTTTCCCGCAGCTGCTGGCGACCCTGGGCCAGGACCCGGTGTGGGTGCAGCGCCTGGGCGACGCCTTTCTGGCACAGCCCGACGATGTCATGGGCGCCGTGCAGCGCTTGCGCCACCAGGCACAGGCTGCCGGCAACCTGCAAAGCAACCAGTACCAGCACGTGACCGTGCAGGCTGCCCCGGCGACTCAGGCTGCCAGCAGCCCGCCATCCACCATCATCATCCAGCCGGCCGACCCGCAAGTGGTGTACGTGCCCAGCTATAACCCGACCACCATCTACGGTACCTGGGCCTACCCGGCCTCGCCGCCGGTTTACTATCCGCCTCCGCCAATGTACTCCGCAGGTTCCGCACTGGTGGCCGGCCTGGCCTTCGGTACCGGCGTGGCGGTCGTCGCCTCGTTGTGGGGCGACTGTGACTGGGGCCACAATGACATCGACATCGACGTCAACCGCTACAACAACATCAACGTCAACAACCGCATCACCAACAACCAGAACAAATGGCAGCACAACGCCGCCAACCGCGAAGGCGTGCCTTACCGTGATGCTCGCAGCCGCCAGCAGTATGGTCGCCAGCTGGACGGTGCCACCCAGCGCACTGCCTTCCGGGGTGACGACGCCCAGCGGGCGCAAGCACGGGACAAGGCCCGGGCCTCGATGGACCGCGCCGGTATGGAGCGGCCGGCCACCGACAACCGCCAGGCACGCCAGCAAATGCGCGAGGCACAGGCGGGCAATTCGCTGGGTAACCGCATGCAACACCGTGGCGACAGTACGGGCGCACCCGACCGTCGCCAGGAAACACGCAATGCCCAAGCCCGCCAGGTGGCCCAGAACCGCCCGGCCAACAGCGCCGGCCGGGCGCGTAACAATGCCTTCGACGGCGTGGGTTCGCCGTCGCGCACCAGCCTGCAGGCGAACCGTGGTCGTACCAGCCAGGCCTTTGCCCAGCGGCCCAATGCATCACGTGCCGCCGGGCACCAGATCTCCCGACCCAGTGCCCCAATGCGCCGGGGTGGAGGAGGCCGCCGATGAAACGTCCAGTATTTGCAGCATCGCTGTTTGCCGCAGGCTTGGCATGGACTTGCCTGGCAGCTGCCCAGGAAGCCTTCCAAACGCCAGATAAGGCCGTGGAGTCATTCGTTGCGGCGCTGGGCACGGAGAAGGCTGATGAAGCCCGCCTGGCCCAGTTGTTGGGTGATGACTGGCGCACCTACATTCCGCGTGGCGGTGTGCAACGCAGCGACGTGGACACGTTCCTGGCGCAGTACCGCGCGCAGCACAGTATCGACATGGCAGGTGAGGGCAAGGCCATCCTGGCTGTGGGTGGTGATCACTGGACCTTGCCCATACCGTTGACCAAAAGCAGCAACGGCTGGCGCTTCGACCTCAAGGCCGGCAGCGCCGAGATTCGCGCCCGGCGCATCGGCCGCGACGAACTGGGGGCCATGCAGGCATTGTTGGCCTACCACGACGCGCAGATGGACTATGCCACCCAGGACCGCAACGGCAACGGTGCGCTGGAGTATGCGCAGAAGATTTTCAGCGAGCCGGGCAAGCACGACGGCCTGTATTGGGACGATGACGGCGACGGCCAGGTCAGCCCATTGGGGCCGCTGTTCGGCCAGGATGTGGTTGGCGATGACTGGTATGGCTACCACTTCCGCATCCTCGAGGCCCAAGGCCCTTCCGCCCCTGGTGGCGCCTACAGCTACCTGATCGGCAACCAGATGAGCCGCGGTTTTGCCATGGTCGCCTGGCCGGCCAGGTATGACGACACCGGGGTAATGAGCTTCATGATCAGCCATGACGGCCAGGTGTTCGA
Source organism: Pseudomonas sp. NPDC089547 (assembly GCF_050280665.1). Lineage (NCBI taxonomy): Bacteria > Pseudomonadati > Pseudomonadota > Gammaproteobacteria > Pseudomonadales > Pseudomonadaceae > Pseudomonas > Pseudomonas sp. NPDC089547. The sequence continues at coordinate 109,190 of NZ_JBNNVS010000016.1, read as the reverse complement.
GAAAGACCTTGGGCCGCACGGGGACAAGGCGGCCAAAGCGATGAAGCGCTTTGACCCGGATGACAGCTGGCAGGTGGTGGATGTGGCGGCGGGGGATTGAGCCCGATGAATCAACCCGGCCACAGCTTCATTGTCAGCAACTGAGTTGCACCATCTCTCAAACTACGTCAATCCCTGCAAGAACAGCTGTACTGCGAAAAGGTCGGTTGGGCTAATGACTCTTCGATAAGGTCGCCCAACATGTGCTGAAAAAGCACGTCATTCAACCCTTCCCTCACGGAAAAGAGTTCTGTGAGCTCGCGGCCGAGGCCTAGATTGATCCAGCGTTGAGGCTACGCATGAACATGCCCAAGCGCTGGGCAACATCGACAACTGGTATGCCTTTCTCACAAGGTGTAATGCTGCAAAGCAGGAAGTAGGGCGGGCAAGCGTAGCCCTATTGCCCCAACATCTGTGCCACCAACCACTGCCCCGCCGGCCCCAACGCCCGCCGGCTCGACCAGGCCACATCCATATCCACCCGGCGCGGGTAACCCGGTATCTGCAACTCCACTAGCTCGTGCCCAAACCGTGCCACCAGGGCCCTGGGCAACTCGGCCCAGCCAAACCCGCGCACGGCGAACTCCAGCAGGGTGAGGTAGTCCGGCGCCGACCAGGCCTGGCCGCGGCCCTGGTGCAGGCTGGGGGCATAGGTCTTGATGTACAGCTGCCGCGCGTTTTCCAGGTGTTGCGCTTGCACCTTTTCAAGGCCCGCCAGTGGGTGCGCGATGGCCACGTACACACCAAACTCCGCCTGTTCGGGCAAGCGCGCCACTGCAACGTCGGCGGGGTAGCGCGGCTGAGTCGCAAGAATGCCGATATGTGCCAGGCCCTGCTGGATCAACTCGATCACATCGGCATCTTCCGAAGGGCCGCAGCGCAATTCGGTATGCGGGTAGTGCTGGTCGAACCGGGCCATCACCGCGCCCTGGAAGGTGACGCTGTAGCTGTCCGACATCACTACCGAGACCAGCGGCTCGACATGTTCAGCCAGCCGAACCGCCAGGGCATCGAGCTGGGCGCTGGCCTCGAGAATTGCCTCGACATGGCTCAGTACCTGGCGGCCAGCCTCGTTCAGCGTGGGGTGGCGGCCGCCACGGTCGAACAGCGGGCAGCCTATGTCAGCCTCGAAGTTGGCGATGGCGATGCTGACAGTGGACTGGCTTTTGCGCAATTTGCGCGCCGCAGCAGAGAACGAACCCAGCGATGCGGCTTCGACAAAGGCAACCAGAGCTTCAGGTGAGTAGCGCATGTTATTGATAAAACCGATGAGGGCTATGTGGTGAGTATCGGTTTCGTCAAAGAAAACAGGAAGCACGACTTACGCAACGAATGGAATTTACAATGAAAACGGTCCGGCTGATGAAGGGACGATGGAACATCGGAAAAGCGGGTTGGCGGCATTGATCGGGTGATGCTGCCGGAGCCCGCTAAACGATAGGCTAGGAATCAGCTCTGGCTGGTTGTCTGGCGTGCGCATCTGAAGCACTGCTGGTATACCTCGAAAGGTCAAAACCTTGCGTGCGGATCGCAGAGGCCTTGCCTGCCAGCAAGTCTGCCAGCAGTCGGCCAGACCCACAGGACATGGTCCAGCCCAATGTGCCATGCCCGATGTTGAGGAAGAGGTTCTTGTACCGTGTGGCGCCGATGATGGGGGTACCGTCAGGCGTGGCCGGCCTCAGACCGGTCCAGAATGTGGCGTGCTCAAGGTCTCCACCACCAGCGAAGAGATCGTTTGTGACCATTTCCAGGGTTTCTCGGCGTAACGGGTTCAGCGATAGGTCGTGGCCCATCAGTTCAGCCATACCACCGACACGAATGCGCTTGTCGAAGCGGGTAATGGCCACTTTGAAAGTTTCGTCGAGGATGGTCGAGTTGGGCGCGCGCTCCGGCTCGATGATCGGGATGGTCAGCGAGTAGCCTTTGAGTGGGTAGATGGGCGCCTGGACGCCTAGCGGTTTGAGCATCTGCGGGCTGTAGCTGCCCAGTGCCACGACATACTTGTCCGCCGTCTCGAGCTTGCCGTTGATACGTACACCGATAATGCTGTCACCGGCGAACTCGATACACTCTATCTGCTGATTGAAGCGGAACTCGACGCCGAGGCCTTCGGCAAGCCTGGCCAGCTTGGTGGTGAACATCTGGCAATCGCCAGTCTGATCATTGGGCAAGCGCAATGCACCGCTGAGCTTATGCTTGACGTGCTCCAGTGCCGGCTCAGCCTGACCGATGCTGTCGCGGTCTAGCAGTTCATAAGGGACTCCGGAGCGTTCCAGTACCGCGATGTCCTTGGCAGCGTTATCGAACTGCGCCTGTGTACGGAACAGTTGCATGGTCCCCAGTTGACGGGATTCGTAATCGATCCCGGTGTCGATGCGCAGTTCATCCAGGCAATCGCGGCTGTATTCGGAGAGGCGAACCATGCGTTCCTTGTTAACCGCGTACCGTGCCTTCAAACCCTTCTCGGGCCAGATAGTAAGCACTGATAGTGCCGATGACGCCGCTTCCCAGAATAAGTACTCGCATTGCATTTCTCCTGCAGCTTTAAAGCTTCACCCCTGGAACGCGCTGGCGTGGCCTTCGCGCCCAGGGTTCATCCGATGGATCAGTTGGCTTCGCGCACGGCACTCAGGAATGCGCGGGTGCGCTCCTGCTGAGGGTGGGTGAACAGCTCTTCCGGAGTACCCTGTTCGTGAATCCTGCCCTGGTGGAAGAAGCAGACACGATCGGCGAACTCGCGTGCGAAGCCCATCTGGTGAGTCACCATCAACATGGTCAGGTTGTGTTCTTCCCCCAGTTCGCGAATGACGTTGAGTACTTCGCCGCACAACTCGGGGTCGAGGGCAGAGGTCACTTCGTCGAACAGCATGACCTTTGGCCGCATGGCCAATGCGCGGGCCATTGCAACCCGCTGCTGTTGGCCACCGCTGAGCTGGGAAGGGTAGTTATCCATCTTGTTACCCAGACCGACTTTTTCCAGCAGGGTGGCGGCGCGCTCCCGTGCTTCGGCTTTGGGGATGGCCAGTACCTGCACCTGCGCTTCGATTACGTTCTGGAGCGCAGACATGTGCGGAAACAGGTTGAAGCTCTGGAACACCATGCCGATCTTGCCGCGCACTTTGCGAATGTGGGCGCTGCTGGGAGCAATACGCTCGCCCCGCTTGTTGAGCATGTAGTTGAGCGGGTCTCCTTCGATGATGATCTCGCCCTCGTCAATGGTTTCGAGGGTCATCAACGCACGCAGCAAGGTCGACTTGCCTGAGCCGCTCGGCCCGATGATCGCTACTTTCTCGGCCGGCTTGACCGCCAGGTTGAGGTCATTCAGAACGGTAATATTGCCGTAGCGTTTGGTCACATTGCGCATCTCGACGATGGCTGTGGCTGGCGTGCTGACTGGTACACCACGCAGTTGCTCGCTCTGTGTCATGGCGCCGTTGCTCTTGAGGGCTGCTGAAAAATCCGACTGCTGGGAAGTCGAGCGGGAAAGATTCATTGTCATTTTTGGCTCTCCAGACGGGATTCAACGTTACGAACGCCCACCGCGAGTACGATGGAAATGATCAGGAAAAATGCGCCGACCATGGTGATGGGTTCCAGGAAACGGAAGCTTTCGGACCCCAGGTTCTTGGCTTTGAGCATGATTTCCACAACAGTGATTGCAGAGAGCACCGGCGTTTCCTTGAGCATCGCGATGAGATAATTGCCCATCGGTGGAAGGATCGGTTTGAGGGCCTGCGGAATAATGATGCGGCGGTAGGCTGCCGATGCCCTCATGTTCAGGGCGGTTACCGCTTCCCACTGCCCTCTGGGCACACTTTCCAGGCCCCCCCGGTACACCTCCGCCAAGTAGCAGGCGTAGTGGAGACCGAGACCGATCAGGCCTGCCTGCATTGCAGAAAGGTTTATCGAGAACGTCGGGAACACGTAGAAAATGAAGTAGATCTGGATGAGCAGAGGCGTGCTACGCATGAACTCGATGAACAAACTGGCCGACCACGACAGCGTCTTGATGTGGCTGCGCCTTGCCAGCGCGAGAAACAAGCCCACCACTACAGCGATGTCAAATGCGATCACCGTGATCTGCAATGTTTTCACCGAGGCCAACAACAGGTCCGGAAGAATCTCCCAGGCATAATCCCAATCGAATATTTTCATCGCAGGCTACCCCCCATACGACCAAGTTGTACACGCCTCTCGATTCTGCGCATGGTCAGGCTGATGCACTGGGCCATGATGAAGTAGAGCAGTAGCGTCAACGCGTAAACTTTCACCGTCTCGAATGTGTATTGGTCGAGTTGCTTGGCGCGGAAGGACAAGTCGGCCAAGGTGATCAATGAAAGCAACGAGGTATTTTTAAGTAATTCAATCAGCAAGTTAGTACCCGGTGGGATTGCCGCGACCATGGCTTGGGGCAAGATGATTCTGCGAAATTGTGAAAAGCGCCCGAAGTTCAATGCCGTGCAGGCTTCATATTGCCCTTTGGGAATTGCCTTGAATGCCCCTCGCATGATCTCTGCGCCATACGCACCTATATGCAAGCCCATACCAAGTACGGCGACTTGATACGGAGTCAATTCGATATTGAATGGCGGCAGGGGTAATACGAAGAACAGCCAGAATAATTGCACCAGCAGCGATGACCCTCTGAACACTTCCACGTAGCAGATGCTGAACCAACGAATCGGCTGCCATGTGGCGCGGCGTCCGAGTTCTGCAAGGATTGCGGCCGGAATGGCCAGCAAGGTGCTCAAAACCGTGATCTGGATAGTTATCCAGGCTCCCTGCATGAGCAGTGGCATAAGTTCGCCCATAGCGCTTCTCCAGGACTGCGGAAAGCCACCACAAAGAGGAGTGGCCTCCCGGGTTCAAGACGTCAGGTTCTGCTGCACACTTCGGCGGCGGTCTTGTCTGGAATATTGGTTTCATCGAAGCCGAATTGGCTCACGGTTTTGCGATGCTCTTCACTGCCTAGCCACTTTTTCAGTTCGGCGTTGACCGCGTCACGTAAGGCCGTGTCATCGGGTCGGAAGGCAAGGGCGCCATAGTTGATATGGTCTGGGCTGTCTTGGAAATCCTGGACTGCTTCGACTTTATCCCCGCCTTTGGCTGCAATCCCCTTGACCGTCAGCCGGGTACTGACGGCTGCGTCGGCGCGGCCAGCCAGAATCGCCTGCAACTGAGCTGTGGCATCTGGCACCTGGAGGATCTGATCGTCATTGATCCCGGCATCACGGGCGTACTTGGTGTAGACCGATCCGGCGAGCATGGCCAGTTTGGCGTCTGGGTTTTTCGCCACGTCTGCATAGCTGCGCAGATTTTTCGGATTGCCCGGTGCCACAAGGAAAGTGTCGGTGATCTTGGACAGCGGATCGCTGAAGATTACCTGCTTGCAGCGCGCCGGGGTGATGTACATCCCTGCAGCGATGACGTCGAAACGCTTGGCTGTGAGCCCCGGAATGAGCGCCCCCCATTCCGTCAGTACGCCAGTAGCCTCTTTGACGCCGAGCCGTTTGAAGATCGCCTTGGCGATCTCTGGCGATTCTCCGGTCACCACACCATCTGGTGTGGCGAAGGCGAAGGGAGCCTCACTGGCGTACCCCACCCTGACTGTACCTTTCTCGGTCAGCGATTCGAGTGTCGTCGCTTGGGATGTCAGGGGTGTAGCAGCAACCAGGAACGCGGTAAGGACTGCTGCAGTGATACCGTTTTTTCTTGTATTTGTACTACTCATCGCATAACTCCTTTTGTGATCCGTATACGGCATAGGAGGCAGTATTTGAGTGTCGGTAAGTGTCGACCTGCGCTGGGTCGACGATCTAAAAAGCCGGTACCAAAGGCATCGGCGGCGTTGTCCGGACGCAATTCGAGAATACCCAAACGGTTAGAAATCAGTAATGCTCTAGGGCATTAGCCGTTTGTCGGCGGCGAACAACCATAAAAAGAACGTCGAGGTGAGTTCATGCTGGAAGAGTGGCGGGCAGCGTTGCAGCATGCTGAAGAGGGTGAGTCGAAGTACAAGACCTTGGTAAGAACCATCGCCGAGGATATCGAGCAAGGACGGTTGGCGGAGCTGCAACGGTTGCCGTCGCAGCGCCAGGTAGCCCACGCCTTGGGCATCAGTGGCCAGACCGTTACCAACGCTTACCAGGAGTTGGAGCGCCTGGGGTTGCTGCGGTGCGAAGTCGGGCGCGGTAGCCATGTCTCCAAGCGCGTAACGAAGCACATCACCACCTACATCCTCGATGAAGACCAGCCCGCGATTGCCGACCTTTCGACGGCAACGCTGATGCGCACAACCGAGCATGAGCGTTGTTGGCGGGCGCTGTGCGAACGAATGAGCAAGGAGCAGGAGCAGCCCTGGTTGCGCGCCTCCCGCCCCATCGCCGGAGCCCAGGCGCATCGAGAAATTGCCAGTGCCTGGATAGGCAGCCATGGTCTGAAAGTAGAGCCGGGCAGAGTGATGATCACCAATGGCGCGACACATGCTTTGCACATCGCACTGACCTCAATTACGGGCCAAGGTGACTTGGTCGCCTGCGAGAATCTGACAGATCACGGGATCATCGGCAGTGCGCAGGTTGTGGGGTTCAGCCTGAAAGGGCTCGACACTGACGCGTACGGCATCAAGCCCGAGGACTTCGATGATTTGTGCTGTAACGACCGCGTGACGGCGCTGGTTTGCACGCCCAACCTCAACAACCCGACCAGCAGCATCATGCCTGACGCGCGACGGCGCGAGATCGCCGAGATCGCGGGCAATCATGGTGTTTTTATCATCGAGGACGATGTTTACGGCCCGTTGCTGGGTGCGGGAAGCTACGTACCCATCAGTCAGTATTTGCCGGATCTTTCGTTCTACTGCACCAGCCTGACCAAATCCGTGATGACCTCGCTTCGCGTTGGATTCCTGGTTCCTCCCAAGCGAGCTGCAGCCAGGGCTGAAACGGTATTGCGTCTGACCAGTTGGATGACCAACCCGATCATGTCGGAAGTGGCGGCACGCTGGTTACGCGACGGTACGGCCGAGGCGCTGACCAGGGTGCAGCGTCAATTGATCGAGGCGCGTCAGGCGCTGGTGAGTGCCTACCTCAAGGAATACATCCTGGCTCAGCACCCTCGTGCATTGATCGCATGGCTTCGAGTGCCCCCGTACTGGGGGATGCAGGCCTTGGTGAGCCGATTGCGCGAACTCGGTATTGCAGTGACTTCCTCCGAACCGTTTACCGTACCGGGGGGCAAGCCGCCACAGGCGATCCGAATTTCGATTGGTGCCGAGTACGACGACGATCAGATGAAGCGGACGCTCGAGCTGATCTCGGGCACGTTTGCTTCGGTTGCCTGAGCCCTGTGACAAAGCAAATTCAGCACCGATTATTCGGCGCCTGACCTGGTCAGGTGCAGCTTTGTCCGGTGTCGCATCATTATTGTGCGCGCCCCAACAACTCACGTCTGTAAAAAATGTTCTAGGGCAATGAGGGGCAATTAAACGCTCGGTAAGCTGAGCCCGTATCCAGAAATAAACCTCGCGTTGTTGAATGACACCATTGTTGCACTCGGGTTGGAGGGCGTGGGTTTAAACGACCCGAGGCAGTGTGTTGTTAATCAGCAGGCGGCGTGTAAGTGTTGTGCCTGTTATGTGTTTCTTGAGGTGACGTGATTTCCATATAAAAAAGGAGATGCGCAATGCCAGATTCAGTGATCAATTTGCCGTTTTCATTAAAGGAATATGATGAACGCTTGACCAAAGTCAGAACTTCCATGCAGCAAAAAGGTATCGAGCTGCTGGTAGTCACTGATCCTTCCAACATGGCCTGGTTGACCGGGTATGATGGTTGGTCGTTCTATACCCATCAATGCGTGCTGGTAGCTCTTGATGGCGAGCCAGTCTGGTATGGCCGGGTTCAGGATTCCAACGGCGCCAAGCGCACGGTGTACTTGCAACTCGACAACATCATTCCTTATCCGGATATCTACGTTCAAACGCCTGAGCGCCACCCGATGGACTACCTGTGCAAGGAAGTCATCATCCCGCGTGGCTGGTCGAACTTGCGCATCGGCGTGGAAATGGATAACTACTATTTCAGCGCCGCTGCTTACCAGTCGTTGATCAAGCACTTGCCCAATGCCACCTTCAGTGATGCCGAGGGACTGGTGAACTGGCAGCGCGCAGTCAAGTCTGCGCAGGAAATCGTGTACATGCGCCGCGCTGCGCGCATTGTCGAGAACATGCACAACCGCATTCTGGAGGTCGTCGAACCAGGTATCCGCAAGAACGATCTGGTGGCCGAGATCTACCACACCGCCATCGCTGGCACGCCAGAGCATGGTGGCGATTATCCCGCCATCGTGCCCATGCTGCCGACAGGCCCCGATGCCAGTGCTGCTCACCTCACTTGGGACGACACACGCTTCGAGCGAGGGGCGGGCACCTTCTTCGAGATCGCCGGTTGCCACCGCCGGTATCACTGCCCGATGTCGCGCACGATCTACCTGGGCAAGCCGCCGAAGCACTTCCTCGAAGCCGAGCAGGCCGTGGTTGAGGGTATCCATGCCGGGCTGGAAGCTGCTCGCCCAGGCAACACCACCGGGGATATCGCCCGGGCATTCTTCAAGGTGCTGGAGAAGTTCGGCATCCACAAAGACTCGCGTTGCGGCTACCCGATCGGTATCAGTTATCCGCCGGATTGGGGCGAGCGCACCATGAGCTTGCGCCCGACCGATACCAGTGTGCTCCAGCCCGGCATGACGTTCCACTTCATGCCTGGATTGTGGATGGACGACTGGGGCCTGGAGATCACCGAAAGCATCCTGATCACCGACACCGGGGTAGAAACCCTGGCCAACGTACCGCGCAAACTCTTCGTCAAAGACTGATGACCGCAGCGTCGTGGCCTCCGTGCTTTTCATTGCGGAGGCTTTGGCGATGCTTCCTAACCGTGGTTCCCGAAGGGAACAGTATCCTCTGCAGGTTATACCCATGAATCAGATGGCTTCCCACCCGATCTCCCTCGACTGGATCGAGCGCCTGGTTTCGATCGACACCGTCAGCCGCAACTCAAACCTGGGGTTGATCGAGCTGGTGCGCGACGAACTGGCCAAGCTCGGGGTGCAGTCCGTGCTCACTCACCACTCGACTGGAAGATGGGCCAACCTGTTTGCCACCATCCCCAGCGTAACCGGCCAGACTACCGGCGGAGTCGTGCTGTCCGGCCATACCGATGTGGTGCCGGTAGACGGCCAGGACTGGGCGACCGACCCTTTCAAGCCGGTAATCATCGACGGCAAGATGTATGGCCGCGGCACCTGCGACATGAAGGGCTTCATCGGCGCATCGCTGGCCCTTGTGCCGCAGATGCAGGCTGCGCAGTTGCAAAAGCCGATTCACTTGGCGCTTTCTTTTGACGAGGAGGTGACCTGCCTGGGGGCGCCGATCATGATCGAGGAACTGATGCGCCGCGGTGTGAACCCTGATGGCTGTATCGTCGGCGAGCCGACTGGCATGCGCCCGATCGTTGCCCATAAAGGCATCAATGCCTATGAATGTTGTGTTCACGGCCATGCGGCGCATTCATCGTTGACGCCTCATGGCTTGAATGCCATCGAGTACGCCGCACGGCTGATCTGTTACATCCGTGACATGGCCGATGAATTCAAGCAGCAAGGGCCGTTCGATCAGCTCTATGACGTGCCATTCACCACAGCTCAGGCCAGCACCATTGTGGGTGGCAATGCGATGAATACGGTACCGGCGCTGTGCAAGTTCCAGTTCGAATTCCGCAACCTGCCGACCATGAACCCGAAGCCGATATTTGAGCGCATCCAGCGCTATGCCAACGAAGTGCTTTTGCCGCAGATGCAGAAAGAACATGCCAGTGGCGCCATCGACTTCACCCTTATCTCCGATGCACCGGGGCTGGACGCGTCGGAGCAGGCTGCGATCACTCAGTTGGTGCGAGCACTGACCGGTGATGACGAAAAGCGCAAGGTGGCTTACGGCACCGAGGCCGGACAGTTCCAGGAGGCGGGTATTGCGAGTGTCATTTGTGGGCCGGGTGACATCATGCAGGCGCACAAGGCCAACGAGTTCGTGACGCTGGAACAGATTGGCCAGTGTGAGGCATTCATCCAGAAGGTCATTCGCAGTCTTGAGCAATAGGCCACCCACCGAGGTTAGCCCCTATGACGTCACGCAAGGTACGTGGTTTACCAAGGCCTGTGGAGACGGGTTTGCCTGCGAAGCAACCGTTGCGGCGTCAGGCTTGGCCTTTCCCCTGACAATGGTATCAGCGAGTGCGTTGGTTGCTTGCTGGCTTAGTGAAAGGTTTTTTCTGACATAACAAGATCAAATGTAAAGTAAATTACAATATCAGTTGACGTATGCGTTTTTTCGTGTGATTTTGCATTTCGTATGATCGCTGGTGTCGATGGCGTGACCGAGAGGCGGGGTGTGGCATGCCCAGCCTGCAGGCAGGTCGGCTAAGGGTCATCAAGCCCTGGTGGACGGGCCCAGCCCTGAAACCATTGACCAAGACAGGAAAGTGCTATGAACGATAAAAACTACCAAGAAATCATGGAGCAGGATCGCGCGTCGGTACTGCACCCTTTCACTCAGCTCAAAGACTTGGCCACCGGTAAGATCGACCCCACCGTGATCGTCGATGCCAAAGGCATCCGCGTGACCGACTCCACCGGCCGTGAGTACATCGACAGCTTTGCCGGCCTGTACTGCATGAACCTGGGTTATGGCCGTACCGAAATCGCCGATGCGATTTCCGAGCAGGCACACAAGCTGGGCTTCTTCCACACTTACGCCGGCCACACCACCGATCAGCTGGCTCGCCTGTCGTCGCGTCTGGTCAAGATGGCACCTGGCAAGATGAGCAAGGTGTTCTATGGCCAGTCCGGTTCGGACGCCAACGAAACCCAGGCCAAGCTGGTGTGGTACTACAACAACCTGCGCGGCAAGCCGAACAAGAAGAAGATCATTGCCCGTGAGCGCGCGTACCACGGCAGCTCGATCATCTCCGGCTCGATGACCGGCATGAGCTTCTACCACAACAACATGGACCTGCCGCTGCCGATCATCCTGCGCACTGGCGTTCCTCACTACTACTGGGGTTCCAACCCAGGCGAAACCGAAGAGCAATTCTCTGCTCGCCGTGCAGCTGAACTCGAAGAGCTGATCCTGAAAGAAGGTGCGGACACCATCGGTGCCCTGATTGGTGAGCCGGTGCTGGGCTCGGGCGGTATCGTGCCGCCTCCAAAGGGGTACTGGACCGAGATCAAGCGAGTCCTGGACAAGTACGACATCCTGCTGATTGCTGACGAAGTGGTTTGCGGCTTCGGTCGTACCGGCAAGATGTTCGGCTGCGACCACTTCGGTCTCGAGCCAGACCTGATCACTTGCGCCAAAGGCCTGACCTCTGCCTACTTCCCGCTGTCGGCCGTGATTGTCAGCGAGAAGGTGTACAAGGTCTTCGAAGACGGCGCAGACAAAGTGGGCCCGTTCTCGCACGGCTACACCTACTCGGGCCACCCGATCGGCCTGGCCACTGCCAACGCGGTGCTGGACATCATCGAGCGGGAGAACATTGCCGAGCACGCCGAGAAAGTTGGCGCCTACTTCCTGCAGAGCCTGAAGGAAACCTTCGGCAATTGCCCGATCGTGGGCGAGGTCCGCGGTATTGGCCTGCTGGCTGCACTGGAGTTCGTAGCCGACCCTGAGAAGAAGGTCCGCTTCGATGCATCGCTGAAAGTGGGTGCCCGCATTTCCCAGGCTGCCCGTGATCGCAACCTGATCGCCCGTGCAATGCCGCATGGCGATATCCTGGGCTTCTCGCCACCGCTGACTATCACCATCGACGAGGTCAACGAAATCGTCGAGCTGACCCGTCAGGCAGTCGAGCAGGTTGTTGGTGAGCTGCGTGCTGAAGGCGTGATCGCTTAAGCGGGTAGTCCGAACAAGAAGGCGCCAGGTTTGAACCCTGGCGCCTTTTTTGCGTTCAGGCCCATGCGTTAGTCATGCCTCCCGTTGTTCCTTGAGGAACTCCTCGATCTCCAGCAAAAGCCCTTCGGAGAAATTCTTCGCTGGCATTTCAGCGATCGACACTTGAGTGGCAGTCCCTTGCAGGCCGGTGACCTGCCAAACCCTGTCCATGAGGATTGCGCGCAGGTGATTGTGGTCTCGTGCCCGCAGGCGCACCAGCAGGTCTAGATCGCCGGTGACCAGCAGCACGTCCTGCACCTCGGGGATCTTCCACATCTGGCTCATCACGTCACCGATGTCGTAACCGGGGGTGGCTACCACCGACAGGAAAACAGTCAGCGGGTAACCCAATGCGGCCCAATCCACCTCGGCAGTGTAACCGCGGATGACGCCTGCCTTTTCCAGGCGGCTCATGCGCTCGCTGACAGTGGGGGCTGAGATGCCCAGGTTTCCGGCAATCTGACGCTGAGAGAGCCTGGCGTCGGTCACCAGCACCTTGAGCAGGGCCAGGTCGACCTCATCGAATGCAAAGGTAGGCGTTTCGGGAGCAGTCACCTGGCGGATGGTGGAGTGGGTGGAGGATTTTTGCACGTAGCGCTCCTGGGAGGGGGTCGGGTTTACAAATGTAAGCCTATCACACCGAATAGCAGCAAGAATTTCAAATGCAAAAGAACAAGGCTTTCAAGATCTTTCATGTGAAAGAGATATAGTTAATTGTCTTGCCGTACGAAAGGTGTTGTGTAATATTCTCTTTGCGAATGAATTTGATCGCTCGTGACCGGGACGAGCAATCAAGGCTACGCAAGACTCCGCCGCAGGACCTCAGGGCCGACAGGCTCGATTCGTTCCGGCGGACGCGCAAAGACAAGAGGCTGACTTGAGGAGCCCCTGAATGAATACGTTTGAAGCACTCGGTACCGCCGCTGGCACAGCTGGGCAGATGCCTGCTTCTCTGGAATGGGTGAAGCGGCTGGTAGCGATGAACACCGTAAGCCGTCTTTCCAATCTGGAGCTGATCGAAGACGTGCGTGGTTATCTGACCGGGCTGGGTGTTGAATGCACCCTCACGCACCACAAGAGCGGGCAGTGGGCGAACCTTTTCGCGACCATTCCGGCGAGCTCCGGCGTCACCCACGGCGGCATCGTGCTGTCCGGCCATACCGATGTAGTACCAGTGGATGGCCAGGACTGGCATAGCGATCCGTTCAAGCCTGAGGTGCGGGACGGCAAGCTGTATGGTCGTGGCACCTGTGACATGAAGGGGTTCATTGGTGCCGGCTTGCACCTGGTGCCGGAAATGCTGGGCATGCGCCTGGCCCGGCCGATTCACTTTGCCTTGTCGTTCGATGAGGAAGTGACTTGCCTGGGTGCGCCGCTGATGATCGAAGAGCTGATGAAGCGTGGCATCAACCCAGACGGTTGCATCGTCGGTGAGCCGACCAACATGCGCCCGATCATCGCGCACAAAGGTATCAATGCTTATCGCTGCTGCTTCAAAGGCCACGCTGCCCATTCGTCGCTTACACCGCACGGGCTGAATGCCATCGAATATGCCGCGCGACTGATCTGCTTCATTCGCGACACCGCGGAAGGCTTCCGTCGCAGTGGCCCGTTCGACGAGCAGTACGATATTCCGTTCACCACCGCACAGACCAGTACCATCAGCGGCGGCAACGCGATGAATACCGTGCCGGCCGAATGCAATTTCGAATTCGAGTTCCGCAATCTGCCGACCCTGGATCCTAAAGTGATCTTCAAGCAGATCGAAGCCTACGCCTTCGATGTACTGCTGCCGAAGATGAAGGCAGAACACCCCGATGCGGCCATTGCCTTCGACATGATCTCTGATGCACCGGGCCTCAACGCCAGCGAGCAGGCGGAAATCACCAAACTGGTGCGTGCGCTCACCGGTGACCAGGACAAGCGCAAGGTGGCATATGGCACCGAGGCTGGCCAATTCCAGGATGCGGGGATCCCCAGCATCATCTGCGGCCCCGGTGACATTCAGCAGGCACACAAGGCCAATGAATACCTTTCGCTGGACCAGCTGGCCCAGTGTGAAAGCTTCCTGCGCAGAGTGGTGCGCAGCGTTTCGCTCGATCAATAAGTTCAGGTCAAGCCACTGCTGCAGTGGCTTGTTCGAACCTGACATCCCCGATTTGTAATGCTCGACCTTAGTTCTGCCTTAAATAAAGTTAATAAAATCAAAGGTGAAAGGTATGCAAAAGCAACCCGTGCACGCATCGTCGGATGCGTCGGCCAGCGCCCCTGACGGTGAAGGCACATTGGTTCGCGGCTTGGCGAACCGTCATATCCAGTTGATCGCCATCGGCGGCGCTATCGGTACTGGCCTGTTCATGGGCGCCGGTAAGATGATCCATGTCTCCGGATCGTCGATTGTCCTCACCTACGCCATCATTGGCTTCTTCCTGTTCTTCGTCATGCGCGCACTCGGTGAGTTGCTGCTGTCGAACTTGAAGTTCAAGACTTTCGCGGACTTCGCGACCCATTACCTTGGGCCGTGGGCTGGCTTCTTCGTTGGCTGGTCGTACTGGATGACGCTGGTGATCGTGGGCGTGGCCGACTTCATCGTGATCGGTGGTTACTTCAAGTTCTGGTTCCCGGACTTGTCGCCCTGGATACCCGGGATGGGCACGCTGGCTTTCCTGTTCTTGCTGAACATCATGGCGGTCAAGGCTTTCGGTGAAATGGAGTTCTGGTTCGCCCTGATCAAGATCGTCGCCATTGTGTCGCTGATTGTGGCGGCCTTCGTGATGGTCGCCAGCGGGTTCGTCTCGCCCACGGGAGTAACGGCTTCGTTCAAGCATGTGATCGAGCCTGGAACGATGTTCCCTAATGGCATCATGGGTTTCTTTGCCGGTTTCCAGATCGCCATTTTCTCTTTCGCAGGCATCGAGTTGCTGGGTACCACGGCCGCTGAAGCCAAGGACCCCTACAAAACCCTGCCCAAGGCCATCAACGCTGTACCGATCCGCGTGCTGCTGTTCTACGTACTGTCGCTGTCCTGCATCATCGCCGTGTCTTCCTGGGCCATGGTTGCCCCGGACAAGAGCCCGTTCGTTCAGTTGTTCCAGATCGCCGGTCTGCCCATTGCGGCAGGTGTGATCAACTTCGTGGTGATCAGTTCGGCCATGTCGGCGGGCAACTGCGATGTCTTCTCTTCCAGCCGCATGCTGTTCGGCTTGTCTTGTGAAGTTGATGCGCCTTCGGTGTTCAAGCGCCTGTCGAAGTCGGCCGTACCTATGCCAGCGCTGATCTTCTCGTGCTTCTGCATGTTCATGGGCACTGCACTGCTGGTGTTGATTCCGGACCTGATGACGGTGTTCACCACGGTGTCGACCATCGCGGCGATCCTGTTCATTTTCACCTGGTGCATCATCCTGGGTTCGTACCTGGCCTACCGTGCCAAACGACCTGATCTGCATGAAACCTCGACGTTCAAGATGCCTGCCGGGATCTTCATGTCCTGGGCGTGCCTTGCATTCTTCGTCTTCGTTCTCGGCCTGCTCGCGCTGGAGCCCGATACGCGCCAGGCACTGGTTTTCATGCCGCTGTGGTTTGTCTATTTGTTCGTGATGTATCGCATTCAGCGCGTCAAAAAGCGCGCGATCAAGCGCGGTCTTTCAGCCGCATCTGTGCAAACAAGTGGCGCCCGCCCAGAAGCAGCGGCAGGTGTCTGAGTGGCCGAACACTCAACGTTTTACGGTAGGAGTCGGTATGAGTGAGAGTGCAAGTGGTTTTCCGTCTCTGAGGCAGTATTTCACTGTCGACGAGTACGCGGCGAGGTTGGTCCGGGTCCGGCAAATGATGCAGCAGCGCGGTGTCGAGTTGCTGATTGTGGCCGACCCGTCGAATATCGCCTGGTTGACCGGGTATGACGGTTATTCGTTCTACAACCACCAGTGTGCCGTGGTCGCAATGGAAGGGGAGCCTGTCTGGTACGGCCGAGGCCTGGACCTGAATGGGGCACGGGCAACGACTTATCTGGCCAATGACAACCTAGTGGGTTACCCGGAGGAATACGTTCAGCGCGACTTGCACCCGATGGAGCATTTCGCCCGGGAAGTGATTCAGGCGCGTGGCTGGGAACGCCGGGTTGTCGGCCTTGAAATGGACAGCTTCTATTTCTCGGCCGCCAGCTTCATGACCCTGCGTACGTTGTTGCCCAATACCACCTGGGTGGACGTCAACAACCTGGTCAACCTGGCCCGTGCCGTCAAGTCCGAGGCCGAGCTTGAGTACATGCGTATCGGTGGCCGCATTCTCGAGAAGATGTACGAGCGTGTGGTCGAAGTGGCCGAGCCGGGTGTACGCAAGGCTGATGTGGTAGCCGAGATCTATTCCACGGCCATCCGTGGTGTCGACGGGTTTGCCGGTGACTATCCATCGATCGTGCCGATCGTGCCTTCTGGCATCGAGGCCGCTACGCCTCACCTGACGTGGGATGATTCGGTTCTGGTCGCAGGTGAAGGCACGTTCTTCGAGATTGCTGGCGTATACCGCCGTTATCACTGCCCGGTTTCACGTACGGTGTTTTTGGGCACGCCGCCGAAGAAGTTCCTCGATGCGGAAAAAGCAGTGGTCGAGGGGATCGAGGCAGGGCTTGAGGTCGCGCGGCCAGGCAACACTTGCGAAGACATTGCCCGCGCATTCTTCGATGTCATGGCCAAGCATGGTATCAAGAAGGCAGGGCGTGTCGGCTACCCGGTCGGTCTCAGCTATCCACCTGACTGGGGCGAAAGAACCACCAGCTTGCGCATTGGGGACCAGACGGTCCTGCAACCTGGCATGACGTTCCATTTCATGCCGGGCCTGTGGTTCGACGATTGGGGTATCGAGATCACCGAAACCATTGCGATCACTTCCACTGGGGTGAGTTGCCTGAGCAACGTCCCTCGGAAGATGTTCGTCAAGGAGTAAGTGCTTCCAGGCACAGGGTAAGTCGGACTGTTCTGACGACTGCCGTACTTGCCCGACGCGTGGATGAAAGGGGAGCTAGAGTGTTACAGACCCCCCGCTTGGCGCTGGCTTCCCGAACTTACGCAAACCTCCGCATCCGCGGAGGTTTGTTTTTTTCGACACACATTCTTGATTGAAGAATCAAGCAGGGGTAATTTTCTCTTTATGAGAAATATGGACCTTGAAGATTTGCATATCTTCCGCGCTGTGGTTCAGCACGGGGGAATCGCCCATGCCGCCCGGCAGCTGAATCGCGTGCCGTCCAATGTGACGACGCGAATCAAGCAGTTGGAAGAGCGCTTGAGCGTGGCGCTGTTCCGGCGACAGGGGCGGCATCTGGTGCTTACTGACAATGGGCATACATTGCTCAGGCATGCGCAGCGGTTGCTACAGATGGCCGATTTGGCCGAGCAAGAGCTGCAAACGGGCATCGCAGCGGGTGTGCTGCGCCTGGGCTCCCTGGAGAGCACCGCGGGTGCCCGGCTGCCACCCTATCTTTCGGCTTATCATCAGCACTTCCCGGAAGTCAGCATCGAATTGCAGACCGGCATCACTGATGTGTTGCTGCAAAAGCTTGCGCAATATGAACTGGACGCAGCATTCGTCGCCGAGCCGTTCGAGCTTGGGCGGTTTTCCAGTGTGCCCGTCTTCGACGATGTTTTGACCCTGATCACTGCCAAGGGGGAGGCCACAATCAGTCAGGCAGCCGATTTGCAAGGGAGGACGGTGGTGGTGTTCCCGCATGGTTGCTCTTATCGGCGGCGCCTGGTGGAGTGGCTGGCCGAAGAAGGCGTCTCACCCGGTAAGCTTCTCGAGTTTGGCTCTTATCACGCAATCGTGGCCTGTGTGGCAGCAGGGATGGGAGTCGGTGTCATCTCCCAGGCGGTGCTCGATCATGCTGTGCTGGGTGCCAGCGTTCAGTGTCATCCGTTGCCGGCTGCATTGGCGAGCAATCGAACGCATCTGGTATGGCAGGGTGAGATGACTGCGCCTGTGGCAGCTTTCATGCATCTTTTGCAGTCTCCCGAAGCCGCAGTTGAGTGTATGCGGCCAAGGGCTGGTAGCGAAGCTCAGCCAGCCCTGGTGAAGTGATGCTGCAGCTTTACTTTCACTCGCCAAGGGCGAAGGCGACCGCGGCATCGACATGAATGGCAGTTGAATCGAAGCCTGGTAGCGGGAGCTTGTCCGTTTCCAGAATCATGCAGATCTCGGTACAGCCGAAAATAACCGAGTCAGCGCCTTGGGCCTTGGCTGTTTCGATGATACTGATCAGCAGGTCACGCGAACCATCGAGCACTTTACCGATGCTCAGTTCGTCAAAAATGATGCTATGGATCTGCTCGCGAGCTTCGGCATCTGGAACCATGACGTCGATGCCCGCTGCTTTCATCCGGGCCGGATAGAAGCCGTTCTCCATGGTGTATCGCGTAGCGATCAGCAGTGGCTTGCGTTTGTTGGCAGCGATCAGGCGCTGGCCAACCGCGTCGACGATATGGATGAAGGGCAGGGGCGTGGCTTGGGAAACTGCGTCAGCTACCAGGTGCATGGTAACTGCGCAGATCATGATGCAATCGGCTCCGCCCGCTTCCAGGCTGCGCGCCACCGCGGCAAGGTGGTCACCCGCATCGTTCCAGCGGTTGGTTTTCTGCATGTCTACGATGGTCTGAAAGTCGACAGAGTGCAAAAGCACCTGTGCAGAGTGCAGGCCGCCCAGGCGCTGGTTGATCGCCTCGTTGATCCGGCGATAGTACACGGCAGAGCCCTCGAAGCTCATACCGCCAATCAGGCCTATTTTACGCAGGGACATGGTGACTCTCCATTGGGCTGGAAACGGTTCGACGACTGTGTTGAATAAAGCTGGGCAACAGACGCCTTGCGCTGGCGGTGTCTTGAAGGTCTGACAGCAGTTGCGCTGGGTCTAGTCCTTGCGATGCGAGTGTTGCCTCACGCCGACGTATGCAGGCCGCTGCCAAGGGCTATGGTGGGTGACTGGCAGCTGATCCTAGCGGGCTTTTTAAATCATGAATACTGAATAGTCATGACCGATATTTCTCATTTTGAGAAATATGGATGAGGGCTGTGACTTGCATGCGCTCGGGTGATTGAGGACGCAGGCGGCGGGGCGTGCACCCCGCCACTGGCCGGATCAGATGATGTTGTCCTTGGTAAGTTGGTCGATCTGGCCCACGCTATAGCCCAGCTCCGCCAGAATTGAAGACGAATGCTGCCCAACAGCTGGTACTGCGCCCATGCGCGGCTCGAAAGCGGAACTGCGTCCTGGGGGCAGCAGTGCGGGTATAGCGCCCGCCGGGCTTCCCACTTCACGCCAGCGATCGCGCGCCTTGAGCTGTGGATGCTGCCATACGCCGGCCATCTCGTTGACTCTTGCATTGGCGATCTGTGCTTCATCCAGGCGCTGCACCACGGCGTCGGCGCTGAGGCTGGAGAACAGGTCGAGAATGATCTGCCGCAGCTCCACCCGGTTGGCCGAGCGCAGTGGGTTGGTGGCAAAGCGCGGGTCATCGGCAAGCTCGGGCAGTTGCAATACGCTCTCGCAAAACGACTGCCACTCGCGCTCGTTCTGCAACCCCAGCATGACCACGCCACCGTCGCCCGCATTGAAAGGACCGTAGGGGTAGATGGTGGAGTGCGAGGCGCCGGCCCGTGGCGGTGGTGGCGCGTCGTTGTAGGCGTAGTACAGCGGATAGCCCATCCACTCCACCAGGCTCTCGAGCATGGAGATGTCGACGCGGCTGCCGACGCCGGTCTTCTCGCGCAGCAGCAGCGCACTGAGAATGTTGGTGTAGGCGTACATGCCGGCGGCAATATCGGCAATCGAGCAGCCGGCCTTGGCCAACTGGTCTTCGCCCTGGCCTCCGGTCACCGACAGAAAACCGCCTTCGCTCTGGATGAGCAGGTCATAGGCTTTCTTTTTCTCGTACGGGCCGCCGACGCCATATCCAGAGATGTCGCAGACGATCAGGCGCGGAAAGCGCTCCTTCAGGGCCTCGTAGTCGAGCCCCATGCGCGCTGCCGCACCTGGCGCCAGGTTCTGGATCAGCACGTCGGCGTCTTCCAGCAACTTGAGCAGGATTTCCTTGCCTTCGGCAGCCTTGAGATCCAGGCCCAGGCTCTCTTTCGAGCGGTTGGTCCAGACGAAGTGGGAGGATAGGCCATTGACTCGAGTATCGTAGCCGCGGGCGAAATCACCGCTGCCTGGGCGTTCTACCTTGATAACTCGGGCGCCGAGATCTGCAAGTTGACGGGTGCAGAAGGGGGCCGCGATTGCGTGCTCCAGGCTGATGACTTTGACGCCGTCCAGCGGCCGGACAGTGTGTGCATTGTTCATTGATAGTCTCCCGTTGCAACGCCAGCCGTCTGGCGGCTGGCCGGACAGTCAGTTGAGAGTGGCATGCGCTGCCTGAGCGAGAATTTGCTCGGCACGCAGCACCACCGGGCGATCGATCATCTGGCCGTCGATCGTGGCCACGTTGCTGTCTGACGCGCGCTGGACAATTGCGGTGGCCCAGGCGATCTCGTCTTCGGTAGGCAGGTAGGCGCGTCGTACCGGGGCGACTTGGCGAGGGTGAACGCAGAGCTTGCCGGTGAAGCCCAGGGAGCGGGCATATTCAGCTGCATGCAAGGTCACTGACTCATCGAGGATATTGGTCGTAACCCCGTCGATGGGGCCGGCGATCTGGCTTGCAGCGCAAGCCAACACCAGTTGAGAGCGTGCGAACAGTTGTGCCTGGTTGTCGTCAGACTTGATCTGCACGTCTGCAGCAAAATCGACATTGCCGAAGGCCAGACGGGCAACGCGGGGAGAGGCGGCGATCTGTGGCGCGTTGAGGACACCCTTTGCGGTTTCAATCAGGGCCACGATCAGAATTCCGTCGCCGAGTGTGGCAACGGTTTCGGCAATGTCCTCAGCGGTTTCGGCCTTGGGCAGCATGACTGCACGCGCAAGCCCGGCAAGGGCGTGCACGTCTTCCTCGAAAGCCGAGGTCGTGCGTGGGTTGATGCGTACGACCGTCGGCAGGGTCGGGTTGCTCAGGAGCCAGGTCCGCACGTTTGCTCGCGCTTGCGCTTTCTCGGCTGTTGCGACGGCATCCTCAAGGTCGATGATGACGATATCGGTGCCTGACTCATGGGCCTTCTGGAAGCGTTCAGGACGGTTGCCTGGTACGAACAGGAACGAAGTGGCGCCATTGATGACGGTGTGCAGCGACATGATTCTTATCCTCTGAGGCGACGCAGGCGCCGCCCCGTGCATCAGTGGTCAGGAGCGCTCGATAAGGCTGGCGATCCGCAGAGCGCGGTTCATCTCGTTAAAGACAATGTTGTAACCCTCGTCGAAGCCCATGCCGGGCTTGGCCAGCATCTGGCTCACGCCGGTTGCCACGCCGATATGGGCGGTGGTACGCGCCGACTGGTCCGTCTCTGCGCAGGTGCCGCCGAGTACTGGGCCGATACCGTATTTGTGGCAGCCGAGGATGGCGTCGATGGAGTTGTGAATCGAGCCCAGGTCCGGGGTCTTGATTTGCACCATGTCGGTGGCCCCGGCGGCTGCGAACAGGTGGACATCCTCGGCCGTGTTGGCCCATTCATCGGCAATGATCGATACCTTGCTGCCACGCGATTTCAGCGTTTGTCGCAGATTCCCCATGGCTTCGATCTGAGCGTCACGGTTACCGGCATCAAGTGGGTGTTCGATGCGCAGTTCGTGGTCGCCTGCAGCACGTTCCAGCTTCTGGATGATGTTGGCGGTGTGCTCGATCGAGCCTTGTGCCACGCTGCCGATCAGGCCATACACGTCGATGTGGAGGATGGGTTTGTAGCTTTCGCTGACGCGCAGTTGGCCGATGCGTGCGCGCAGCCAGCCGATGTACTCTTCCAGCGCGACGCCGTCGGTGCCTACCAGGCTTGGTGTGTTGATCAAGCCATGGGGAAGGACCGGGACGCTCTTGAGGATCATCTTGTCGACGGTGGTATAGCGTTCATCGCCGCACTGGCCGTAGATCGGTACCGCAGCCAGTGGGCGACTGATGTCCCATTCGTCCTTGATCACCTGAGCCATCAAGTGGTGGCCAGCGGCATGCGCAGCAGCATTGAGCAGTGCCTGTGAAACGCCGTAGGCAGCGGCCCGCTTGCTGTCGAACAGTTCATCGACCAGGCGTTCGGTGGCGATCGCGGCTTCCCGGAAGCCATTCACCGGCATACCCACCAGGCGAGGCCCCAGTTCCTGTTCGATCTGTTGGGCGAGGGCGGCAGCGTGGAAGCGTGGCTCACGGCCGCCCACGCCGGTGTACTGCACGCTCGCGCAGTCGCCGTGGGCGATGTAACCGTCGCTCAGCACCAACATCACCGAGACGGCTTCGGAGGGCTCGCGAACCGCTTTGAAGCCAGGGGTCACAGGGACGCCCAGGTAAGCCGAGCCATCCCTTACTGCACCCGCCTTGATCGCGGCTTGGTCATCGAAAAAGAACGAACCTACGCCAGGGGACGCAATTACCTTGGCGATTGTAAGCGGAGTAGCCATTTCAACCTCTTCGAGATGTCGCGAATCATCGCGTCCATTGATACTTGGCAAGGGGCGCTCCCGATCCAGGGCCGGTGAGCGCCAGTTCGTCATGTTGCGAGTCAGAGCGCAGACTGGTTGATCAGCTTGAGTTGGGTGTAAGCGAGCACGCCTTCGCTGCCGCCTTCGTAGCCGTAACCACTGTTACCCAAGCCACCCAGCGCAACGTCGGGCAGGGACGGGGCTGTCTGGTTGATGCCCAGGTTAGAAGCGTTCAGCTTCGCCACGACCTCGTTGCGTACTCGCAGCGAATCGCTGAACAGGTACGCAGCGAATGCATAAGGTGCTGCGTTGGCATGCTCGAGGGCTTGCTCAAGCGAGGCGACTTTCTGCACGGTGGCAATCGGGCCAAAAGGTTCTTCGAAGAGGATCTTGGCGTCGCTAGGTACATTGCTGAGAATGGTTGGCTTGAAGAAGAAGCCGGGGCGGTCGACTTGGTAGCCACCCGTCTCGATCACTGCACCTTTGCTGACCGCATCCTCGATCAGTGCCTTGAATTCGGCGATACGACCTGCATGGGCAACAGGGCCGAGGGTGGTGCCGTCTTCGAGGCCGTGGCCGAGCTGATAGGACTCGGCCTTCGCCACGAGACCCTGAACGATCTTGTCATGCAGGCTTTCATGAACCAGGTAGCGAGTCGGCGCGACGCAGGACTGACCGGCGGTGCCGAACTTGGCGGGTGCCGTGACCTGGATGACGCGCTCTGGATCGGCGTCCTCCCAAACGATCACCGGGGCATGGCCACCCAGCTCAAAGACACAGCGTGTGAGATTGCGCGCCGCTTGGGCGGCCAAGAGCTTGCCGACATGGGTGGAGCCAGTGAACGAGACGATCTTGACCTCAGGTGCGGCAAGCAGTTGCTCACTCACTGCGGCAGGGTCGCCGTACACCAGGTTCACAACCCCGGCCGGGATTCCCGCATCGACGATGGCACGAATGATCACTGTGGCACTGTATGGCGTGAATTCAGACGCTTTGAGCACTGCCGTGCAACCGGCGGCCAGTGCAGCACCCAGCTTGCGGGCAATCAGCACGGCCGGGAAGTTCCACGGGGTGATCGCTGCTGCCACTCCCAGTGCGGTGGGTACTGAAAGACGCGTGCTACCTTCGACGATGCCAGTGTGGACTTTGCCGAAGACGCGCGAAGCCTCTTCGCCGTTCCAGCCGAATGCCTCGATTGCGCGCCCGGCTTCGCCGTAGGCATCTGCCTTGGTCTTGCCACCTTCCAGCAGCAAGGCATTGGCAAGCTCGTCGACGCGTTCCGCCAGCAGGGCCGAAACCTTCTTCAGCAGCAGCCCGCGGTGGACGGCAGGGGTTCGGCTCCACGCCGGGAATGCTGCGTCGGCCGCTTTGATTGCTGCATCGACCTGACTTGCGCTGGCCAGGCTGACAATGCCAAGGATATCGCCATTGCCAGGGTCCACGTTGTCGCGTTTGCCCGCGCTGCCCTCCTGCCATTGGCCATTGATGAAGAGATGTGCATCCAGGTTCTTAGCGGGCATAGCGGACTCCGAAGTATCAATCGATGGGCATCAGCGCCAGGGCTCGGCGGTTGTTTTTGGATATCATGCCGAAAATTTCATTCGCATGATTGATTCTACACAATGCCTTTCGAATGACAACAGCTAGCTTGTAAATCCTTTCTTATGAAAGATATTGATTCAATGTTGTTTTTGTATGTAGAGTCGACCTGGGCTTTCGCTTTAGGAGCCCTCAGGCCTCTTCGTTAAGCCTTGGCCGCTGCAGCTTTGCTACAGCGGTCTTTTTTATCCGGCTGTGTACGGCTTCAGGCGTCGGCGCGCAGCAAAATGCGTTCGCTCCAGTACTGCGGGCCGGTTTGATGCACCGAAGTGCCTTGACTGTCGACCGCCACGGTAACGGGCATGTCCTTGACCTCGAACTCGTAGATGGCTTCCATGCCAAGGTCCTCGAAGGCCAGCACGGTCGACTTGCGGATCGCTTGCGCCACCAGATAGGCGGCGCCGCCGACGGCCATCAGATACACCGCTCGGTTATCCTTGATGGCCTCGATTGCCGCAGGGCCGCGTTCGGATTTGCCAATCATGCCAAGCAGGCCGGTCTGTTCCAGAATTTGCCGGGTGAACTTGTCCATGCGAGTGGCAGTTGTGGGCCCGGCAGGGCCGACGACTTCGTCACCTACCGGATCGACGGGGCCGACGTAGTAGATGAATCGGCCTTTCAGGTCGACGGGAAGGGGCTCACCCCGGTTCAACATTTCCACCATGCGCTTGTGCGCCGCATCGCGCCCGGTCAGCATCTTTCCGTTGAGTAGCAGTGTCTCGCCCGGTTGCCAGCTGGCAGTGTCCTCCGGGGACAGGCTGTCCAGGTCAATGCGGCGTGCGCTCGGGCCAGCCTCCCAGACAATTTCAGGATAGGTATCGAGCGAAGGTGCTTGCAGCTCGGCGGGACCGGAGCCATCAAGCACGAAGTGAACATGCCGAGTTGCCGCGCAGTTGGGGATCATGCAGATTGGCAAAGATGCTGCGTGGGTGGGGTAATCGAGGATCTTTACATCCAGAACCGTGGTGAGTCCGCCTAGGCCCTGTGCACCAATCCCCAGTTGATTGACCTTCTCGAACAGCTCCAGGCGTAACTCCTCGATCCGGTTCGCGGGGCCACGGGCCTTGAGCTGGTGAATATCGATTGCCCCCATCAGGCTTTCCTTGGCCATCACAGCAGCTTTTTCCGCAGTACCGCCTATGCCAATGCCGAGCATGCCGGGAGGGCACCATCCGGCACCCATTGTTGGCACCGTCTTCAACACCCAGTCAACGATCGAGTCGGAGGGGTTGAGCATGGCCATCTTTGACTTGTTCTCCGATCCGCCGCCTTTGGCAGCGATGTCGATTTCGATAGTCGCGCCCGGTACCAGCGAGTAGTGAATGATTGCCGGCGTATTGTCGCGTGTATTGGGGCGTCGGCCTGCGGGGTCGCTGACTATCGATGCGCGCAGCACATTCTCTGGCAATTGGTAGGCGCGGCGTACACCCTCATTGACCATTTCGTCGACACTCAGGCCAGAATTCTCCCAGCGGACTTGCATGCCAACGCGTACGAATACCGTGACGATCCCGGTGTCCTGGCAGATAGGCCGGCGCCCGGTCGCACACATGCGTGAGTTGATCAGTATCTGCGCCATTGCATCTTTGGCAGAGGTTGACTCTTCGCGCAGGTAGGCGCCATGCAAGGCTTCGATGAAATCGGTGGGGTGGTAGTAGGAGATGTACTGCAGAGCGTCCGCCACGCTCTGGATCAGGTCTTCGCTTCGGATGACAGCTGCATTGCTGGGGGGGCTTTTGGCGTTATCGTCGGAACGCATAGAAGGATCTCGAATCTCGATTGTGGTCATTTGATTTGTTTTTCTCTGATAAATCTTTCCTTCGCAATATATATTGCACAAAATAATTTCAGATGAGAATATTTTGTGATTTTTCTATATTTTTGCGTTTTATGGAAGCTGACGTATGACGCCACGGAGCTGGACTTCGGAGGGGATAGCTCGGTTTGATTGCTGCGATTACGGTTTACAGCGCCGGTGGTTGCTGCAAGGGGCCGTGCGACAATGATGCGGTTGACAATCGTGACAGAAACAAATTGTTACCACATAGGTAGCCTGCTACCATTTGTCATCCGTGAGATACGATGTCTGTCATGTGTATGACTAGTTGAGTTCGCTGCATTCAATGCAGCGTTCTGGAAGGTCGACAAGAGCAGGGCTTGAGCCTGCCGATGAGCACGTTTCACGGGTCTGAGTGATTAGTCATAGGTAGACCTGCATGTTGCTAGCCAAACAAACCTCGCGAAGGAAGTTCCTGCTTTCGTCGCTGATCGCCTTGCCCGCGATGGGCATTACCGTCAACGGCCTGAGTGCCGCGCTGGCGGCAGAAATGGCGGCGCCGAACCTCGACAGCTACACCCCGTGTTTCTTCACCCCGGCCGAATGGACCTTCATCCTCGCCGCCTGCGATCGCCTGATCCCCGCCGACGGCCGTGGCCCCGGTGCGCTGGAAACCAACGTGCCGATCTTCATCGACCAGCAACTGGCCGGTGACCTGGGCAGCGAGATCTACCTGGAGGGCCCGTTCGACCTGAATGCCCCGGCCACCCTGGGCTACCAGCTGCCGTACACCCCGCAGCAGATCTACCGCAAAGGTATCGCCGCGCTGGAAAGCTGGTGCCAGGCCACCCACGGCCAGCACTTCGCCCTGCTCGAACTGGACAAGCGCGATGACGTACTGAAGAAGCTGCAGGCCGGCCAGGTCGACTTCGCCGCCCATGGCGAAAGCGTGCTCAAGGCCAAGCTGTTCTTCGGCGAACTGCTCAACCACAGCCGTCAGGGCTGGCTGGCCGACCCCATCTACGGCGGCAACAAGGGCATGAAGGCGTGGATTGCCATCGGCTTCCCCGGTGCCCGGGCCAGCTACCTGGAATGGGTCGCCCAGCACAACGTCCCGTACCCCCTCGGCCCGGTCAGCCTGACCGGCCAACGCGGTTGATCCCTTCGCTTCGAGTTACAGCATTCAAGGTTTTTTATGGCACACATTACCAATGATGAAGTCGACGTCGCCGTCGTCGGCCTGGGTTGGGCCGGCTCGCTGATGAGCATCGAGCTTGCCCAGGCAGGCTTGAAAGTGCGCGCCTTCGAGCGCGGTGAAGACCGCACCAACGCCGATTTCGCTTACCCTAAGCCGGCTGACCAGTACGCCTACGGCGTGCGCAACAAGATCATGGTCACGCCCAAGGACGGCGCGCTCACCGTGCGCCACAACCTCAACGGCACCGCCTTGCCGACCCGCCAGTGGGGCGCCTTCGTGCCCGGCACCGGCGTCGGTGGCTCGGGCCTGCACTGGACCGGCGTGCTGATCCGCCCGACGCCGACCGACATCAAGCTCAAGACCTACGCCGACCAGGCCTATGCCCCCGGCATCCTGCAAAGCGACATGACCATCGGCGACTTCCCGTTCACCTGGGACGAGATCGAGCCGTACCTCGACAAGTTCGACAAGATCTGCGGCCTGTCGGGCAACACCGGCAACCTCAACGGCCAGATCCTGGTGGGCGGCGACCCGTTCGAAGGGCCGCGTTCCAACCCGTACCCGCTGCCAGCGCTGGAAGATACGCTGAACAATAAAATGTTCGCCGACGCCGCGCGCAAGCTGGGTTACCACCCGTTCCCCAACCCCTCGGCCAACGTGTCGCGGGCCTGGAAGAACCCCTACGGCAACCAGATCGCGCCGTGCAACTACTGTGGCTACTGCAGCAAGTACCCGTGCCTGAACTATTCCAAGGCCTCGCCGCAGACGGCGGTGATGGACGCGCTCAAGCGCATGGACAACTTCGACTACCGGGTCAACGCCAACGTCCTGCGCGTGGAACTGCACCCGGACGGCAAGACCGCCAAGGGCATCACCTACGTCGACGCCCAGGGCAACGAGGTGTTCCAGCCGGCCAGGATCGTCGTGCTGGCGGCGTTCCAGTTCGTCAACGTGCGCCTGATGCTGCTGTCGGGCATCGGCCAGCCGTACAACCCGGTCACCCGCAAGGGCACCATCGGCCGTAACTACGCGTTCCTCAGCAACGGCGGCGCCACGCTGTTCTTCAAGGACAAGCACTTCAACCCGTTCGCCACCGCCGGTGCCACCGGGCAGATGTTCAACGACGTTTCCCCGGGCAACTTCGACGGCCCGTCCCTGGGCTTCATCGGCGGTGCCAAGATCCACAGCTCGCAAGCCACGGGTACGCCGATCGGCACCGCGCTGCCCTCCGGCACGCCGGAGTGGGGCCAGGGCTGGAAGGAAGGCATGCAGGACTGGTACGGCCATTCGATGAAGATCAGCATCTCCACCGGCTGCATGTCGTACCGCGACCACTACGTCGACCTCGACCCGACCTACAAGGACCCGTGGGGCCAGCCGCTGCTGCGCATCACCTTCGACTGGAAGGAGAACGAGCTCAAGCTGCAGCAGCACCTGCGCAAGATCGTGCTGGACATCACCAAGGAACTGAACCCAGACAGCTACAGCGAAAGCTTCCTGGGCATGGACTCGCACTGGGATATCACCAAGTACGTGTCCACCCACAACGTCGGTGGCGCAATCATGGGTGACTCGCCGGAAACCAGCGCGCTCAACCGCTACCTGCAGAGCTGGGACGTGCATAACGTGTTCGTGCCGGGCGGCAACGCCTTCCCGCAGAACTTCCAGGCCAACCCGACTTCCATGATCGGCGCCCTGACCTTGTTCGCGGCCCAGGCCATCAAGGACCAGTACCTGAAGAACCCTGGCCCGCTGGTGCAGGCGTGAGGAGCGAGAACATGACAATCAAATCCCGTTCCATCCTGTCGATCGTGCTGGGTGTCGCCGTACTGGCCGCCGTGCTGGCGTGGATCGTCGCCGGCCTGCTCAACCGGTCCGGTGACGCCTCCGCGCAGTTGACCCAGGCCGTGACCCCGGCGCTGATCGAGAAAGGCGCCTACCTGGCCCGTGCTGGTGACTGCGTGGCCTGCCACACCAGCCATGATGGCGGTAAGCCGTTCGCCGGCGGGCTGGGCATCGCCTCGCCGATCGGCACCATCTACTCCACCAACATCACGCCGGACAAGAACACCGGCATCGGCAACTGGACCTATGGCGAGTTCGAGCGCGCGGTACGTCGTGGTATTGGCCATGACGGCAGCGCGCTGTACCCGGCGATGCCGTTCCCGTCCTATGCAAAGGTCAGTGATGAAGACACCCAGGCGCTCTATGCCTACTTCATGCAGGGCGTAGCGGCAGTCGAGCAACCGAACAAGGCCAACGACATTCCGTGGCCGCTGTCGCTTCGCATGCCGCTGGCCTACTGGCGCGCGCTGTTCTCGCCGGCGCCCGAGGCAACTGCTGCGGTCGTTGGCGGTGATGCTCAGATCAGCCGTGGTGCTTACCTCGTCCAAGGCTTGGGCCACTGCGGCTCGTGCCACACCCCTCGCGCTCTGACCATGCAGGAGAAGGGCCTGGACGATTCGGCCAGCGGCTACCTTACCGGTGCCGAGCTGAACGGCTGGAACGTCCCGGCCCTGCGCGGCATGCCGCACTGGAGTGAGGAAGAGCTGGTCGAGTACCTGGGCAGCGGCCGTAACGCCAAGGCCTCGGTGGCTGGCGAGATGACCGACGTGATCGCCAACAGCACCTCGCACATGAGCGATGCAGACCTGCAGGCCATGGCCGCTTACCTGAAATCGCTGACACCGGCCAATGGCCCTGCGTACCAACAGCAGGCCGACCGCAGCGCGGCGACCACCGCCAAGCTGACCGCGGCCAAGGGCCTGACCCTGGGGGAGCGGCTGTACATCGACAACTGCGGTGCTTGCCACTTCGTTTCCGGTCAGGGTGCAGAGCGCGTATTCCCGCGTCTGGACGGCGCTTCGGTGGTCAACGCGGCCAATGCCGATGCCTTGTTGCACGTGATCCTCGCCGGCGCAGCGACGCCGTCGACCGAGCGTGCGCCTTCGGTGCTGCCGATGCCCGGCTTTGCCGAGCGCATGGACGATGCCGAAGTGGCCGAACTGGCAACCTTCCTGCGCCAGGGCTGGTCGAACCAGGCCTCGACAGTGACGGCGGAGCAAGTGCGCAACGTGCGTGCTGGGTTGCACGCTCACCCTTAGTGCCGAGGCACAGTTGCAAGTAACCTCGGCTTTCTTTGCCAAGGATGGTGCTTGAAGCCTGAGGGGTGTGAGTAGCGCATTCTATTGATGAAACCGATGGTAGCTATGTGGTGAGTATCGGTTTCGTCAAAGAAAATAGGGGCACGACTTACGCAACGGATGGGATTTGCAATGAAAACGGTCTCCTTCACCGAACGCCTGGTACACGCCGTGGGCTACGAACTGTTCGCCGTGCTGCTGTGCGCACCGCTGTTGTCCTGGGTGATGGGCAAGTCGCTGGCGACGGCAGGCGCATTGGCAGTGACCTTGTCGGTAATCGCCATGCTGTGGAACATGGCCTACAACGCGCTGGTCGATCGCTGGGTGCGGACCGAACGCATCCACTGGAAAGCCAGTGCGCGTTTTGTGCACGGTTTGGGCTTTGAGGCCGGGCTGGTGGTGTGGTGCCTGCCGGTGGCGGCGTGGATGCTGGATATTTCGCTGCTGCAGGCGTTCATGGTGGAGCTGGGCTTCTTCGTGGTCATCCTGCCCTACACCGTGCTGTACAACTGGGCTTTCGACAAAGCCCGGCACTGCGTGATGCAGCGCCGCCTTGCCTGAATCGCGTGGGCGACGCGGTCCCCGTAGGAGCGGCCTTGTGTCGCGAAAGGGCCGCGCAGCGGCCCCGGCAATCTACGCGGCGAAGCTGAAAACCGGGGCCGCTGCGCGGCCCTTTCGCGACACAAGGCCGCTCCTACAAGGGATTGCGCAACTTTCATAAAGGCAAAAAAAGGGGCATGCCATTACTGGCATGCCCCGCTTTCATTGCGCCAAGGCGCCTCAGGCGACCTTGACGATCCAGCCTGCCGGTGCTTCGACATCGCCGCTCTGGATGCCGGTCAGCTCGTTATAGAGCTTCTGGGTAACCGGGCCGACCTTTTCCAGGTCGTGGAACACGTGCAGCTTGCCGTTGTACTCGATACCGCCGATCGGGGTGATCACCGCCGCGGTACCGCAAGCGCCTGCTTCAATGAAGCGGTCCAGCTTGTTGATTTCCACGTCGCCTTCGATCACGGTCAGGCCCAGGCGCGATTGCGCCAGTTCCATCAGCGACAGGCGGGTGATGCCTGGCAGTACCGAGGCCGATTTCGGGGTGACGAACTCGTTGTTGGCGGTGATGCCGAAGAAGTTGGCCGAGCCGACTTCCTCGATCTTGGTGTGGGTCAGCGGGTCGAGGTAGATGGCGTCGGCGAAGTTGGCTTTCTTCGCTTCAGCGCCCGGCTGCAGGCTGGCGGCGTAGTTGCCACCGACCTTGGCCGCGCCGGTGCCTTGTGGGGCGGCACGGTCGAAGCTGGAGATCTGGAAGTTGTGCGGCTTCATGCCGCCCTTGAAGTACGAGCCAACCGGGATGGCGAATACCGAGAAGATGAACTCGGGGGCGGTGCGCACGCCAATGTTGTCACCGGTGCCGATCACGAACGGGCGCAGGTAGAGGGCGCCTTTGCCGTGCGGTGGCACGAACTTTTCGTTGGCCTTGACCACTTGCTTGCACGCTTCGATGAACACATCGGTCGGCACCTGCGGCATCAGCAGGCGGGCGCAGCTGCGTGCCATGCGGGCAGCGTTCTGGTCCGGGCGGAACAGGTTGATCGAACCGTCCTTGCAGCGGTAGGCCTTCAGGCCCTCGAAGCACTGCTGGCCATAGTGCAGGGCAGTGGAGCCTTCACTGATGTGCAGGACGTTGTCTTCGGTCAGGGTGCCCTTGTCCCACTCGCCATTGCGCCATACGGACAGGTAGCGTTTGTCGGTCTTGATGTAGTCGAAACCCAGCTTGTCCCAGTTAATGCTTTCGTTGCTCATGACACCCTCATTGTCTTGCAAGTGCCCGATCGCTCGGGCTGCTGTTATATGCGCACCACGCCACCATAATACATCCGTGGCAGATCGGGAACGGCCAGTCACGAATTGATAGCCTGCAATGCATTGCTTGCGGACTGGCGGAGGTACTGCGGGGGGGGCTGCGAGAGGTTTGGCGAAAGATTTGCAGCGCCAAGCCCCTAAGCTCAGCGCCCCTTCAAACGCTTGGCCCAGTCCCCGCCGTGGCTCTGCTGGCAGGCTTCTTCACTGTCGAACCGCACATGCCAGGCCGGGTGGTCCAGTTGTATGCCAGCCTGCTCCAGCGCCACTTCGGTCAGTGCCAGCATGCGCACCTTGGCGTCACCCGCCACCGCAGCCGCCTTGTCGGCTTCTTGCTCGAACACCCAGGTGATGCGCAGGCTGGCCGGAAAATCCTCAGGATCAAGCCGATGGGTCAGCCAACTGAACCCGACGATCTCTGCCTTGGCGGTTTCGCAGGCTTCGGTCAGGCATGCGACCAGCTCTCGCTCCAGCCTGGCCATTTCGCGTTTGCCCATGGCCTTCAAGGATTGGCCCCGTCATCGATCTGCTGGCAAAAGCGCAAGCGGTTGCCGAACGGGTCGTACACCTGCATCTGCAATCCCCAGTCCAGGCGCTCGGCCTCGGGCCGGGCATAGCCGTACTGTTTATCCTGCAGCTCACGTTCCAGCGCGCGCAGGTCGTCGATGCGGGCGAACACGGTGGAGCCGGGGCAGGCATCACCGTGGTGCTCGGAAAGGTGCAGTATCAGCCCGTCGCGATGAATCTGTACGTACAGGGGCAGGTCCGGGCTGAAACGGTGCTCCCAGTCGATGCTGAAACCGAGGAAGTCGAGGTAGAACTCGCGGGCCTTGTCGACCGAGAAAATGCGCAGTACGGGTATGGCAGGGGCGAGGTGCATGGGGGCGTCCGTGGCCGTGGGTGAGGGTGCCACTGTAGCGCAGTTGCGCGCCTTGTGGTCAGACAGCCAACCGCAACGGTTGACCACCCGCCAGCCACTGCGTAGCCTTGCCACTTCGAGGTTCTTCGGCCAGGCCGAAGCTAAGACGGGAACGCGGTACAAGCCGCGGCTGCCCCCGCAACTGTAAGCACCGACAACGGATCGACACAGCCACTGCGCACGCGCGCGGGAAGGCGTCATCCCGCCACAGCCTGCTTTATAAAGGGCAAATGGAACGGTGCAAGCCAGGAGACCTGCCTCGCAACGTCTTCGACTTTCAACCGGGCGGGGTGATCCGGTGGCGAACAAGCCCGGCCGGCCTGGCCCGCGGCTGTCGTCCTGCATGCCCGCGCCATACTGCCAAGGGCAATGCGACATGAAAACACTGGCCAAGCTACCCGTCACCATCGTCACCGGCTTCCTCGGCTCGGGCAAGACCACCTTGCTGCGCCACATGCTCGACAACGCCCAGGGCCGCCGCATTGCGGTCATCGTCAACGAATTCGGCGAACTGGGTATCGATGGCGAAATCCTCAAACAGTGCAGCATCGGTTGCACAGAAGAAGAGGCCAGTGGCCGCGTCTACGAGCTGGCCAATGGCTGCCTGTGCTGCACCGTGCAGGAAGAGTTCTTCCCGGTCATGCGTGAGTTAGTGGCACGCCGTGGCGACCTGGACCATATCCTGATCGAAACCAGCGGCCTGGCGCTGCCCAAGCCTCTGGTGCAAGCCTTCCAGTGGCCGGAAATCCGCAACGCCTGCACCGTCGACGCAGTGATCACCGTGGTCGACAGCCCGGCCGTGGCCGCTGGCACCTTTGCCGCCTACCCGGACCAGGTCGATGCCCAGCGCAAGCTGGACCCTAACCTGGACCATGAATCGCCACTGCACGAACTGTTCGCCGACCAACTGGCCAGCGCCGATCTGGTGGTGCTGAACAAGGCCGACCTGATCGACGCCGAAGGCCTGGCCAAGGTCCGCGCCGAAGTGGCCGAGGAACTGCCGCCAGCGGTGAAAGTGATCGAGGCCAGCAGCGGCAAGCTGCCACTGGAAGTGCTGCTGGGCGTGGGCGCCGAGTCCGAGGCGCATATTGATGGCCGCCGTACCCATCACGACTCGCACCACGACGGCGACGACCATGACGACCATGACCACGACGCCTTCGATTCCATCTCCATCGACCTGCCAGAGGCCGACGAAAGCCTGCTGCTCGACGCCCTGACGCAGCTGGTGGTGGAGTTCGGCGTGCTGCGCGCCAAAGGTTTCGCCGCCATCCCGGGCAAGCCGATGCGCCTGCTGGTACAAGGCGTGGGTACCCGTTTCGACAAGCACTTCGACCGCGCCTGGCGCGCCGACGAGCCGCGCATTACCCGCCTGGTCCTGATCGGCCAGGACCTGGATGCTGCTCAGCTGGAAGCGCGCCTGCGCCAGGCACTGGGCGCCTGACCCATGCACCTGCTGCGGACCCAGCCCGGCGGCTTTGTGCCGGATGACAGCATTGCCGACCTCGGCCAGACACCCGCCGAGCTGGTGATTCTCTGCAGTGGCGATTCACACCTGGCATTGCTCGCCGACACCGCCGAGCAATTGCCCGAAGGCTACCCCAGCCTGCGCCTGGCCAACCCGATGCAGGTGCAGAACCACGCCTCGGTCGACTTGTATGTCGACCAGGTGCTGCGCCATGCCAAGGTCATCCTGGTGTCGCTGCACGGTGGCGTTGGCTACTGGCGCTATGGCGTCGAGCAGCTGGTCGAGCTGGCCGCCCGTGGCGTGCAACTGATCCTGGTGCCGGGCGATGACCGCCCGGACCCGGAACTGACCAGCCTGGGCAGCGTCACCGGCGAGCAGGCCGAGCGCCTCTGGCATTATTTGCGCCAGGGCGGCAAGGCCAACGCCATCAACCTGTTCAACTGCCTGGCCAACCAGTGGCTGGGCCGCGACTATGCCTGGGACGAGCCGCAACCGCTGCCGCGCACCGCCGTGTATCACCCGGCCAAGGGCAGTGCCGTGCTGGAAGACTGGTACCCGCACTGGCACCCCGAACACCCGGTGGCGCCGTTGCTGTTCTACCGCTCGCACTTGCAGGCGGCCAATACCGCGTTCATCGATGTGTTTTGCCAGCGCCTCCAGGCTGCCGGGCTGAACCCGCTGCCGATTGCCGTGGCCAGCCTTAAGGAAAGCGCTTGCCTGGAGCAGGTCGAAGCCTGGCTGGACGAGGTCGGTGCCGAGGTGCTGGTCAATACCACCGGTTTTGCCTTGTCCAGCCCCGAGCGGCCCAACCTGCGCCCGTTCCGTCGTGACATCCCTGTGCTACAGGCCATTTGCGCGCAAGACAACCAGCCCGGCTGGGAAGCCAGCGAGCAGGGGCTGGGGGCACGCGACCTGGCCATGCACATTGCCTTGCCTGAACTGGACGGGCGCATCATCACCCGGCCTGTCAGTTTCAAGGACATGGCCTGGCGCAGCGAACGCAGCCAGTCTGATGTGGTGTGCTACCGCGCCCACCCAGAACGCATGGACTTCGTTGCCGAACTGGCCCGCCGCTGGGTCGAGCTGGCGCGCCTGCCCAATGCCCAGAAGCGTGTGGCCCTGGTGCTGGCCAACTACCCGACCCGCGATGGCCGCATTGGCAATGGCGTTGGCCTGGACACGCCTGCTGCCGCCCTGAACATCCTCAAGGCGCTTCAGGCCGAGGGCTATCCGCTGGCGAGTCTGCCGGGCAGTGGCACGCAACTGATCCACCAGTTGTTTGGTGGCGTTACCAACGACCTCGACCAACTCGACCTGCGCCCCTGCGCCCAGAGCCTGAGCCTGGCGGACTATCAGGCCGCGTTCGAGCGCCTGCCGCAGGCCAACCGCCAGGCCGTGCTGGAACGCTGGGGGCCACCCGAGCAGGACCCGATGTACCGCGGCGGCAGGCTGATGGTCGCCGGCCTGCGCTATGGCCTGACCTTCGTCGGCATACAACCGGCCCGGGGTTATCAGGTAGACCCCAGCGCGGTGTACCACGACCCAGACCTGGTGCCACCGCACGGCTACCTGGCGTTTCACTTCTGGCTGCGCCATGCCTTTGCCGCCGATGCGGTGATCCATGTGGGCAAGCACGGCAACCTCGAATGGCTGCCCGGCAAGGGTGTCGGCCTGTCGGCACAGTGCTGGCCGGACGCTTTGCTCGGCCCGCTGCCGAACATCTACCCGTTCATCGTCAACGACCCGGGCGAGGGCGCTCAGGCCAAGCGTCGCACCCAGGCAGTGATCATCGACCACCTGATGCCGCCCCTGACCCGCGCCGAAACCTATGGCCCGCTGCGTCACCTGGAACAGCTGGCCGACGAGTTCTACGAGGCGCAGATGCTCGACCCGCGGCGAGCCCGTGAGTTGCAGCGCGACATCCTGGAACTGGTCAAGGCCAACCACATCGACCGTGAGCTGCAACTGGAAGGCCAACTGGACGATGCTGCCGTGTGGCTGCCGCGCCTGGACACCTACCTGTGCGACCTGAAGGAATCACAGATTCGCGATGGCCT
Organism: Pseudomonas sp. NPDC089547; assembly: GCF_050280665.1. NCBI lineage: Bacteria > Pseudomonadati > Pseudomonadota > Gammaproteobacteria > Pseudomonadales > Pseudomonadaceae > Pseudomonas > Pseudomonas sp. NPDC089547. The sequence continues at coordinate 72,607 of NZ_JBNNVS010000016.1, read as the reverse complement.
GCACGTGTTCGGCCAGTCGCCTGAAGGCCGCTTGCGCCTGGATACCTTGCTGGCGCTGCTGCGGGTTGAGCGTGGCGACGGTCGCGGCGGTAATGCCAGCCTGCTGCGGGCATTGGCCAAGGCGCTGGTGCCAGGTTTCGACCCGCTCGATTGTGAACTGGGGCAACCGTGGCAGGGCGCACGCCCAGAGCAGTTGCAGGCCATGAGCAGCGAGCCCTGGCGCACCTGTGGGGATACCCGCGAGCGCCTTGAACTGCTGGCGCTGCACGTGATCGGGCAGGCGCTGGAAGGCAACGCACAGTTACCCGCGCTGAGCGAATGGCATCCGGTGCACGACGTGGTCAAGGCCTTGCGCGACGCAGTCGCTCCCAGCCTGGATGCCTGCGGCAGCGCCGAAATGAACGGCTTGCTGGCAGCGCTGGCCGGCCGCTTCGTGCCTGCCGGCCCCAGCGGTGCGCCCAGCCGTGGGCGCCTCGACGTGCTGCCCACCGGGCGCAACTTCTATACCGTGGACGTGCGCAACCTACCCACCACCACGGCCTGGCGCCTGGGCTTTGCCTCGGCCAACCTGATCCTCGAACGCCACCTGCAGGACCACGGCGACCACCTGCGCCAGCTCGGCCTGTCGGTGTGGGGCACGGCGACCATGCGCACCGGCGGCGACGACATCGCTCAGGCCATGGCGCTAATGGGCGTGCGGCCGGTGTGGGCCACCGGCAGCCAGCGCGTCGACGACTTTGAAATCCTGCCGCTGAGCCTGCTCGACCGCCCCCGGGTGGATGTGACCTTGCGTGTTTCCGGCTTTTTCCGTGACGCCTTCGGCAACCTTATTCGGCTGTTCGATGCAGCCGTGCAGGCAGTCGCAGCACTGGACGAGCCCGACGACCTCAACCCCCTGGCCGCGCGGGTACGCAGCGAACGTGCGGCGCTGCAAGCGCAGGGCGTGGACGCCGAGCAGGCCGCCCGCCAGGCGGGCTGGCGGGTGTTCGGTGCCAAGCCCGGTGCTTATGGTGCCGGGGTTCAGAACGCCATCGACGGGCGCCTGTGGCACAGCCGTGATGACCTGGCCGAGGTCTACCTCAACCATGGTGGTTACGCCTACGGCGCCAGTGACGAAGGCACCCCGGCCCGCGCACAGTTCGCCCAGCGCCTGGCCAAGGTACAGGCGGTGCTGCAGAACCAGGACAACCACGAGCACGACCTGCTCGATTCCAACGATTACTACCAGTTCCAGGGCGGCATGCTGGCCGCGTCGGAAACCTTGTCCGGTGCAGCAGTGGCCAGTTACCACGGCGACCACAGCCAGGCCGACCGGCCACGCATCCGCACCCTCAAGGAGGAGCTGAACCGGGTCATCCGTGCCCGTGCGCTCAACCCCAAGTGGATCGACGGGGTCAAGCGCCATGGCTACAAGGGTGCTTTCGAGATGGCGGCGACGGTCGACAACCTGTTTGCCTTTGACGCCACCACGCACCTGATCGACGACCATCATTACCAGGGGCTGGCCGATGCCTATGTGCTCGACCCGGCCACCCGCGACTTCATGCGCGAGCACAACCCCGAGGCCCTGCGCGACCTTACCGAGCGCCTGCTGGAGGCCCAGCAGCGTGGCCTTTGGCAAGCGCCGGGCGACTACCGCGAGGCCCTTGAGGCGCAACTGCTCGACGGCGAGGAACAGGCTTGAAATGAGTGAACCCGTACAATTCCCGCTGGCCGCAGTGGTCGGTGCCGACGACCTGAAACTGGCGCTGTGCCTGACCGCCATCGACCCCAGGATCGGCGGCGTGCTGATCGAAGGGCCACGCGGCATGGCCAAGAGCACCCTGGCCCGTGGCCTGGCGGATCTGCTGGGTGAAGGGCCCTTCGTCACCCTGCCACTGGGTGCCAGTGAAGAGCGCCTGGTCGGCACCCTGGATCTGGATGCCGCGCTGGGGCAGGGCAAGGCACAATTTTCACCAGGCGTGCTGGCCCAGGCCGACGGGGGCGTGTTGTATGTGGATGAGGTCAACCTGCTGCCCGATACCTTGGTGGACCTGTTGCTCGACGTGGCGGCCAGTGGCACCAACCGTATCGAGCGCGATGGCATCTCGCATCGGCACAGTGCCCGCTTCGTGCTGATCGGCACCATGAACCCGGAAGAGGGTGAACTGCGCCCGCAGTTGCTTGACCGGTTTGGCCTGAACGTCGCCCTCGAAGGCCTGCCCGAGCCTGAAGCCCGACAGCAGATCATTCGCCGTCGCCTGGCCTTCGACAGCGACCCGCAGGCCTTCTGCGCGCAATGGGCTGCGGCCCAGGCGCAACTGCGCGAACGCTGCCAGGCGGCGCGCCATGCCTTGACTGGCATCGCCCTGGATGATCAGGCGCTGGCCTGGATCACCGAGCGCTGCTACGCCGCGGGTGTCGACGGCCTGCGCGCCGACCTGGTCTGGCTGCGGGCCGCGCGCGCCCATTGCGCCTGGCGCGGTGGTGCGGCCATCGAGGAAGCCGATGTTGATGCCGTGGCCGAGTTTGCCTTGCGCCATCGCCGGCGCGTCATGCCCCAGGCCAACCCGCCGTCGGCACCGCAACAGCCCGAACAGCAGGGTGCAAGCAACCCCGGCGAACAGGGCGGGCAGGGTGACTGGGGGGCATTGCCGGCACAGCCGGTCGCCAGCGGCGCGCGGCGTGAGGTGCCGAACTGGGCAAAAAAGCCCTGAGCATTCGCCAGCCACCTGCCAAAGGGGCGGATGCCAGACCAGGCGCGGGCAAGCAGGCCGGGGCCAGCCGTGGCCGGGCGCGCAGTGCAGCGGCTGGGCGAGTGGCCTGGCTGCCGACCTTGCTCAAAGGGCGACCACGCCTGCGCCAGGACCTGTGCTGGCAACTGCGCCAGGCCAAACCCGCAGAGCTGTGGCTGGTGATTGTCGATGCTTCGGCCTCGACCCGTCGCCACCAGGCGCTGGCGCAGACCAAAGGGCTGCTGGCGGCCCTGTTCGACCAGGCCTATCGCCAGCGCGCCCGGCTGGCCCTGCTGACCGCCAGCGGGCGCACGCCACAATGGCAGCGCCACGGCCTGAAGGCCTCGGCGGCCCTGCAGCCCTGGCTGCAAGCCTTGGGGGCAGGTGGCGGTACGCCGCTGATCGCAGCACTGGAACAGGCACGGCACTGGCTGCAGGCACGCCAGCGTGCCCACCCGGATGAAGCGGTGCGTTGCCTGGTGTTTACCGATGGTCGCCTGCAGCATTGCAACGCCGTACAGCCCATGCCCTGCGCAACGTTATTGGTGGATATGGAACTGGCGCCCGTTCGCCTTGGGCGCGCACAGCGCCTGGCTGAGCAATTGCAGGCCGATTACCAGCACTTGCAGCAATTCAAAATCCTGGACTGAATCGTATTGGCGCGACACTATGTCGCAATATAAAAAGTTGCCAGGGCAGCAACTTTGCATTTGAACAAGTGCGTGGCGTTGCACGCACTTGGTTTGCCGGGTGCTATTACTTCGGCATCGACCAGGGTTGCAGGTCGTAACCTTTTTCGCACAGTTCGGCGCGCACTTCCTCAATCAGGCTGGCCCATTGGGCAGGGTCGGAATAGATACGCGAAGACACCTGCTTGCTGCCGATGCGGGTGCTGGTCCGGTCGATCACTGCCAGGCTCAGCTCACCAGTACCGTTGGGTGCATCCCAGGCTACGCACTGGAAAGGTTCGAAGGCGTGGTCGGCAATCAGCAGTGCTTCGTTGACACGGAGCGGGGCATTCATGGTTCGGTCTCTCTATGGTCCCAAACATCGAAGTTAAGTCCGCGTTGCTTCAAAGTCGCCTCATTCATCGCGAAGTGCAGCGCGGGGTTATGTGTACTGATGCTCGTTGTCCGGGGGCAAGTCACACATTAGGTGTAAATTTTTTGTCAGGGTCGAATCCGTTGTTGCCTGCGCCGCCATGTGATGTCGATAAAACGCGAAAATTCCCGTGGCACTTTGTAAAAAAATGCGTCGGCAGACAGACGGTACTGGGAACTGTCAACTTCGTTGCTACTGTTTAACAGGCGCCACAACTTGCTGTTTTACTTCATAAAACCAAAAAATGGCGCCAAGGATCGGTCATGCTACAGCTCGCCGCTCAACGCCGTCTGCTCATCGTCGACCCCTGCGACGACTGCCACCGTTTGTTGCCTGGCCTGCGAAACGCAGGTTGGGATGTAGACAGCTGCATGCTCGGCGCGGCGCTGGATCATCCTTGTGATGTGGGCTTGTTGCGCTTGCAGGCTTCGCACCTGAGGCAACCGGATGCGGTCAAGGACATGATCAAGCGCAGTAACACCGAATGGATCGCCGTGCTCAGCGCCGAACAGTTACGGATGCCGGCATTCGGCGATTTCGTCTGCGAATGGTTCTTCGATTTCCACACCTTGCCGTTCGATGTCTCCCGTGTGCAGGTTACCCTGGGCCGGGCCTTCGGCATGGCGCGCCTGCGTGGCAAAGGGGCCGCCAAGGTGGATGAGTCCACCCACGAACTACTGGGCGAAAGCCGCCCGATTCGAGAGCTGCGCAAGCTGCTGGGCAAACTGGCGCCCACCGAGTCGCCCGTGCTGATCCGTGGTGAAAGCGGTACCGGCAAGGAACTGGTGGCCCGTACCCTGCACCGGCAGTCGCAACGCAGCGAGCAGCCGTTCATCGCCATCAACTGCGGCGCCATTCCCGAACACCTTATCCAGTCGGAACTGTTCGGCCATGAGAAAGGCGCCTTTACCGGGGCTCACCAACGCAAGACCGGGCGCATCGAGGCGGCCCATGGCGGCACCCTGTTTCTTGATGAAATCGGTGATCTGCCACTGGAGTTGCAAGCCAACCTGCTGCGCTTCTTGCAGGAGAAGCATATCGAGCGGGTGGGCGGCAGCCAGCCGATCCCGGTGGATGCACGCGTGCTGGCCGCGACCCATGTGGACCTGGAAAGGGCCATCGAGCAAGGGCGTTTCCGTGAAGACCTGTATTACCGGCTGAATGTGTTGCAAGTGGTGACCGCGCCGCTGCGTGACCGGCATGGTGACTTGTCGATGCTGGCCAGCCATTTTGCCCATTTCTACAGCCTGGAAACCGGGCGTCGGCCACGTTCGTTCAGCGACCATGCCCTGGCGGCCATGGGCAGGCATGACTGGCCGGGCAACGTGCGAGAACTGGCCAACCGCGTACGACGCGGCCTGGTGTTGGCCGAAGGCCGACAGATCGAGGCGCAGGACCTGGGCCTGCTGACAATCGACCAGGGGCAACAGCCGCTGGGTACGCTGGAAGAATACAAGCAACGGGCCGAGCGCCAGGCGTTGTGCGACGTGCTCAACCGGCACAGCGATAACATGAGCGTGGCGGCCAAGGTGCTGGGAATATCGCGGCCAACCTTTTACCGGTTGCTGCACAAGCACCAGATCCGCTGAGCTTTGCGATTCCTGTAGGAGCGGCCTTGTGTCGCGATCGGGCGCGAAGCGGCCGCCAAACCTGCATCCCGTAACTGTCTGACAAACGGCGGCGCCTGAATTTCGGCCGCTTCGCGCCCGATCGCGACACAAGGCCGCTCCTACAGAGATCGCATGAGTTCCTGGTTTCACAATTATTAACAAAGTATCAAATGAGACAAAATTGACTCATTTTGCGCTCATGCCTATCATCCGAGCCGTTTTTCCATTTAAAGCTCGGGTGAATCATGAGCAACTTGCGTGCAATAGGAATGGCCAGTTGCCTGGCGGCGGCCGTCGTCCTGGCTGGCTGCGGCGCGGCTGAAGCGCCGCCGACCGAGGCGCAGAACGCCTTTCCAGTCCAGACCGTAACGGTCGCCAGCGAACCCCTGACCCTGGCGGCAACCCTGCCCGGCCGGGTCGAACCCATGCGCGTGGCCGAGGTGCGTGCCCGGGTGGCAGGCATCGTCCTGCACAAGGGGTTTGAAGAGGGCGCCGACGTCAAGGCCGGCGACGTGCTGTTCCAGATCGACCCGGCACCGTTCAAGGCTGCACTGGCCCGCGCCGAAGCCGACCTGGCCCGGGCCCAGTCGGTGATGTTCGAAGCCCAGGCGCGGGTGCAGCGCTACCAGCCGTTGGTGAAGATACAGGCCGTCAGCCAGCAGGATTTCGACACTGCCAGCGCCAACCTGCGCAGTGGCCAGGCCGCCGTGCGTTCGGCCCAGGCTGATGTCGAGACGGCACGCCTGAACCTGGGCTACGCCACGGTCAAGGCGCCGATTTCCGGGCGCATTGGCCGGGCGCTGGTCACCGAAGGTGCGCTGGTGGGGCAGGGCGACGCCACGCTGATGGCGCGCGTGCAGCAACTGGACCCGATCTACGTCGATTTCACCCAGTCCGCCGCCGACGCCCTGCGCCTGCGCCAGGCGCTGAAGGACGGTGCACTGGCCGCCGGCGACCAGCAGGCCCTGACGGCCCGGGTAGAAGGCACCGACTACGAGCGCCAGGGCGCGCTGATGTTCACGGATATCGCGGTGGACCGCGGCACCGGCCAGGTCACCCTTCGCGGTCGCTTCGACAATGCTGATGGCATCTTGCTGCCGGGCATGTATGTGCGCGTGCGCACCCCCCAAGGCACCGACAACCAGGCCATCCTGGTACCGCAGCGCGCCATTCAGCGCGGTGGCGACGGCGAGGCCCGGGTAATGCTGGTGGGCATCGGCGGGGTTGCCGAGGCGCGCAGTGTGCGCACAGGTGTCATGCACGGCGCCCGCTGGCAGGTCACCGAAGGCCTGCGGCCAGGTGACCAGGTGATCGTCGGCAGCCCTGCCGGCCTGGCCCCGGGCATGCCGGTAACACCGGCCCCGGCGCAACAAGCCGCCGTGCGTTAAGGCGAGGGTAACGCAATGTCCAAGTTCTTCATCAAACGGCCGAATTTTGCCTGGGTCGTGGCGCTGTTCATTTCCCTGGCCGGGCTGCTGGTAATCCCCACCCTGCCGGTGGCCCAGTACCCCAACGTGGCGCCACCCCAGATCACCATCACCGCCACCTACCCGGGCGCTTCGGCCAAGGTACTGGTGGACTCGGTCACCAGCATCATCGAGGAGTCGCTCAACGGCGCCAAGAACCTGCTGTACTTCGAGTCCACCAACAACTCCAACGGCATGGCCGAAGTGGTGGTCACCTTCGAGCCGGGTACCGACCCGGAGCTGGCCCAGGTCGATGTGCAAAACCGCCTTAAAAAGGCCGAAGCACGCATGCCGCAGGCGGTGATCACCCAGGGTATCCAGGTTGAGCAGACCAGCGCCGGCTTCTTGCTGATCTACGCCCTCAGTTACAAGGACGGCGCTGGCAAAGCCGACACCACGGCGTTGGGCGACTACGCGGCGCGCAACATCAACAATGAGCTACGCCGGGTACCGGGCGTGGGCAAGTTGCAGTTCTTCTCGTCGGAAGCGGCCATGCGCGTCTGGGTCGACCCGCAGAAGCTGGTGGGCTACGGGCTGTCGATCGATGACGTGAGCAACGCCATTCGCGGGCAGAACGTGCAGGTGCCTGCCGGCAGCTTCGGCAGCGCGCCGGGCAGTAGCCAGCAGGAGCTGACCGCCACCCTGGCCGTGCAAGGCACCCTGGACGACCCACAGGCGTTTGGCCGTGTGGTGCTGCGCGCCAACCCGGACGGTTCGTTGGTGCGCCTGGCCGACGTCGCCCGCCTGGAAGTAGGCATGGAAAGCTACAACTTTGCTTCGCGCCTGAACGGCAAGCCCGCCGTGGCTGGTGCGGTGCAGCTGGCGCCGGGCGCCAATGCGTTGAAAACCGCCGAGCTGGTCAAGGATCGCCTGGCCGAGCTGAGCGCGTTCTTCCCCGAGGGGGTCGAATACTCGGTGCCGTATGACACCTCGCGCTTTGTCGACGTGGCCATTGAAAAGGTCATTCACACCCTGCTCGAAGCCATGGTCCTGGTGTTTTTGGTGATGTTCCTGTTCCTGCAGAACATCCGCTACACCTTGATCCCGTCGATCGTGGTGCCCGTGTGCCTGCTGGGTACGTTGATGGTGATGAAACTGCTGGGCTTCTCGGTGAACATGATGACCATGTTCGGCATGGTGCTGGCCATCGGCATCCTGGTCGACGACGCCATCGTGGTGGTAGAGAACGTCGAGCGCATCATGGCCGAGGAAGGGCTGTCGCCGGTTGACGCCACCATCAAGGCGATGGGCCAGGTGTCTGGCGCGATCATCGGCATCACCCTGGTGCTGTCGGCGGTGTTCATGCCGCTGGCGTTCATGTCAGGCTCGGTGGGGGTGATCTACCAGCAGTTCTCGCTGTCGTTGGCGGTGTCGATCCTGTTCTCGGGCTTTCTGGCGCTCACCTTCACCCCGGCCCTGTGCGCCACGCTGCTCAAGCCGGTGGCCCCCGGGCACCATGAGAAGCGCGGGTTCTTCGGCGCCTTCAACCGTGGCTTCGCCCGGCTGACCGAGCGCTATTCGGTCATGAACACAACCCTGGTACGGCGTGCCGGCCGCTACATGCTGGTGTATGTCGGCATCCTGGCGATGCTCGGCTACTTCTACCTGCGTTTGCCGGAGTCCTTCGTGCCGGTTGAAGACCAAGGCTACGCGATTGTCGACGTGCAGTTGCCGCCGGGGGCCAGCCGTGTGCGCACCGACGCGACCGGGCAGGCCCTCGAGCAGTTCCTGATGTCGCGTGAGGCACTGGCGTCGGCGTTCATGGTCAGCGGTTTCAGCTTCTCGGGCATGGGCGAGAACGCCGCGCTGGCGTTCCCTACCTACAAAGACTGGTCGGTACGTGGCGCCGGGCAATCGGTGGACGCCGAAACCCAGGCGATCAATGCGCAGTTTGCCGGTTACGGCGATGGCACGATCATGGCGGTCAACCCGCCACCCATCGATGGCCTGGGCAACGCCGGTGGTTTTGCCCTGCGCCTGCTCGACCGTGGCGGCCTTGGCCGTGAAGCGTTGCTGGCGGCCCGTGACAAGATCCTTGGCGAAGCCAACGGCAACCCGGTCATTTTGTACGCAATGATGGAAGGCCTGGCCGAGGCGCCGCAACTGCGCGTCGATATCGACCGGGAAAAGGCCCGCGCCCTGGGTGTGGCCTTCGAGACCATCAACAGCACCCTGGCCACTGCGTTTGGCTCGGCGGTGATCAACGACTTCACCAACGCCGGCCGGCAACAGCGTGTGGTGGTGCAGGCAGAGCAGGGCGAACGCATGACGCCGGAAAGCGTATTGCGCCTGTACGCGCCGAACGCCGATGGCCAGCAAGTGCCGTTCAGCAGCTTTGTCACCACCCGTTGGGAAGAGGGGCCGGTGCAGATCGTGCGTTACAACGGCTACCCGTCAATCCGCATTTCCGGGGATGCCGCACCGGGCTACAGCACCGGGCAGGCCATGGCCGAAATGGAACGCCTGGTCAGCGAGTTGCCGCCGGGTATCGGCTATGCCTGGACTGGCCTGTCCTACCAGGAAAAGGTTTCCAGCGGCCAGGCCAGCAGCCTGTTCGCCCTGGCCATTGTGGTGGTGTTCCTGCTGCTGGTGGCGTTGTACGAAAGCTGGGCGATCCCGCTGACGGTGATGCTCATCGTGCCGATCGGCGCGCTGGGGGCGGTACTGGCGGTGATGGTTACCGGCATGCCCAACGATGTGTATTTCAAAGTTGGCCTGATCACCATCATTGGCCTGGCAGCTAAGAACGCCATTCTGATCGTCGAGTTTGCCAAGGAGCTGTGGGAGAAGGGCTACAGCCTGCGTGACGCCGCCATCGAGGCTGCGCGCCTGCGCTTCCGGCCCATTGTGATGACCTCGATGGCCTTCATTCTTGGCGTGGTGCCCCTGGCCATCGCCAGCGGTGCCGGTGCTGCCAGCCAGAGGGCGATTGGCACCGGGGTAATTGGCGGCATGCTTAGTGCCACCCTGCTGGGTGTGGTGTTCGTGCCAATCTGCTTTGTCTGGGTGCTGTCGCTGCTCAAGCGCAAACCGGCGCCGCAGGCCCAGCGCGTCGAGGTGTTGGAATAAAGGCTCCTTTGGTTGGATGACTCAACCGTTTTGGCCCCCGGGACTTGTGCCCGGGGGCCTTTTTTTGTCAGTACCGAAGCCAGTACGCGTTACAACCCACCACGTGCACGTTATATGGCCGAAGTGGAAAATGTATTTGTAGGAAAGTTCTGGATTTGCATCAGCGGGTTGATATTGATCGGGATTTATGCACTGGTTTGAAGGCGTCCCTTTGATCTCATTTATTGACTTGGATCAGTACAGGCTCATTAATAAGAATTGTCGCTAGTTGAAGTGGCTCTGTAGGGCAGGTAACGAAAAAGACCGCCATCTCTTGTTTTTACAATTCTTGTAGGACGCTTCCGAAGTTGCGCGTGAACAGTGGCGAAAAATCGAGGTTTAGTTCATGTTTTTGCGAGGAAATAGTTAGGGGCGCCGTTCTGCATGAAGCACGAGCAGCAGTTCACGACGGTTTTGCCCTTTTCTAGCGAATACGATGCAGCAACGCTGACTGCCAAGAGGGCCCAGGTATGGCGCAGGCGATAAACCCCTTCACCCACAACCACTACACGCTTGAAATCGATGAACTGGATGCCGTCGAGCTTGATGTACTGTCGTTCAAAGGCGAGGAATGGCTGAGCCAGCCGTTCACGTACACGGTGGCCTTCACCTCTACGACGCAGGACATCGATGCTGCCACGGTCCTTGGCAAGGGCGCCAGTTTTCAGATGGGGTCGTCAGGGCTGGCGCAGCAATATGTGATACCGCAGGCCACATCGCGCACGCTGCATGGGGTGATCACCGGTTTCAAGCGCGTCTCCGGTTCCAGGGACGAAGCCCGTTATGAGGTAACCCTGCAGGCGCGGTTGGCACTGCTCAGCCGTGGCAAACAGTACCGGATCTACCAGCATCAGTCGGTACCGGAAATCGTCGAAAGCATCTTGCGCAATCGCCATCAGTTCGAAGCGTATTACTTCCTGTTCGACCTGCTCCGCGAATACCCCAGGCGTGAGCAGGTCATGCAATACGGTGAAAGCGATCTGGCTTTCATCAGCCGTTTGTTGGCAGAAGTCGGTATCTGGTATCGCTTCACCCACAACGACAAGCTGTTCATCGACGTTGTCGAGTTTCACGATCACCAACGCCATTATCAGTTCGACATCAGCCTGCCGCATCGGCCGTTGTCGGGCCTGGCCAGCAGTGGGCAGGATGGCGTCTGGGCGCTGCAGGTTTGCCACGAGGTGGTGGAGCAGCACATCAACGTTCGCGCCTATCACCACCGCGATGCTACCGCTTTTCTGGAAGGCGAGGTTGATCACAGCCGGGGCGCAGCGGGCACCTATGGCGAGGGTTACCACTATGGCGAACCCTATACCGCGCTGGGTGATGCAATTGCCCGGGATGAAGACCTGCTCAGCGAAAGCGGTTACTTCTATGCGCGCCTGAACCATGAACGCTTTCTCAACGGCCAGACCCGCTGCAGCGGCATCAGCAGCAGCGTGACACTTGCCCCAGGGCAAGTAGTGACGGTTACGGATGGCGCGCCGCAGGCCTTCGAGCCTGGGGTCGTCACGACCCATGTGACCGTCGAAGCGGCACGGGACCGCAGCCTGGAGGTCACATTCGAGGCGATTCCCTACTCAGAGTTGATCTGTTTTCGACCGCCCTTGGCGAAAAAGCCGCAGATCGCTGGCACGGTACCGGCGCGGGTCACCAGCAACCGCAAGAACGACCCCTATGGCCATATCGATATGGAGGGGCGCTACCGGGTGAACTTCCTGTTCGACCGGGACACATGGAGCGCGGGTGAGGAGAGTGCCTGGTTGCGGCTGGCGCGACCGTACGCCGGCGACACCCATGGCCTGCACCTGCCGTTGATCTGCGGCACTGAAGTGGCGGTGGCGTTCGAGCAGGGCGACCCTGACCGCCCCTACATCGCGCATGCCCTGCACGACAGCCAGCACCCCGACCACGTCACGCTGCGCAACTACAAACGTAACGTGCTGCGCACGCCCGCGAACAACAAGTTGCGCATGGACGATACGCGTGGGCAGGAGCACATCAAGCTCAGCACCGAGCACAGTGGCAAGAGCCAGCTGAACCTTGGGCACCTGGTGGATGTAGAAAAGCACAAACGTGGTGAAGGCTTCGAACTGCGAACCGATGATTGGGGAGCGATTCGGGCGGGCAAAGGGTTGTTCATCAGTGCCGACAAACAGGAGCAGGCGCTGGGTACTCAGTTGACGATGACTGAAGCCATCGAGCAACTGAGAAGTGCACTTTCGCTGGCCCAATCACTGGCACAAGCTGCAACGAACGCCAACGCTACACCGAACGATTCCGACAGCCAGGATCGTCTAGTGGAAGCCCTGACAGGGCTGGCGCAGCCAGGCGTTGTGATGCATGCACCCGCAGGCATAGGAATAGTCAGTCCTGAGCCTATATGCGTGTCATCGGGGGGCGAGAGCGTTGGCATTATGGCTGGCCACAATGTTGATCTCTGCGCCGGGGGGGAAATCACCGCCACTGCTGAGGCAGGCATAAGCGTGCTTGCCCAGGAGGGCGACTTGCAGATGATGGCTGCCCACGGCCGCATTCAAGTCCAGGCCCAAAAAAGCGATCTGCATGCCCTGGCAAAAACCGACATGAAGCTCGAAAGCCTGCAAGGGAACGTAGAGATCCATGCCCAGCAGGCGCTGGTGCTCAGTTGTGGTGGTGCTTACATACGGTTGAGCGGTGGCGAGATCGAACTCGGGGCGCCTGGCAACATATACCTTAAAGCCGCTCATGTGGACAAGCTGGACAGTGAAAGCCTTACCACTGTCGCAGAGCAGATGCCGACCGGTTATTCGGGCACCTATGTACTCAAGGACGAATCTGGTGCGCCTTTGCCCCATACTCGCTACCAGGTTACCACTGCGTCAGGGGCGTTGTTCAAAGGGGCGACCGATAAAGAAGGCAGGACAATAAGCGTTCATACACTGGTGCCGGGTGACCTGAAAATTGAGTTTCCCGAGTCATTCGCTGGCTATGACGAAAAACTTCGCTTGAGCAGTGATAGCGGGCAGCTTGCAAGCAACCTGAAATACCGGGTCGTGCTGGCAGATGGTCGCTGTTTCGACGGTGTTACCGATGCGCAGGGTTGTACCCAGCGATTCGAAACAGACGTACCAATCCAGATCAAGACACTAATGCTGTACCCGCCTGAGTCTATTGAGGAGGGCTGTCGCCCTGCCCGAATGGCAGAAGACCCCTTGGAGATTGATCTGAGCTCCAGTGATATTTCTACTACAAATCAGGATTTCGGCAATTCTACCAGGGACATTCCTTTACCCAAAGGCAAGAAGCGCCCGCTGACCGCTGGTGAAATTGCCATGGCTGGCACGGTTTTCAAAGATGCGGTCGATTATTCAAAGGTTAAAATTCATCATAAAGGCTGGTGGCTGTTTCTGGGGTTCCAGAATACGGCAGTGACACCTAATGGTGAGATGTACTTTCCGGAAAAAACGGGCTACTACCGGGATGATTACTCGTCAACGCCAGACCCTCAAGACAAGGCGCTGTTCATTCATGAGATGACACATGTGTGGCAGTACCAGTTGGGCTATTCCGTAAAGAGGCATGGCCTGACGGTTACGAGCAAAGGCGACATAGCGTACGAGTACAGCCTTACTAAGGATGGAGACCTGTCGGATTACAATATGGAGCAACAGGGAGAGATTGTTTCGGATTACTACATGATTTGTATCGAAGGCAACCCCAAAGGTGTTTGGAATCCTGCTAATTCCAGTAAAGATCCAGTGTTGCTTGCGGGGACTGTAGAGCGGTTTCTCAGGGATCCATTCAATAAGTCCAACCTTCCAAGGTAGGGGTGGCTATGTCTATCAGAATTCTACTGGCTATGCTGTGTGGTTGCGTGCCCTTGCAGGCAGTTAATGCTACGCCTATCGGGTCAGTTAAATATGCAGATTTAGCATCGATAAATGGTATGCCGGCCTTATGCCTGCCTAAGAGTGAAACAGCGCCTTTTGCGGTGGGGTGGGCCACGCTGTACGACAGTTACGCGAAAGATGTCGATGCTTGGCAAGTGGTGCTAAAAGAACAAGCTGCGCCAGTGGTGCTTAAGCCTGGTGAGTGTTTCGCATATGGGACAGTGCCAGAGGGTTACATGCTTGAAAAGGGAACGGCAGGCAAGAAGCCCTTACAGTTGGAAGTAGGTAAGACCTACGCTTTTAGACTAAATAGTGCCTCTCGCTCGGTCGATGCTTATTTCGTTGTTTTTTGCATAACGAGTGAGGGTGAGGGGCGGTTCGTAAAGTATCCGCCGCTGTCAAGCGGTGAGGCCGTCCCATCCTGCGATGGGCGGAATGGAAATCGTATTTCCAGATAAATTGAATGCTGATACAGCCTTTTCCTTGGGGTATATGAGTTTGTGCAGGAGAGCAAGGGCCTAAATACATTAAATGTCCAGCGCCCATAGGCGAATAGCTCCATCTTGTGGGTCAAGTAGTACGGCTGGTTCAATTTCCCAGAGATAGTCATCTTGTTTTCAGAAGGGTTGCATGCTTATGAATGACGTACTGCACCGAACCGATACACTCAACCCAATTAAAGAGGTTATTTGCGGCAAGCAAAAGCAGCATTGGGTCGAATTTCAGCTGCTGGACGAGTTGGGCGAACCGCTCGCGAACTTGCCCTTCCGCGCTGAAAACGACGCCACGCGTTCGGGGTGTGCGGCTGTGCTTACAGGCCAGAGTGATGAGTCTGGAGTGATCCGATTGGAGGGGCTGCATCCATTGGACATTTGTTTGAAACTGGTTGCCGATCCGCTGGCCGAAGAGCTCTCAACCCGGAGGCTCAGGGCTGAGAGACCCGAGCCTCCAAGGCCCGGAGTAGGTGATCCTACTCCGCTATATGGGCCGCAGCGGTCCGGGTTTTCACCGATTGAAAAGCAAGCGCATGCTGAAGGTAATTTATATCATTACTTACGGATTGGTCAGTTGTGTGATCAATTACCTAGTCTTGGAAATGAAGAGGACTTGCAGGTTCTGCCAGAGTTTCATTTTCCAGATCCAGAATTTAATGGTTTTACGGTGGTGTATGAACAACTGAGCATGCGGCATGTGGTCGAAGTGTGTCCGTTCCGAGCTTGGTCACTGGTCTTGCACCACCAGCAGCATTATAGTTTGGCAAATGCTTACAATTTAGGGTTAATGAGCATCCTGTCTTACAGTGATGAGTTGCCTGATGTATACGGCTCGGTATCATTCTTCTTTGCGCACCAGTGTATGGATCTATCTCGGACTCCGCGGGTGGATAGTAAAGGCCAAGCGTGGCCATGCTTGGTTGTGGATGTGCCATTCAAGAATCGTTATACATCTGCCGAGCTCATGGATACAAACAAAGCAAAGCCGCCCCAGGGACATACTCAATTTTTTTATGCGTTAAGTAAAACGCAGTGGCTGGTGGTTTGGCGTGGTACCGAACCAACTAAAATCAAAGATATTGTTACAGATGTCTCTTTCAGGCCGGTAAGGCCGTCGAATGAATATAATTGTGATTTCAGAGTGCCTTGTCCTGATTTGGTGGCGCAAGGGAGTGTACATACGGGATTTTTTCAGGCATTCAAGGTGGCACGAGAAGTGTATTCAGAAACATTTAAAAGATATTTCCCTCAGAGGGCCGAGGGTAGAGATTTGTTTGTTTGTGGACATAGTTTAGGCGGGGCGCTGGCTTTGATTCATGCAGCCTCACTTAAAGAGCGAGATCCACTAGTGTATACGTACGGAATGCCGCGAACGTTTACACTTGATGCTGTTAAGGGTTTAAGTTGGTTGCGTCATTTTAGACATGTGAATGACTCTGATTTTGTTCCTCAAGTTCCTCCTGAAGCAGACCTGGATAGTCACTTCTACAAACTCTACGGTCCGTTGGGGACCAGCTTGGGGCTAAAGTGGTCAATGGCTAAGATGGCGGCAAGTATCTTTTTCGAGTTTGGCGATCCGTTTAGTCATCATGGTGAAATTGTATTGTTCTTGATGACTGAGCAGCACGTCGAACGGAAAAGCAAGCCGTTTCCCGCATACCGTGGCGGAAGGAGCGGGCCGGCGTATCCTATAAAGATCCTTTACCGGCTACCCGAGAGAACCAAGCTTTTTCTAGTGCCTAGCTTGGATGAATCGGACGATTTGGAGGCAGAGAAAGCTCAGAAGCGATTGGTTAACTCTTTAGCTGCGGAGGATAGGAATAAGTTTTTCAAGCCTTACAAAAATCCCGACTTGGGCGGTCGTTTGAGTGCCGGGAATCATTCCATGGATGAGTATCAGCCCTATATTCACAATCAGCTCCTGGAGTCGATCAGCCCTGAGCGCATACAAGCCCGGCAAATTCAGAGGAGCAAATTTGAACAACAGATGATGAGTAACAGCGAACGCATCCCTGAAAGTGAATTTCAAAGAAATCGCATGTTTTTAGATTTGCAAAATCGTTTGGGTAAGGCCTTGGTAGTGACGCGACAGATTGACGGTGGATCGGATGCGTTGCGCAGGTTTGAGGCCGCGACGGGGCCGAAAGTATATTGTGAAAAAACGTACTGTTAACAAATTATTTGCTTCAGGGTGCATTATGAGAATTAGGGTGCTGCCAGTGTTGTTCCTATGTTCAACGTTAGGGCTTGAGGTTTCTGCCAAGGGCGATGAGGTACTGCCATATGTTGAGGGTGAAAAGGTAATCCTAAGGGTCAAGGTACCCAGTGAATTGGCGGCGCGCGAAGTGGAGGCGCTTTACCGCTCAACCGTGTGTACCTCTGTTGCTTATGATATGGATGGAGACCCATATAAGCGGGATGGGTATAGGCGACTGGATGTGCAGTCTGTGCGTGAAGGCGATACTAATGTCTTGCGCACTGAACTGCCTGTTGACCGGGGGGGGCGTTGTCGATGGAGGCTGAGCAACGTCACATTTGGCATCAGATATGAGGGAACGAGCCAGTTTGGTGAAAGCGTCGCCCACGGCGAGGGTGGCGGCGTTATTGTGCTGTTTGATCGAAGCAATTCCCCAGGTAGTGGTGCGGCTATTAAAGTTGAGGGCGATGTGGATGTCAGGCCAGATTATTATCCATGGCTAAGTGAGAGATTTATTGGGGGGTATATAAAGGCGGCAAATCTGGCTACGAGTCGTAGCCCTTATATTAGGTATCAAGCGCTGAGTGCTCGACGTGTAAATTTTGAACCTGTCTTTCACTCCGGCTATTTAGTGCGTTCTGTTGGGCCGAAAATTCAACGCAAAGGTGACTTT
>NZ_JBNNVS010000016.1:0-55277 GCF_050280665.1 Pseudomonas sp. NPDC089547 | reverse complement strand
TAGAAAGGCTGCGTATCTGGCTACGAGTCGTAGCCCTTATGTTAGGTATCTAGCGCTGAGTGCTCGACGTGTAAATTTTGAACCTGTCCTTCACTCCGCCTACTTAGTGCGTTCTGTTGGGCCGAAAATTAAACGCAAAGGTGACTTTGCAATATTTCACTATTCAGATGGCAGTAGCTCGACTGAGGGATGGGGCGAGCCGAGCTTTCGAAAGCTTCAGGAAATCCGCAAGGCGGCTGAGCTTGAAAGTGCAAAATAAAAGGCGCGATGGTGGCGGGGTTAAAGTAACTGCGGTTTAGGGGGCTTATGACAATCAGCGATCTGGCAGTGTTTTTTGTATTTTCAACCTTTGCACTTGATGTTGCTGCCAGGGGACATGACTTGTCTTTTGATGATGACGGCGAAAAGGTAATTATAAGGGTCAAGGTGCCCAGCGGATTAGCGGCACGCGAAGTGCAGGCTATTTATCGTTCTACTTTATGCGCGTTCGTCGCTTATGGCGTAAACGGTGATCCCTATCGACGGGATAGTTATAGGCATCTGGCTATATAGCGCATTCCATTGGGCCAAAAGTGAAGCGTAAGGGTAACTATACTGTGTTTCACTATCCGGATGGCAGCAGTTCGACTGAGAGACGGGGTGAGCCGAGCTTTAAAAAGCTTCAGGCGATTCGTATGGCTGCTGAGCGTGATCGTGAAATATTAACGGTTGAATAAGCAACTCGATGTGTGCTGGCTAAACATTCACTCATCGGCGCGGTTGGGCTGGCGTTTTGTCTATGACGAACTTAAGGCGTGGCCGGGTTTTAGAAGGGAGTTATCCGATGTATCAGGGGCTTGTTTTATTAGGTGATGCTACTACCCACGGCGGAAAAGTGATTTCGGCATCGTCCACGATGACGGTCAGAGGCAAACCGGTAGCGCTGGTAGGGGATGAGGTGAGTTGTCCACTACCAGGTCATGGTAACAACCGGCTTGTCGAAGGGAGCGAGCAATGGTCTGAGGGCGGCCGTGCGCTAGTGGTTGATGGCTGTCGCAGTGAATGCGGGTGCCAGGTGATTTCAAGTGCTTCTGACTGCGGGGTGGGCTGAGCATGGGATGGAAACGGCGCTTGCCGGAATCAATTGAGCAGCCCGCACCTCTGGCCTTGGGCCGATGGTTACTGGGCGCGGGCCTGGCGATGCTGGCGTGCTTACTAATCTTGGTGTTGCACGGGGCGGGGCACCTGGCACAGCTTCAGGCGTTGAATGTTTGGCTATTGGCTTGCCTCCCCTGGGGGGTGTGGCTGTTGATGTTCGGCACGCGTGCTTACATGTACGGTGGTCAGTTGAACCATCATCGATTTGTTCACGAGCAAATGCAGGTTGCGCAACTGTCATGGCAGAACTGGGCACAGCGCCATATTGCGGTGCTGGCGAGTTGCGTGGTGATGCCTGATGATGTTTCTGCAGTCACACTGATGCAAAGTGCCGCAAAACTTGCGTCGCGTTCCGGCCAGGCCAGGCGTATTTCTTTTCTGGCCCAGGCGCCGGCGCCGGCGATTGCAGGGCTAAAGGCATTATTGTCCGGCCTTTCAACCGCTCTTAAAGGGTTGCCGGAAAGGCCAAAGCTGTGCCTTACGATTTTGACAGACGTGGAGCCTGCTCAGTATGAGGCTCTGCGTGATACCTGGCATCAGTATTGGGCAAATGCCACAGCTAAGCCGCAATTGTCAGAGTTACATGTGGTTGCTGATCTTTCATATGAATGGGTTAGTGAAATTGTAAAAGCCGGCAGTTCCGACTTTTCACTGGTTTTGGTGCTGCAAACCCAAGGCGGTGCTTCGTATTCTGACGGGCTAGCGGGACTACTGGTATGTCCAGACCATTTAGCGCGTGATTCGGGTTTGCCGGTGCGAGGCGCACTACTGCGCCCCATGCCTTTGGATATCGGGGCAGCAGTAAGTGAGATTGAGCTCTTTTTCAAAACGCAAACGGCCGCTTGCCAGGCGAGCAGTCTTCTGGCGGACAGTGTGGCTTGGGCGAGTGTGGTAGGGACGGTACTTTCCATGGATCAAAGCCCTGGCCTGGATCATGAGAAAAGCTGGATTCAACAGCGCGTGTGTGGATTGCCAGGGCCTTTCAGTCCTTGGCTACTAGCGGCACTAAGCGTTGAAATTGTCCAACATCAGCAGCGACCTTTGTTGATGTTGGCTGAGCAAGGGCAGCAGTACTGGATCAGCACTGCCACCACAGGAGGCCCGGCATGACACGCAGTGGACGACCATGGAGTTTTGTGGGCCGGGCAATCTGGCTCTTGTTCTTGTTCGCAGCACTCGCTTTGTTAGCGTGGCGGTATGGGCACCATATAGGGCTGGTGGAGAGCCATCAAAAACTGTGGGCGATAATACTTACAATCGTTTTTGCGATGGTGGCCTATTTGGCATTTGGGTTTTTGCTGGCTTTAAAGCGGCATCACTATCACCGGCAGCGAGTACTTGATAACACGTTACCACCGGCAGACGCAGATATTCCAACCCCTCGCGGGTCGGCGTCGGGGGTTATCGAGTTGCTGGAGACTCTGAAGTCGAGGCATGGCTACTTCTGGCGCCGGAAGGTCCGGTTGTTTTTGGTGATTGGCGAGCCGGCCGACGTCGAGGCGATTGCTCCCGGCTTGTCTGAGCAGCGGTGGTTGAACGGGCAGAACTTTGTGTTGGTCTGGGGCGGGAGCGAACAGGCTGATCTTGCCTGGTTCTCAGGCTGGTGCGCACTGTGCAGGGGGCGTGCGCTTGATGCTGTGGTCTGGGCGTTGAGCAAAGATCATGACGGTGATGGCTGTACGCTAAACGATGGTGTCTTTCGTCTACAAGCGCTTGCGAGAAAGCTGCATTGGCAACTGCCATTACATGTGTGGGAGGTCGGCGACACGCAGTGGGCGCAGCACACGCGTCAGGCTCAAGCAGTGGGTTGCCAGCTTCCACCGCGGCTGGCGCCCGAGCAATTGGCGGAGCATCTGGGGCGGCTCGTTTCGCCTCTGCGTGCACAGGGCCTGGCGCAGATTCGCAAGGATACCCGTCATGACTTCTTGCTTCGCTTGTCGCGTGGCATCGAGACCGGAACCGTTGCGCGCTGGCTCCCCGCGCTGCGTGCGCTACCCAGCGAACGTGAGATTGCATTACGCGGCGTGTGGTTTAGTTTGCCACTGCGCTCAATCAGTCACTCGGGGTTGGATCGCCACTGGTTTGATAGCCCCGCATGGTCTGGCATTGTCAGTGATCAACCTGCTCGACCCCGCAGATTGGGTTGGCACCCAGGTCGAATCGTCTACGCTTCGGCCCTCGGGCTGGCGGCTGTCTGGGCCATCGGCTTGTTGGTGTCCTTTGCCAGCAACCGTGTCGAACTCCGTCAAGTGGATGCCGCATACCGGGCGCTGGAACAGCCCGAGGCCGGCAGTGATCCAATGCACGCCTTGGGCGAGCTGGTTCGCGAACTGTCCCGGCTGGCCTACCGCAGCGCGCACGGCGCGCCCTGGTATCAACGCTTTGGCCTCAACCGCTCTGATGAACTGCGTGATGCAGCCTGGCCGCTGTATGTTGAGGCTAACGACCGCCTGCTTCGTGACCCAGCCGCGTCCGACCTGGAGCGCCAGCTCACCGCGCTGGTCAAGCTTGCCCCTGGCAGCCCGGCACGTGCCGAGCGAGCGCAGCAGGCCTATGACGTGCTCAAGGCCTACCTGATGCTGGCTCGCCCGGAAAAGGCTGATGTAGGCTTCCTGGTCGAGAGTGTGGGCGCAAAGCAGCCAGCCATGTGGCGGTTCTACGCCGAGCACCTGCCCGACCATCCGGAGTGGGCAATCAAGGCCAACCCCCGGCTAATCGGCCAAGTCCGCCAGGTACTGCTCGCAGAGCTGGGCCAACGCAACGGGGAAGCCACGCTGTACCAGCAACTCCTCGACACCGCCGCCAACCACTACCCGCCGATGGCCTTGCAGCAAATGGTTGGCGACACAGACCCGACCGCCCTGTTCTCCAGCACCGGTCACGTGCCCGGCGTGTTCACCCGTGAAGCCTGGGAGGGCCAGGTCCGCGCGGCCATCGATGACGCCGCACAGGCGCGCCGTGAAGAAATCGACTGGGTGCTTAGCGACAACGTGGGCGATGTCGCGGGCGAGCTGAGCCCTGAGCAACTGAAAGCGCGGCTGACTGCGCGCTATTTCCGGGACTACAGCAGTGCCTGGCTGGCCTTTCTCAACAGCCTGCGCTGGAAGCAAAGCGCTAACCTGCATGACGTGATCGCCCAGTTGACGGTGATGAGCGATGCACGCCAATCGCCCCTGATCGCATTGATGAACACACTGAGCTACCAAGGGCAGGCGGGTGTCCGTGGCCAGGCCCTGGCCGACTCGCTGATCGAGTCGGCACAGAAGCTGGTGGGGCAGAAAGCGCCAGCGCGGGTTGATCCGCTGGCTCAAGCTTCCAGCGGCCCACTCGACAGTACGTTCGGCCCGCTGATGGCGTTGCTGGGCAAAGACCCCGAAGGCCGACTCGGCAGCGACCAGTTGAGCCTGCAAGCCTTCCTTACGCGCGTTACGAGTGTGCGGCTGAAGCTGCAACAGATAACCAATGCCCCAGACCCGCAGGCCATGACGCAAGTGATGGCGCAGACCGTGTTCCAGGGCAAGGGCGTGGACCTGAGCGATGCACAGTCCTATGGCAACCTGATTGCCGCAAGCCTGGGCGCAGAATGGGGCCCGGTGGCCCATGCGTTGTTCGTACAACCCTTGACGCAGGCCTGGCAGCAGATCCTGCAACCGTCATCCGCAGGCCTCAACCGGGATTGGCAGCGTGCCATCGTCGATGAGTGGCATGGCGCATTCGACAACCGTTACCCCTTCGCCGCGTCCAGCAGTGATGCGTCGCTGGCCATGCTCGGGCAGATGATTCGCGCCGACTCCGGGCGAATTGAGCAGTTCTTGCACCAACAGCTCAGTGGCCTGGTGCGCAAAGAAGGGAGCCGTTGGGTAATCGACCCCCGGCAAAGCCAGGGCCTGCGTTTCAACCCTGCCTTTCTGGAGGCCATCAACCAGCTCAGCCAGCTGGCAGATGTGCTCTACACCGACGGCGGCATGGGCATGAGCTTCGAACTGCGTGGCAAACCCGTGCGGGACGTGGTGCAGACCAGCTTCGTGCTCAACGGCGAGAAGCATCATTACTTCAACCAGCGCGAGCGCTGGCAGCGCTTTCGCTGGCCAGGGCAGGGCGACCACCCCGGTATCAGCCTGACCTGGACCGGCATCCATGGCGGCGAACGGCTGTATGCGGACTACCAGGGCACCTGGGGTTTGATACGCCTGCTGGAGGAAGCCAGCGTCACCCCGCTGGACGACGGCGACAGCCGGTTTCGGGTGGTGCTGAGCGCGCCGGATGGCCTGGGCCTGACCTGGCACCTGCGTACCGAGCTGGGTGAAGGCCCGCTGGCGTTGCTCAAGTTGCGCGGTTTTCGCCTGCCCAGGGACATCTTTCTTGTCGACCCGAGCGCTACCCCGCGTTACGCACAGAACGGGGGGAGGTCCTGAGCAAGGCAGCCCCAACGGACCGTGCAAACCTGGCTTTCAGGGCCTGGACAGCGCCCCCTGCAAGAACAATTGCTCCAACGCCAGCGCTGAATTGGCACTGGCCGCGCGGCCGCGCCGCTCGGCGTCGACCATGCCGTAGATCTGGGTGATGAACATCTCGGTGAATACGGCAGCGCTGATGTCGATACGCAACACACCCACCTGCTGCGCCCGCAGGAAGAACGCATCCATCGCCTGGGTGTAGGCCAGCCAGCGGCGGTCTTCGCTGTCGCCCAGCAAGGTGTCGGGGCGGTACTGGAACATCAGGAACACCAGCATCTCGCGGTGCTTGAGGTGCTCGCCAATCAGGTGGCGCACTGCGGCCAGGGGTTCGGCCGTGTCCAGGGCGGCATTGTCGATTACCTGGTTGAGCACCCGCTCGCCATGGTTCTCGAGCATGGCGAGCAGGTTGTCGCGGGTGCCGCAGAAACGGTGCAGGGTGGCTTTGCTGACGCCAGCGGTTTCGGCCAGCTCCTTGAGGGTGGCGCGGGGGTGGACCACGATGGCGTGGGCCAGGGCCTTGAGCAGGCGTTCGTCGTGGGGAGTGGGGTGCATCGGCATGCCTCGCGTGAATCGCATGGCAATTATTGTGCAGGAACTGAGAGGGTGATCAAGTGCCGAAGTCTCATTTGAGACTTTTTTGTGTCTTGAATGGCCTCTTCGCGGGCATGCCCGCTCCCACAGGTGCTGCACAGCCATGGAGGCTGTGGATATTCCCTGTGGGAGCGGGCGAGCCCGCGAAAGGGCCCTTACAGGCTAACGATCAATGCATCCCCCGCGGAATGGTCTTCAGCAGGTCTTCCGGGCTGATATGCCCCACCACCTGGGCCACCGCGCTGCCTGGGGTCGGCAGGTCGATGATGTGGCTCTTCATCTTGCCTACCACATGCATTTCGCAGGGTTTGCAGTCGAATTTCAGGGTCAGCACTTCGTCACCCTGAATCAGCTGCATCGGTGCCACCTTGGTGCGCACGCCGGTCACGCCCTTGGCCTGCTTGGGGCACAGGTTGAAGGAGAAGCGCAGGCAGTGCTTGGTGATCATCACCGGCACTTCGCCGTGCTCCTCATGGGCCTCGTAGGCCGCGTCGATCAGTTGCACGCCATGCCGGTGGTAGAAGTCGCGGGCCTTCTGGTTGTACACGTTGGCCAGGAACGACAGGTGCGACTCGGGGTACACCGGCGGCGGCGTGGTCTCGGCCTTGCGCCCGCCACGCGGGTGCGCCTTGATACGCGCCTCGGTCAGCGCCTCGATGGCTTCACGGCGCAGCGCCTTGAGCTGCGAGTTGGGGATGAAGTAAGCCTGCGGCGCGTCCAGCTCAATGCTGCCGGCGTGGTACATGGTGGTACCCAGTTGGCCGAGCAGGTCGTGCAACTGGTCCAGTGCCTGTTGCGGCTTGTTGGCTGCGCCGAACGGGCCATCCAGGGCCACCTGCACGCTTACGCCTTCTTCACTGCTCAGCGTCAGCATCAGGCGCTGTTCGCGCAGCACGGCATGCCACTCCACACCAACCCGGCGCTCGGACGAGGTGCGTTGCAAGGCCTGCTGCCAGTTATGGTCGAGGTTGCGCGAAAGCGGGTGGTTAGGCCGCAGTTTGTGCAGGCCTTCGGGCATTTCGTTGGGCTCGACGCGGTAGCGGTAGCGCTTGTTGCCATCTTCCTCGAACTCGCCACGCGGTTCGGCGATGTTGGCCCGGAAGCCCACCACTTCGCGCTTGACCAGCACATTGAGGCCGTCGCCGTTGGTCAGCGGTACATCGGTAACCACCTGCATGTCACGCTTGCCGACCTTCTCCACCACGCCCACCGGCAGGCCGGTGAAGGTTGGCGAGTCGAAGGCACCGATATCGACCTTGCGGTCGGTAACGAAGTAGTCAGTGCTGCCGCGGTGGAAGGTTTTGTCCGGGTCTGGCAGGAAGAAGTGCTCGGTACGGCCGCTGGACGCACGCGCATAAGCCGGGCGGCCCTCCAGAATGGCGTCGAGCTCTTTGCGGTAGTGGGCGGTGATGTTCTTCACATAGCCCATGTCCTTGTAGCGGCCCTCGATCTTGAACGAGCGCACGCCGGCATCGACCAGGTCGGCCAGGTTGGCGGTCTGGTTGTTGTCCTTCATCGACAGCAGGTGCTTCTCGAACGCGACCACGCGGCCCTGGTCATCTTTCAGGGTATAGGGCAGGCGGCAGGCCTGCGAGCAATCGCCCCGGTTGGCGCTGCGGCCGGTTTGCGCGTGGGAAATGTTGCACTGGCCGGAGAAGGCCACGCACAGCGCACCGTGGATGAAGAACTCGATGGCAGCGTCGGTTTCGCTGGCGATGGCGCGGATTTGCTGCAGGTTCAGCTCACGGGCCAGTACCAGCTGCGAGAAACCGGCCTGGTCAAGGAACTTGGCCCGCTCCAGGGTACGGATGTCGGTCTGGGTGCTGGCGTGCAGCTCGATCGGCGGGATATCCAGCTCCATCACCCCCAGGTCCTGCACGATCAGCGCGTCTACACCGGCGTCGTACAGCTGATGGATCAGCTTGCGCGCAGGCTCCAGCTCGTTGTCGTGCAGGATGGTGTTGATGGTGGTGAATACGCGTGCGTGGTAGCGACGGGCGAACTCGACCAGTTCGGCGATATCGCTGACTTCGTTGCAGGCGTTATGGCGCGCGCCAAAGCTTGGGCCGCCGATGTAGATGGCGTCAGCGCCGTGCAGGATCGCTTCACGGGCGATGGCCACGTCACGGGCAGGGCTGAGCAGTTCCAGGTGATTCTTTGGAAGGGACATGTCGTTATATTTTCGGGCTGTCACGGTTTAGGCGGGCATTGTAGCGGTGAAACGGGCTGGCGGCATCATCGGGGTGCTTGTAGGAGCGGCCTTGTGTCGCGAAAGGGCCGCGAAGCGGCCCCGGCAATATTTGCGGCGAAGCTGAAAATCTGGGGGCGCTGCGCACCCCGATCGCGACGCAAGGCCGCTCCTACAGGGAATGCGGATCAGGCGATAATCAGCGCTTGGCGGCCATTGCGGTCACTTCGACGCGCATGCCGTCGAATGCCAGGGAGGCCACACCCACGGCCGCCCGCACCGGCCAAGGCTTGCTGAAGAAGCGCTGGTACACCTCGTTGAACGCGGCGCGGTCGGCCATGTCGGTCAGGTAGATGGTCAGGTGCAGCACGCGGTCCATGCCGCTGCCGGCCTTTTCCAGCGCCACTTTCAGTGCCTGCAGGGTGCATTCGCTTTGCGCGACGATATCGCCCAGTTCCAGGCTGCCATCGGCGTGGGTCGGGATCTGCGTGGTAACCAGCACGCCGTTGTACTCGGCGACGTCGGACGAAATCGACTCGGCGTCCGGGTCCGGGGTGTAGATGATGTCTGCTTGTGCCATGGTGTGTTTTGCCTTGCAACGGAAGGAAAGCGGCAAGCCTACGCGAGCGGGGCGGGCGGGTCGAGGGCGCCCCGGTGTTTGAAATGCGCGGCGTTCGCCGTCAGAATCGCGCCCCATTGCAAAGCCGGGGGCACACTTTGAACGAACAGACTTTGTCCAGGCGCCTGGAGCGCGTGGCTGCACATGTGCCGCAGGGCGCGCGCCTGGCTGACATCGGCTCGGACCATGGCTTTCTGCCAGTAGCGTTGATGCTGCGTGGCGTGATCGAGGCCGGGGTGGCAGGCGAGGTGGCGCAGACGCCGTTCGCTTCGGCTCAGCGCACGGTGGTGAGGAATGGCCTGGAGGCCGACATCACTGTACGCCTGGCCGATGGCCTGGCTGCGGTCGAGCCGCAAGACCGTATCTCGGTGGTCAGCATCTGCGGCATGGGTGGCGAAACCATGTGTGAGATCCTGGAGGCCGGCAAGCAGCGCTTGTCTGGCGTTACGCGCTTGGTGCTGCAGCCCAATGGCGCTGAGTGCGAGCTGCGCCATTGGCTGGCGGGTAATGGCTACCAGATCGTCAGCGAAGAACTGCTGCGGGAAAACCGCTTCGACTACGAAATCATCGTCGCCGAGCCGGGCGGGGCAGCGTACACCGCTGAACAGCTGTACTTCGGCCCGGTGCTGATGCAGGAAAAAAGCGAGGCGTTTCTGGTGAAGTGGCGGCGCATGCTGAAGCAGAAGCAGCAAACCCTGGCCAACTTCGAACGTGCCCGCGATGCGGTGCCTCAGGTAAAGATTGACGCTTTCAACCAGCAGGTGGCCTGGATCACCCAGGTGCTGGCGTGACTCACTGCTGCGAGCAGTTGCCCATTTCGCGGTAGTCTACTTCGCGTTTCTGGCCCTGGTGGTCCACATACACCATGTGTGCGGTACCCACCTGGCAGTCGGCGGCGTTGCTGGCCGGGGTGATCGAGATCACTTTGGCCACATCCAGCGGCATGCCGTACTCATAGTTGGCGCTGCTGCTGACCGGTCGGCTGTTACCTGCATCGGCAAAGGCACCGAACGAGGTGAGGGCAGCGGCAACGGCAATGACAGCAATCGAACGTTTCATGGCAGGCTCCTTTTCTTCAATGTATGACTCATGATGTATTCATTGGTCATTCACAATAAATGGGCTAGTCCGTGATAGATTCCTGCCTGTAACGCAAGAATAAGACTGAACAAGGAGCACACCTTCATGGACATGCTGCATGCCATGCGTACCTTCGCCCGTGTGGTGGAATGTGGCAGCTTCGCTGCAGCCGCCAATGCCCTGGACATCTCTGCGGCGCAGGTTTCGCGCATAGTCGCGGAACTGGAAAACCAGCTCCAGACACGCCTGCTGCACCGCACAACGCGGCGCTTGCGCATGAGCGAGGCGGGCGAGCGGTTTCTCGAGCGGGCGCGGCAGATCATGCTGCTGACCGAAGAGGCGGTAGGCGAAGCCCGTGGCGCGCACCTGACCCCACGTGGCCACCTGCGTTTGCATTGCCCGCACGGGCTGGGGCTGTTACTGATGCCGCTGGTGGCTGGCTATAACGCGCTGTTTCCGGACGTGGTGATCGAACTGACCCTGTCGCAGCGCAACCCCGACCCGCTGGCCGAAGGGCATGACGTAGTGATCACCGTGGACGGTGCGCTGCCGGATTCGCAGCTGATTGCCGTGCCGCTGGGCAACATTTTCAGCATCCCCTGCGCGGCCCCCGGTTACCTGGAAACCCATGGTGTACCCGAGCGGCCTGAAGACTTGCACAGCCATCGCTGCCTGCGCATGGCTTACCCGATGTATGAAGGTGACTGGGTGTTCCCGCAAGGGGTCGACCAGTGTGTGATCGCGCCGAACGACAGCTTCTCCACCAACGTTGCCGACGCGATGCTCGTGGCCAGCGAGCTGGGCATGGGCATCGGCCTGCTGCCGTTCTATACCGCCAGCCAGGCGATCGAACAGGGGCGCTTGTGCCGGCTGCTGGCACCGTACCGCCTGCGCGAAAGTGCGCTGTATGCGATGTATCCGTCACGGCACTACCTGGATGCCAAGGTGCGTACCTGGATCGATTACCTGAAGGAGCAACTGCCAGCGTTGTTCGAGGGGCATGCGAAGGTGGTGGATGATGCGCGGTATCGGCGATAGTCAGGTCAACGCTGTTCCTTGTAGGAGCGGCCTTGTGTCGCGATGGGCTGCAAAGCAGCCCCCAACGATCTCCAGTCGGGCGGACAGACTGGGGCTGCTACGCAGCCCATCGCGACACAAGGCCGCTCCTACAGATAATGTGTAGGGCTTTACAGTGGGTAGTGCTTCAACTCCCGCGCAATCAGCATGCGCTGGATCTCGCTCGACCCTTCGTAAATCTGGGTGATTCGCGCATCCCGGTAGTAGCGCTCCACCGGGTAATCCTCCAGGTAGCCATACCCGCCATGCACCTGGATCGCCATCGAGCACACCCGCTCGGCCATTTCCGAGGCGAACAGCTTGGCCTGTGACGCCTCCGACAGGCACGGCTTGCCGGCGCTGCGCAGGCGGGCGGCATGCAGGATCAGCAAGCGTGCGGCGTTCACCTGCACCTGCATGTCGGCCAGCAGGTTGGCGATGCTCTGGTGCTCGTTGATCGGCTTGCCGAATTGCACGCGGTCACGCGAGTACACCAGTGCCGCCTCGAACGCGGCGCGGGCGATGCCCAATGCTTGGGCGGCGATGCCGATACGGCCACCTTCAAGGTTTGACAGGGCAATGGCCAGGCCCTTGCCACGCTCGCCAAGGATGTTGGCAGCGGGGATGCGGCAGTTATCGAAGGTGACTGCGCAGGTATCGGAGGCGCGGATGCCCATCTTGTGTTCGCTGCGGTCTACCTTGAACCCCGGGTTGTCGGTGGGCACGAGGAATGCCGACAAACCCTTCTTGCCCAGTTCAGGGTCGGTAACCGCGAAGACGATAGCCAGGCCTGCACGGCGGGCATTGCTGACAAATTGTTTGGAGCCGTTGATTACCCACTCGCCATCGACCAACTCTGCGCGGGTGCGCAGGTTGTGCGCCTCGGAACCGGCCTGCGGCTCGGTCAGGCAAAAGCAGCCGATCACCTCGCCGCTGGCCAGGCGCGGCAGCCATTGCTGTTGCTGCTCGGCAGTACCGTAGGCCAGCAGCGGGCCGCAGCCTACCGAGTTGTGGATGCTCATCATCGCCCCGGTGGCGCCGCAGCCGGCAGCGATTTCTTCCACGGCCAGGGCGTAGGCGACGTAGTCGGTGTAGCTGCCGCCGAAGTCCTCAGGCACCACCATGCCCAGCAGGCCCAGTTCGCCCATCTTGCGCACTACGCCATCATCAATCCAGCCGGCCTTTTCCCAGGCTTGTGCATGCGGGGCGATTTCGCCACGGGCAAAGTCCCGGGCCATGTCGCGGATCATGATCTGTTCTTCGCTCAGTTCCAGGTCTTGCATCGGTGTACTCCCGGGCTCACAGGCCTTCGAAGAATTGGTCAACCCGCTGCTGCTGCAGCGCGGCCAGGGTCGGCGGGTTCCAGCGGGGCTGCTTGTCCTTGTCGATGATCAGGGCGCGCACGCCTTCGATGATATCGCCGTGCCGGAACCACTGGCGGTCCAGGTGCAGCTCCATGGCAAAGCAGTCGTCCAGGCCCAGGTGGCGGCCACGGCGCAGCATCTCCAGCGTAACCGCCATGGCCAGGGGCGAGCGGCTTTCCAGCTGGTCGGCAGTGGCGACGGCCCAGGCATGGCTGTCGCCGATGCTCACCGCACGCAGCTGCTCGACGATGGCTTGCACGGTTGGCAGGGCGAAGAAGTGGTCGATGACCGGGCGCAGTTTTTCCAGCGGCGCATCGTCCAGCACCTGCGTGCCCAGCTTGGCCAGCAGGTTTTGCAGGTCTTTGAGCGGGTTGTCGCCAAAGCTCAGTTGGTCCAGGCCTTGGTCAAGGGCGGCGAGTTGGCCGCTGGCCAGGTACCAGTCGGCCAGGCCGCAGTACAGCGCGTCGGCCGCCTGGATCTGGGCGCCGCTGACACCGAGGTAGCTGCCCAGCTCGCCGGGGATGCGCGACAGGAAGTAGCTGCCGCCAACATCGGGGAAGTAGCCGATGCCGACCTCGGGCATGCCCAGCCGGCTGCGCTCGGTGACCACACGCAGGTCGCAGCCCTGGGCCAGGCCCATGCCGCCGCCCAGGGTAAAGCCGTCCATCAGCACCAGTACCGGTTTGCGGTAGCGGTGGATGACCAGGTCGAGGGCGTATTCCTCGACAAAGAAGGTTTCATGCAGCGTGTCGCCGGCTTTGAAGCTGTCGTGCAGCGAGCGGATATCGCCCCCGGCACAGAAGCCTTTGGGGCCCTCGCCGCGCAGTACCACGGCGCGCACGTGTGGGTCTTCGGCCCACTGGTCGAGGTGCTGGCGCAGGCTGCGGACCATGTCCAGGGTCAGTGCATTGAGGCCGGCGGGGCGGTTGAGTATCAGGTGGCCGACCTGGTTGCGGACCTCGGCCAGTACGTGCTCGGTCGCCGAGGCTTGAGCGTGCGCAGTCATTGCGTTCTCCCTGCTTTGTTATTGATTTTCCAAGTGAAGTCTGGAATTCGCTGGAGGATCGCAGGATCCTGTCATGCGAATTTGCCTTGCACAATCGACAATTATGCAGGGGTATCGTGCATTTTTGCCGTGAGCCGGCCAGTGGGCTGGCACATTCATTAACCTTACCGTAATGAACGCGCCGCTAGCTTGATTGATCCGCCACGCGGCGCAGCCCTAAGGTGGCCTCCACGACAGCGAACCTGTGGAGCCACCATGACAATAACTCAGAATCCACCGCCGCAATGGTCGCGGCGGCGCGCCGAGAAGCAGCGCCGCCTCGACCGGGTCCGTCACCTCGCCGACGGCGTGGTGCTGCCCACCGAACGTATCGTCGAAGCCCTCGAACTGCTGCTGGCCCCCGGCGACCGGGTGGTGCTGGAAGGCAACAACCAGAAGCAGGCCGACTTTCTCTCGCGCTCGCTGGCCAAGGTCGACCCTGAGCGTTTGCACGACCTGCACATGATCATGCCCAGCGTCAGCCGCGCCGAGCACCTGGACTTGTTCGAGCGCGGCATTGCCCGCAAGCTCGACTTTTCCTTTGCCGGCCCGCAGAGCCTGCGCATCGGCCAGTTGCTGGAAGATGGCCTGCTCGAAGTCGGGGCCATCCACACCTATATCGAGCTTTACTCCCGGCTGCTGGTCGACCTGATTCCCAACGTCACCTTGGTGGCCGGCTTCATGGCCGACCGCGACGGCAACCTGTACACCGGCCCCAGTACCGAAGACACCCCGGCACTGGTTGAGCCGGCGGCTTTCAGTGACGGCATCGTCATTGCCCAGGTAAACCAGCTGGTGGAGCGTGTAGATGACCTGCCACGGGTCGACATTCCGGCGTCCTGGGTCGATTTCGTGGTGGTCGCCGACCAGCCCTTCTATATAGAACCGCTGTTCACCCGCGATCCGCGCCATATCAAGCCGGTGCACGTACTGATGGCAATGATGGCCATTCGCGGTATCTACGAAAAACACCAGGTGCAGTCGCTGAACCATGGCATTGGCTTCAACACCGCCGCCATCGAACTGATCCTGCCCACCTACGGCGAGTCCCTGGGCCTGAAAGGCAAGATCTGCCGCAACTGGACGCTGAACCCGCACCCCACGCTGATCCCGGCCATCGAGACCGGCTGGGTGCAAAGCGTGCACTGCTTTGGCACCGAGCTGGGCATGGAGGACTACATCGCCCAGCGCCCGGACGTGTTCTTTACCGGGCGCGATGGCTCGCTGCGCTCCAACCGCATGATGTGCCAGTTGGCGGGGCAATATGCGGTCGACCTGTTTATCGGTGCCACGTTGCAAGTGGATGGCGATGGCCATTCTTCCACCGTTACCCGCGGCCGCCTGGCGGGCTTTGGCGGTGCACCGAACATGGGCCACGACCCGCGTGGCCGGCGCCACGCAACCCCGGCCTGGCTCGACATGACCGTGCCGCAGACCCTGCTGGAGCGTGGGCGCAAGCTGGTGGTGCAAATGGTCGAGACCTACCAGGAAGGCGGCAAGCCCACTTTCGTGGAAACCCTCGATGCCGTGCAAGTGGCCAAAAAAGCGGGCATGCCGCTGGCGCCGGTGATGATCTACGGCGACGACGTCACCCACCTGCTGACCGAAGAGGGCATTGCCTACCTGTACAAGGCCCGCAGCCTGGAAGAACGCCAGCAGATGATCGCCGCCGTGGCCGGTGTCACCGCCATCGGCCTGCGCCATGACCCGAAAGACACCCTGCGCATGCGCCAACAGGGCCTGATCGCCCTGCCCGAAGACCTCGGCATCCGCCGCAACGACGCCAGCCGCGAGCTGCTGGCAGCGCGCAGCATCGCTGACCTGGTCGAGTGGTCCGGCGGCCTCTACAACCCGCCTGCACGGTTCAGGAGCTGGTGATGAATGCTTTCGACTTGGAACCGCATCGGCTTCTTCGCGGGCACGCCCGCTCCCACAGTGGTATCGCTGAACTTGATAGTGGTGCGATCCCTGTGGGAGCGGGCATGCCCGCGAAGAGGCCAGCCCAGACAACCCAGATCCAACTGCCAGACCATTTGGCCGACCTGGCCGTAGAAGCCCTGATAGACGAAGCCGACCTGTCCCCCAAACCCGGCCTCGTCGACCGCCGCAGCAACGGCGCCCACCACGACATGTCGCTGTCCCTGATGCACGCTTCGGCGCTGTCACTGTGGCCCTGCCTGCGGCAAATGGCCGAAACCGCGCAAACCTTCGGCGAAATCAGCCAGCCCCTGCGGGCTTCACTCGGCCAACTCGGCCGGGAAGGCGAAGCCGCCATGCTCGCCACCACGGGCGGGGTAAACACCCACCGTGGCGCAATCTGGGCACTGGGCCTGCTGGTAGCGGCCACAGCCCTTGATACCCAGGCCGACGCCAGCACCCTGGCCGCCCGCGCCGGGCGCATCGCCGTGCTGGACGACCCGGCCATGGTCCCGCAAGACAGCCACGGCCAGCAGGTGCGCCGCCGCTACGGCACAAGCGGCGCCCGCGAACAGGCGCAACAAGGCTTCCCCGCCGTCATCGGTCACGGCTTGCCACAACTGCAACGCAGCCGTGCCGCCGGTGCCAGCGAGCAGCACGCCCGGCTCGATGCACTGTTGGCGATCATGGCCGTGCTCAGCGACACCTGCGTGCTCTGGCGCAGCGGCCCAGCCGGCCTGGCCACCGTGCAGCAAGGTGCGCTGGCCGTGCTGGCCGAAGGCGGTAGCGCCACCCTGGCCGGCCGCCGCCAGCTGCGCCAGCTGGACCAGCACCTGCTGCACCTGAACGCCTCACCGGGCGGCGCCGCCGACTTGCTGGCCGCCTGCCTGTACCTCGATAAAGCCGGGAGCCTGTGACATGGAAACCCTGAATTTTCAATTCCCCGCCGCCGAACCGGGCCGCGGCCGCACGCTGGTGGGCTGCGTCAGCTCTGGCGACCTGGAAGTGCTGATCGAGCCCGGTACTGCCGGCAGCCTGCATATCCAGGTGGTGACCTCGGTCAACGGCAGCGGTGCGCGCTGGGCACAGCTGTTCCAGCGCCTGTTCGAGGGCCGCGCCTGGCCGGCTGTGAACATCGACATCCATGACTTCGGCGCTACCCCGGGCGTGGTACGCCTGCGCCTTGAGCAAGGCTTCGAGGAGATAGCCCATGACTGACACCGCACGCTTGCTGCGCAGCCGCAGCCTTGTCGAACTGGGCGCCCGCCAACGGGCGCGTGCCTTGCTTGATCCGGGTAGCTTCCGTGAACTGCTGGGCCCTTTCGATCGGCTTATGTCGCCGTGGCTGCAGCGCCAGGGCATCGTGCCCCAGGCCGATGATGGCGTGGTGATCGCAAAGGGTCTGCTGAATGGGCGCAACGCCGTGGTCGCGGCCATTGAAGGCGGTTTTCAGGGCGGCAGCATGGGCGAGGTGGGCGGCGCCAAGATCGCCGGCGCCCTGG
This sequence comes from Pseudomonas sp. NPDC089547, assembly GCF_050280665.1. Classification (NCBI taxonomy): domain Bacteria; kingdom Pseudomonadati; phylum Pseudomonadota; class Gammaproteobacteria; order Pseudomonadales; family Pseudomonadaceae; genus Pseudomonas; species Pseudomonas sp. NPDC089547. Next base: position 38,321 of record NZ_JBNNVS010000016.1, on the reverse strand, counting down.
AACTGGCCATTGAAGACACCCGCAACGGCATTCCCACGTGTGCAGTGCTGCTGCTGGAAACCGGTGGTGTGCGTTTGCAGGAGGCCAACCTGGGCCTGGCGGCGATTGCCGAGATCCAGGCAGCCATTGTCGAACTGCGTACCTTGCAACCCGTGGTTGGCCTGATCGCAGGCTCGGTCGGTTGCTTTGGTGGCATGTCCATCGCCGCAGGGCTGTGCAGCCACTTGCTGGTCACCCGTGAAGCGCGCCTGGGCCTCAACGGGCCACAAGTGATCGAACAGGAAGCGGGTATTGCCGAGTACGACGCCAAGGACCGCCCCTTCATCTGGAGCCTGAGCGGTGGTGAACAGCGCCATGCCAGCGGGCTGGTCGATGGCTATGTGGCCGACGACATCGATGCCCTGCGCGAACGCCTGGTGCAACTGCTCGACATGCCTTCGACGGAGCGCGCCAGCCAGCACGCCTGGTACCTCAAACGCCTGGCCCGGCTGGGGGCTGACTGCCCGCAACTGGACGCTGCCGCCGTGCGTGACCTTTACCAAGGAGAAGCCAAATGAACCGTGCCTTGAACTGGCTGCCGGGCCTGGCCGGCGGGCAAGCCTTGCCGGGCTACCCTGCATCGTTACAGGTCATCGACGGCGAACTGGACAATCGCCTGGCGCGCTTCATTGCCGTGGTCCCGGATGCCGACAATCCGTTCCCCCGGGCGCGTTCCGGTGAAGTTGGCCTGCTGGAAGGCTGGGGCTTGGCCAAGGCCGTGAGCGAGGCGGTGGAGGCTGATCGCAATGGCCAGAAGCGTGCGATTGTCGCGGTCATCGACGTGCCAAGCCAGGCCTATGGTCGTCGCGAGGAAGCCTTGGGCATTCACCAGGCATTGGCGGGTGCCGTGCAGGCCTATGCCCAGGCGCGGTTGGCCGGGCACCCGGTGATCGGCTTGCTGGTCGGCAAGGCCATGTCCGGTGCCTTTCTGGCGCATGGCTACCAGGCCCAGCGCCTGATCGCCCTGGACGATGCCGGGGTCATGGTGCACGCCATGGGCAAGGCGGCAGCAGCGCGGATCACCCTGCGCAGCGTCGAGCAACTGGAAGCGCTGGCCGCCGAGGTTCCACCCATGGCCTACGACCTCAACAGCTATGCTTCGCTTGGCTTGTTGTGGCGCCGCCTGTCGGTGGAAAGCGCCGAGGCCCCGAGCGCTGCAGACATCGCGCAAGTGCGTGCTTGCCTGGCCGAGGCGGTGCACGACATAGGCAACTCGACTGACCTGTCGTCACGGCTGGCTGGGGAAAACCGCAGTGCCTCGCGCCAGGTACGCGAGCAGTTGCGCCGCCAGTGGCAGGGCGCTTGAGATGAACGCGCCAAGGCCGCACGACCTGCTGTGGGGGATGCCCGTGTCGGGCTTGCCCACGGGCGCGCCGCAGTGGGCGCAGGCGGTTGTGGCAAGCGGTCAGCCAGTGGTGGTGCGGCGTGCCGCTTGTGACGACGGCTGGGTGGCGGTAGGGCTGCGTGGTCAGGGCCGGGCCCAACGGTTGGGCGCGTTGATGCGCCTGGCTGATATCAAGCGTCAGCAAAGCCCCGAAGCACTGCGCGTGGCCGTACAAAGCCCATGGCCCGCGTTGCAGGCGCTGGCTTCGGTCACCCCGGTTTTGCAGGCCAGCGGCCTGGCCTGGGGGCCGACGGGTGGGGTGGGCTACCAACTTGCGACCGGCATTGAAGTGGTCCATGCCGACAGTGACCTTGACCTGGTATTGCGCGCACCACAACCGCTGGCCCGCGCCCAGGCGCGAGAGCTGCTGGATATCCTCGACTGCGCGCCGTGCCGTATCGATGTGCAACTGGAAACCCCGGCGGGTGCTGTTGCCCTGCGCGAGTGGGCCGGTTTTGCCCGCCGCGTACTGCTCAAATCGCCCCATGGTCCGCGGCTGGTCAGCGCCCCTTGGGCGGTGATGGAGGGCGCCGCATGAGCAGCCTGTTCGCCTTCCCCGGCCAGGGGGCCCAGCAGGCGGGCATGCTGCACTGCCTGCCTGAAGGTTGCGGGCAACTGCTGGAAGAGGCCAGTGATGTGCTCGGCCAACCGGCGCTGACGCTGGACAGCCAGCAAGCCTTGCAATCTACCCGCGCCGTGCAGCTGTGCCTGCTGCTGAGCGGCGTGGCCTGGGCGCGCTGGCTGATGCAGCGCAGCCCTGCACCGGATTATGTAGCGGGGCTATCAATTGGTGCTTATCCCGCTGCAGTAGTGGCAGGTGCGTTGGACTTTGCCGATGCCGTGCGCCTGGTCGCCCTGCGTGGCGAGTTGATGCAGCGTGCCTGGCCGCAAGGCTATGGCATGACCGCACTCAGCGGGCTGGACCTGGCCAGTGTCGAGCGTTTGCTGAGCGAGGCGGGTGGTGAGGTGTATGTCGCCAACCTCAACAGTGAAAACCAGATTGTCATTGCTGGTAGCGATGTGGCGATGGCTGCGGTCGCGGCCAGGGCACGCAGCCTGGGCCGAGGTGTAGCGCGGCGGCTGGCGGTCAGTGTGCCATCGCATTGCCGGTTACTCGATGGCCCGGCAGCGGAGTTGGCCAGTGCGTTCGCCACCGTCGAGCTGCAACGCCCCCGTATCACTTACCTCAGTGGCAGTAGCGCGCGGCCGATCTTCGACCTGCAGCGCCTGCGTGACGACCTGGCTGGCAACATGGCGCGGGTGGTGGATTGGCGTGCTACGTTGCGCAACGCCTTTGAGCGCGGCGTGCGCCTGCACCTGGAAATGCCGCCGGGCAGCGTGCTCAGCGGGCTGGCCCGGCCCGTGTTCGAGCAGGGCAGGGTGGTGGCAGTGGAAAGCACCCGTTGGGACACCCTGGATGCGCTGCTGCGCCAGGAGGTGGCCCAGACCCGATGAATGCAACTGCACCCGACTGGCAGGTTCAAGCGGTCATTGTAGGAGCGGCCTTGTGTCGCGAAAGGGCCGCGAAGCGGCCCCGGCAATCTTTGCGGCGAAGCTGAAATCCTGGGGCCGCTGCGCAGCCCTTTCGCGACACAAGGCCGCTCCTACAGGAATGTAGCGACGGCATGAGTGTGTGTTTAAAAGAACAACAACAAGCAACTTCGACACTACCTGAGGACAACAAAAATGATCATCTATGGTGTGGCACTGCTGGCGGTATGCACGCTTGCCGGCGTCATCGTCGGCGACTTCCTGGGCGTGCTGCTGGGCGTCAAATCCAATGTGGGCGGGGTTGGCATTGCCATGATCCTGCTGATCTGCGCACGGCTGTACATGCACCGCAACGGCGGCATGAGCAAGGAGTGCGAGTTTGGTGTGGGCTTCTGGGGCGCTATGTACATCCCGGTCGTGGTGGCCATGGCGGCCCAGCAAAACGTGGTCACCGCCCTGCACGGCGGGCCAGTAGCGCTGCTGGCGGCAGTAGGTGCGGTGCTGGTGTGCGGGGCGACCATCGCCCTGATCAGCCGCAGCCATCGCGGCGAGCCTTTGCCTGCGCTTGACCCCACCCCCGAAACCAGCACGCACGTTGCCCCGGCAGGAGGTCGTTGAACATGTGGCCGATCATTGACAATGCCCTGGAACACAACGGCCTGATCACTGCCTTTGCAGTGGTGGGCGCCATCATGTGGCTGTCGGTTGTGCTGTCGAAGTACCTCACGTTCGGCCGGGTGCACGGCTCGGCCATCGCCATCGTCATCGGCCTGGTGCTGGCCTGGGTAGGCGGCACCGTGACGGGCGGGCAGAAAGGCCTGGCCGACATGGCGCTGTTCTCCGGCATCGGTTTGATGGGTGGGGCCATGCTGCGGGACTTCGCCATCGTTGCCACCGCCTTTGAGGTGCAGGCCACCGAAGCGCGCAAAGCCGGCATGATTGGCGCGGTGGCGCTGTTGCTGGGCACGGTGTTGCCGTTCATTGTCGGCGCGGCGGTGGCCTATGCCTTCGGCTACCGCGATGCGGTGAGCATGACCACCATCGGCGCGGGCGCGGTGACGTACATCGTCGGGCCGGTGACCGGGGCGGCGCTGGGTGCCAGCTCGGATGTGATGGCCCTGTCGATTGCCACCGGGCTGATCAAGGCGATCCTGGTGATGGTGTTCACCCCGGTGTCGGCGCGCTTGCTGGCACTGGACAACCCGCGTTCGGCGATGGTGTTCGGTGGCTTGGCGGGGACGGTATCGGGCGTGACAGCAGGGCTGGCGGCGACGGATCGGCGGCTGGTGCCGTATGGCGCGTTGACGGCCACCTTCCATACCGGGTTGGGGTGCTTGATGGGGCCTTCGATCCTGTATTTCTGCGTACGGGGGTTGGTTGGCTAAAGGGAATCTGAAAGGACATTCCACCCTGTGGGAGCGGGCATGTCGAGGCGTCGAACCGCCGCGAAGCAGGCGACGCGGTGTATGGCACCGGCTTCGCCGGTGTTCGCGGCCACGGCCGCTCCCACATGGATCGCGTCACCTTCAAGTAAAGCAACCCGTTGCCCCCAAATCGGGGAAAAACGCCGGGTGATCCTCCCCAATCTGTTTCGGTTGCCTACGTAACCAGCTGAAAAACCAGAATATTTACTCCTGGCACACACCTTGCTCCACACCTTCGCAGAGTCCCTGTGTCCCGGAGGTGCAGCATGTCTACGCCACGCAAAGGCCCCCTTCTGTCATCACTCGTTCTGGCCCTGCTCGGCTGGGAAACGACCAGCGAGGCGGCCGTGCAGTGCCAGCGCACCCTGGTCGCCAACGTGGTGGCGCTGGACCAGCCACTGATGTTCAACCGCCTTGGCGCGCAAAACGCCAACGGCATGATGTTCGCCCTGCGTGAAGACGTGGTGGACGACAAGCAGGTCCCCCTCAGCAAGGGCGGCGCTGCGGTGCCGGGCAAGGTCACCTTGCGCCCTGACAAACGTCCACGGCCCATCGTGCTGCGCGTGGCAGCAGGTGACTGCCTGACCGTCAACCTGACCAACTTGCTCGCCTACCAGGCCAACCCCAACAAGCACGGCATCGACCACGAAGAGAACGAGGCCGAAGGCGAAGAGGAAGGGCCGGAGAACGAAGTCGAGAATGAAGGCGGTGAGGATTTCGTCGCCGATGAACAGGTGAACGACCGGCATGTCGGCTTCCAGGTGAACGGCATGCAGGCGGTCAACAGCATTGGCGACATCGCCGCGAACACCGGCCGCAACGGCAACTTCCTGGTGTCCCCGGGCAACACCCGCAGCTACACCTTGTACGCCGAGCGCGAAGGGGCCTTTGCGGCCACCAGCCAAGGCGCAACCTTTGGCGGCCAGGGTGGGGCGGGTAACGTTGCCAACGGCCTGTTCGGCCAGGTGGTGGTTGTCCCCAAAGGTGGGCGAACCTACCGCAACACCCTGACCGAAGAAGAAATGCGCCTGGCTACCACGGGCCGCACCGCCACCGGCCAACCGGTGATCGACTACCAGGCCCGCTACCCGCAGGCCGAACCGTGGGTTACCGAGGGCAAGGCCGGCAAGCCGATCATTGCCATGGTCGACGGCAATGAAATTCTCAACAGTGAAACCGACGCCATCGTCATGGGGCCGAACCCCGACGGCAGCTTCCCGCGTTCGACCTACCCGCTGGAAAGCGTCAACAAACGCAACCCGGCACTGCCCAACCGGCTGGAGGCGTTCCGCGATTTCGCCTCACAGTTTGCCGATGAAGTAGCCGCCACCCAGGCCTTCCCGGGTTACTGGGCAGACCCGGTGATGGGCCACGTGCTGGAGCCGACCCGCGATTCGTTCATGATCAACTACGGCTCTGGCGGCATGGGCGCTGAAGTGGTCGCCAACCGTCTGGGCGTGGGGCCGATGCATGACTGCCTGTCGTGCGCCTACGAGGAGTTCTTCCTCAGTGCCCATACCGTTGGCGATATAGGCACCCTCGTGGACGTGCCAGCCAACGTCGGCCTGGAGAACATTCGCCCAGGCGAAACCCCGCCAGCCAGCGCTGTTGGCGTCAAGGCCAACATGGCCCTGTACCCGGCAGAGCCCGCCAACGTGCACCACAGCTACATTGGCGACTTCACCAAGTTCCGCAACACCCACAATGGCCATGAGCAGCACATCTTCCACCTGCATGGTCACCAGTGGCTGTTCAACCCCAACGACGACAACTCCGACTATATCGACGCCCAAGGCATCGGCCCGGGTATCGGCTACACCTACGAAATCGCCAACGGCGGTTCGGGTAACCGCAACCGCGTGGCGGGCGATGCCATTTACCACTGCCACTTCTACCCGCACTTCGCCCAAGGCATGTGGGCCATGTGGCGGGTACATGACGTATTCGAGGAAGGCACCCGGCTGGAAGTGAGCGGGCAGGGCGCCAATGGCTTCCACAGCACGCCGTTCGCCCTGCGCAGCGGCAAGCCGGCCGTTGGCGCCCGGGCATTGCCTGATGGCGAGATTGTTGCCGGTACGCCGATCCCCGCCATTGTGCCGCTGCCTGGCAAGGCCATGGCGCCCATGCCGGGCAAGGTGGTAGTGGTACCCAAGCTGTCCGAAGAACTCGTTGCCGCCAATGACGATGATGACGAGGAAGAGGACGACGATCACGCCAACGAAGCCCCTGCGCGCAAGGCAGTCGGTTCGCTGGCGCTGGTGGACCGTACCGATGCCAACCGCAACGCCGATGGCACCTTGAAAAACCCAGGCTACCCGTTCTGGATCGGCGGCATGGAAAGCAGTGTGGGTAACCGCCCGCCAACCCCGCCACTGGACATGCTCGACCCGGCACTGGCCCAGCAGTTGAAAGCCAGCGGCAAGGCCTTGTGGGCCAACCTCGACCCCAACCAGGTCGATGGCTGGGATGGCGGCCTGGGCCGGCATGCGCTGGACGGTGTGTCTGCCGGCGGCGAAGCGGTGACCACCACCACCAAGCTGGACTTCTCCAAGGTGGTGCACAAGGCCAAACCCATCTACCTGCCTGAAGAAGGCACCGATGTCGAGCAGGCCGCCATGCAGTTCCATGCCAAGGCCGAGCACGCCAGCTACGCCCTGATCCCTGGCAGCCAGCCGGTGGCCAAGGCATTCCGTACCAACGGTGCGTTGCCCACTGCCGGCGCGCCATTCTACGAACCTTGCATGGACGACCGCGGCAAGCGCCTGACGCAAACCTCGGGGGTGGGCGAGTTCGTGAGCGGCGAGAGCCTTACCGGCATGAACTTCCGGGGTTCTTCTACCTTCACCGCCGACCGCCCGCGCATCTATAAAGGCGCCAACATCCAGTTTGACGCGGTGTACAACAAGGTCGGCTACCACTTCCCGCAGGCGCGCATTCTGGCGCTGTGGGAAGACGCCTGGCCGGTGATCACCAAGCAGCGCCCGCCAGAGCCGCTGGTGATGCGCATGAACACCTTCGATTGCACCATGTACACCCACACCAACCTGATCCCGTCGTACTACGAAATGGACGACTACCAGGTGCGTACCCCCACCGACGTGATCGGCCAGCACATTCACCTGCCCAAGTGGGACCTGACCGCCGCTGACGGCTCGGCCAACGGCTGGAACTACGAAGACGGCATTCTCTCGCCCGGCAGCGTGGTGGAGCGCGTGCATGCCATTCGTGCCTACAACGGCTGCACCGAAGGCGACAGCCGCGACGGCACCGCCGCCTGCCCGAAAGCCAAGCAGCACCCGTACTTCGGCCGCTTTGGCCGGGCGGACTGGCTGGGCGCACGCACGGCCATGCAGCGCTGGTTTGCCGACCCGCTGGTGAACGTGAACAACGTCGACCGTGGCCTGGGCACCATCTTTACCCACGACCACCTCGGCCCATCGACCCACCAGCAACTCGGGCTGTATGCCACCGTGCTGGCCGAACCTGCCGGCTCCACCTGGTACCATGCCGAAACCGGCGAACAACTGTACAACCCGGCTACACGCCAGGACGGCGGGCCGACTTCGTGGCAAGCGGTGATCAAGACTGGCGACCACGATGGCGATGGCAAGAACGACAGCTACCGTGAGTTCTTCCTGGAGTACAGCGACTTCCAGCATGCCTATGAAGCCGGTGTGTACGTGGGCGCAGGCCCGGACGGTGTGCCCAATGGCCAGTCCTACCCGGCAACGGCCGACAGCTTCCGCTACGCCATCAACCCGCCGGTACGGCAGAAGGCATCCAACCTGCTGGAATCGGTAGTCGAGTCGCGCGGTGGCCTGGCCCCTGGCTGCCCAAGCCGGCCTTGCCCGCAGGCGATCTCGGTGGATGACCCTGGCATGTTCGTCGTCAACTACCGCAACGAGCCGCTGGCCCTGCGCGTGTTCGACCCGAACAAGGTCGGCCCCGATGGCAAGCGCGGCATGCAGGCGGACGGCCTGGCCGGCGACCTCAGCTATGCCCTGCAAAGCCGCACCGACCGAGCGATCCCGGCCATGAACATGGCGCCGTCGGCGATCACCTCGGCCGTAGGCCCAACCGGCGGGACCACGCTGTTCCCGCCGCACATCAACAAGGCCGGCAGCGAGCCGGGCGACCCGTTCACGCCCATGCTGCGCACCTACTCTGGCGACAACGTGCGCCTGCGCCTGCATGCCGGTGGCCACGAAGAGGAACACAACGTCACCCTGCACGGTGTGAAGTGGCTGCAGAACGGCTCGGGCTTCGGCAACAGTTCGAACTCGGGCTGGAAGGCCTCGCAGATGATCGGTATTTCCGAGCAGATGGGCTTCATGGCACCGGTGTCGATGATTTCCAGTTCCGCCGCGACCAATGGTGATTACCTGTACTCCATGGACGCGGCGCTGGAAGGCTACTGGAACGGTATCTGGGGGGTGATGCGCAACTACACCGCACAACGCGCCGACCTGTTCCCGTTGCCGAACAACACCCAGCCGGTGGCCATGCGCAATACCGTGAACTTCGACGGTATCTGCCCGAAAACCACGGCCAACCCCAACGGCATCGGTACCCGCACCACGGTCAAGCGCAGCTACGAGATTGTCGCGGCGCTGGCCAACGACATCCTGGAGAACCGCAACGGTGTCAGCATCAACGACCCGGCCGGCGCGGGCCAGCATGTTGGCGGGCCACTGAAGGCCAATGGCGGCACCCTGGTGTTCAACAGCCGCAAGACCAGCATCCCGCAGGTCACGGTGGTGGACGAAGAAGACGGCACCACCTTCACCGTGGGCGGCCACAGCGCGCCACTGCATGACCCGACCGCTGTGTTGTATGTGCGCAAGGCCGACCTGGACACCACCACTGGCAAGCTCAAGGCCGGTGTACCGGTGGAGCCGCTGGTGCTGCGCGCCAACGCCGGGGACTGCATCAGCATCACCCTGGAAAACCGCCTGCCACAGGTCATGCCGGACCTGCCAAGTACTGCAGTGATGCAGAACGTGGTCAAGCGTGACCGCTTCGACAGCGAAGGTTCCACCGCCTTCAACAACAACCTGATGCGCCCGTCCAGCCATGTGGGCCTGCATGCCCAGTTGCTGGCCTACGACATCACCAAGTCCGACGGAGCCAACGTGGGCGCCAACCCGGTGCAAACCGTGCCACCCCGGGTGGGCAACAGCGGTGCCTACCCAAGCCGGGTGTACCAGTACTACGCCGGTCACCTGGAGCGTGAGGGCAAACCGGTGCTGCAACTGGGCCGCACGGTGGACAACATCAACACCACTGCCATCGAGTTCGGTGGCCTGAACCTGGCGCCGTCGGACTTCATCAAGCAGCCGCAGAAAGGCCTGGTGGGTGCCATGAGCATCCTGCCGCAAACCGCGACCTGGACCGAGGACACCGCCAGCCGGGCCCAGGCCACGGTCAAGGTCACCGGCCAGCCCGACTACCGCGACCTGGTCACGGTGTGGCAGCGCTCGATGAACATGCGCTGGGCTGATGGGCGCCCGGTCGAAGGCATCGCCACCGAAGGCAACGGCGTGCCAGGGGACCCGAAAGACAACGGCAACATGGCCATGAACTACAAGACCGAACCGCTGTGGCTGCGCTTTGGCCTGGCGCCGGACGCACCCTTTGGCCATGCCGATGGCTTCGGCTTTGCCGATGTGCCGAACGCACACATGGCGTACAGCAACGCCCTGGTCGGCGGCGACCCGCAAACCCCGGTGCTGTATGCCAAGCCCGGCCAGCCAGTGCGCAGCCATGTGCTGATGCCCAGCGGTGGCAGCCGCGGCATCACCTACCAGCTGGACGGGCACTTGTGGCCGCTGCACAACTACCAGGCCGAGAAGAGCGACGCGGATGGCTACCCGATGAGCCTGCCTGGCGTTGGTTCGGTGCGCTTCGGCTACAACCCGATGGCCATGTACATCGGGGCCCAGGAAAGCGTGCTGCCAGCGGCGCACTTCAGCTTCATGCTGCCAAGTGCCGGCGGTGCCAACGCGGTGGCAGGTGACTACCTGTTCCGCGACTACGCCGCCTACGGCAACCTTTCGGGGCTGTGGGGGATTCTGCGGGTGACCAACGAAGCGCCGCCGGCAACGGCCCCGGCGCAGTGATAGAAGGGGAGCGCGAGCATGAACAAAAAGACTCGCCCTGCTTACTTGGGGGTAGTGCTGGGAGTGGCGCTGATCGGCCTGGGCGTGGCGTATGAAAAGCTCTGGTGCGACCCGCGTGAGCTGTTGCAGGAAGAAACGGCCGATGTGCAGGCCCCGCACCGGCTCAGCCGCGACGGAGTGACCGTGGAGTTCGAGGCCCGGCCGCTGGCCGGGGGCGAGCTGAAAGAAGGCGGTTTTGCCAACATCCGCTTCAAGCTCAGCGACCAGACCAGTGGCCAGCCGCTGTCGGGCATGGCGCCGGGGGCATGGATCGACCCGGCGCAGTCGGCCCCGGTGGGCGACCGCGACCAAAGCTGCAAGGCGCGGGTGGCGCTGTTTCTCAAGAGCAGCATCGGCGCCCGGCCCCTGCTCGACCTGAACAGCTACTTCCTGTTGATGCTGAACAACGACGCCAGCCTGACAGTGATCGACCCGACGGTCTCGGTGGGGGGCGTGACCAGCACCATGGCCCGCATCGACCTGCCGGGGCGGCCCATGGACTGGGTGGCCACCAGCGACGACAAGCAGGTGTTCGTGTCGATCCCCGAGCGCGGCAAGGTGGCGGTAATCGATACCGAAACCTTCACCCGCGTGGCCGACCTGGACGCCGGCGACCAGCCGCTGCGGGTGGCCTTGCAACCGGACCAGCACCGGCTGTGGGTGGGTAACAACAGCAGTGACCCGGCCAAGGGTGGGGTGACGGTGATCGATGTGCCAGGGCGCACCACCCTGAAAAGCTTCAACACCGGCACCGGGCACCACGAAATAGCCTTCAGCGCCGACTCGCGTTTTGCCTTCGTCAGCAACCGCGACAGCGGCACCCTCAGCGTCATCGACATCCCGGAAATGCGCCTGGCCAAGACCCTTCAGGTTGGCCCACACCCGCTGTCGGTCAGCTACTCGGCGTTGTCCCAGGCCGTGTATGTGGTCGATGGTGAGGAAGGCAGCGTGCGGGTGTTCGACGCCCGCAGCCACCAACTGCGCCATACGGTCAAGGCCGAACAGGGCCTGGGGCCGATGCGCTTCAGCAGTGATGGCCGCTACGGCATCGTGCTCAACACCCTTGAGAGCCAGGCCCTGGTCATCGACGCCAGTACCGACAAACTGATCCATCAGATTCCGGTAGCGGCCGAACCGTACCAGCTGACCTTCACCAAGGGTTATGCCTATGTGCGTGGCTTGGCTTCCCCGAAAGTGACCATGATCAACCTGTCCAGCCTGGGCGAGGGCCGCTCACCCATCGTGCAGGGTTTTGAAGCCGGCCCGGCCGCACCGCGCCAGGCCGGTGACCTGCCGCTGGCGCAGGGGTTGTCGGTGTCGCGCGATGACAACTCGGTGTTCGTGGTCAACCCGGTGGACAACACCACCTACTTCTACGCCGAGGGCATGAACGCGCCGATGTCCGGCTACAACAACCGTGGGCACCAGGCCCGTGCCGTCATCGTCGTCGACCGCAGCCTGCGCGAAGTAGCGCCCGGGGTGTACGGCTCGACGGTGAAGCTGCCCGCCGCCGGCAAGTTCGACGTGGCTTTCCTGCTCAACCAGCCGCAGATCATCCACTGCTTCAGCACCGATGTGGCCGAGTCACCCAATGCCGGCAAGCGCAAGGGCGCGCATGCCGAGTTCATCGGGCTTGACCAGCCGATGCCCCAGCACGGCGCCATTACCGCACGGGTACGCATCGTCGGCGACGACGGTCAGCCTCGGTTGGGCCTTAACGATTTGAGCCTGCGTTACTTTTTGGCGCCGTCGTCGATGCCGCGCAACCTGCAACTGCAAGAAGTGGGCGAGGGTGTCTATCAGGCAGCCCTGACACTGCCTGAAGCGGGCGCCTGGTACCTGCATGTGCAGTCGCCCTCGCTGGGGCGCAAGTTTGCCGAAGAGAACTACACCAGCCTGCGTGTCCTGCCGGCCGCAGCGACCAACGCTTCCCAGACTGACGTGAGGAATGTGCGATGAACACCAGGCATGCTTTCACACTGTTGGCCCTGAGCCTGGCACTGGCCAGCAACCTGGCCCACGCCCACGCCGGTCACGATCACAAAGGCCACGCCGAGCAGCCCCCGGCGGCAAGCCAGGAAAAGACCAGCGTGCGTTTTGCCGACGTTTCGCTGCTGAACCAGGACGGCATGCCGGTGCGGCTGGAGCCAGACCTGGTAGGTGACCATTTGGTGGTCATGGGTTTCATCTACACCAGTTGCACCACGGTGTGCCCGGTGGTGTCGTCGATCATGGGCAAGGTCCAGCAACAGCTGGGTGGCCGGGTAGGCGAGGAAATCCACATGGTGTCGATCAGCGTCGACCCGCAGCGTGACGACGCCAAGCGCCTTCAGGCATACGCCAAAGCCTTCCAGAAGGGGCCGGGCTGGAGCTGGCTGACCGGCACCCCGTACGCCATCACCGAAACCCTCAAGGGCCTTGGCAGCTTCAGCGCCGACCTCAGCCAGCATCCGCCGCTGATCCTGGTGGGCGACGGGCGCAGCGGGCACTGGACACGCTACTACGGCTTCACCGACCCGGCGGTACTGATCGAAGAAATCAACCGCCTCAGCGCCCGACGGGTGCATGCCAAGAGCACGGCCATTGCCGACCACCATGAGGTGCAACCATGAGCACTGTAACTTCCCGCCGCGCCGGCATGCGCTCTTTCGACTGGCTGGTACTGGGCGGCTGCCTGTGGATTCTCGCCTCGGTGGCGTTCGCCCACGAAGGCCATGCACCGCAAGCGCCAGCGCCGCAGCCGGCACCGCAGGCGATGACCAGTGGCGGCGGCACCCGCGACGCCCAGGCCTGGTTCACCGACACCGTACTGAAGGACCAGAACGGCCGCGAACTGCGCTTCTACAGCGACGTGCTCAAAGACAAGGTGGTGATGCTCAACGTGATCTTCACCCACTGCACCGACGCCTGCCCGCTGATTACCCGCAAGCTGCGCGAAGTGCGCGAGGCCATGGGGCCGCAGCTGGCCAGCCAGGTGACGTTCGTGTCGATCAGCAGCGACCCGCTTAACGATACCCCGCAGGCGCTCAAGGCATTTGCACAGAAGCAAGGGGTGGATGGGCCGAACTGGCTGTTCCTGACCGGTGACAAGGCCAACGTCGACCTGGTGCTCGGCCGGATCGGCCAGTTCCTGCCCAGCCCTGAGCAGCACTCCACGCAGCTCATTGCCGGTGATGTGGCTGGCAAGCGCTGGAGCAAGATCCGCCCCGATGCGCCAGCAGTGGCCATTGCCCAGCGCATGCAGTTGCTGACCCAGCCTTTGGCTGGCCGGTGAGTATCATGAGCAGTACTTCACCACTGCCGACACCAATCCCTGTAGGAGCGGCCTTGTGTCGCGATCGGGCGCGCAGCGGCCGCAATACCGGCACACGCGTTGAACCTGATGATACACATGCGCAGGTCCTGCGGCCGCTGCGCGCCCGATCGCGACACAAGGCCGCTCCTACAATGATTCGTGTCGGCATTGAAAAAGTATTGCGCACTCTGGCATTCGCATCGGGCATTGCCATGTGTACCGGTGCATTGGCCCTTGACCTCACCGACCACGAGCAAGCCGGCAAACGCCTCTATCGCGAGGGCGTCTCCAGCAGTGACGCCCAACTGCTGGCCCGTGTCGGGGCCAGCAGCATGAGCGTGCCCGCCAGCGTACTGCCCTGCGCGAGCTGCCATGGCAACGACGGCCGTGGCCGTGCCGAAGGTGGCGTGCGCCCACCCAGCCTCGACTGGCAACGCCTGGCACTCGGCCCAGGCGCGCGCGAAGCCAATGGCCGCAACTACCCGGCGTATACCGACGCCAGCCTGGCACGCGCTATCCAGCATGGCGTGGACCCGGCCGACAACCGCCTGGACCCGGCCATGCCACGCTTTGAATTGACCCTGGCCGACCAGCGTAACCTCACGGCCTATCTCAAACGCCTGGCGCAGGAGCGCGACCCAGGTGTGGAGGAGGGCGTGCTGCGCTTGGGTACCTTGCTGCCGGCATCCGGCCCGCTGGCCGAAGCGGGGCAGGTGGTGCGTGCGGTGCTGGAAGACGGCGTGGCGCAACTCAACCAGCAAGGTGGCATTCACGGGCGGCGCCTGGAGCTGGTGGTGCTTGACCCTGGTTTGGACCCGGCCAGCGCCGAACACGCCTTGCAACTGTTGCTGGAGCAGGAGCGCGTGTTCGCCCTGGTCTCGCCCCTGGCGCCGATGCTCGACGCGCGCCTGGCAACCTTGCTGGCACCGCAGAATGTACCCCTGATCGGCAGTACCCCGCGCAGCGGCGGCAGCTCACAGATATTCGACCCGCTGCCCGGCTTGCCCGTGCAGTTGCTCAGCCTGGCAGGCCATGCCCGCACGGCGCTGGGCCTGGCCCCAGGCGACCTGCGCGTGGTGTATGCCGGTAACGAGCAGGCTGCGTTGGCCGAGCAGGTGCGCGAACGTTTGCAGCAACAGGGCTGGGCGCCACCTGCCGTCCAGGCCTTCGACGGCCAGGCCGTGGACGGGCAGGGCATCGTCTTCCTTGGTCGCGCCCAGGCCTTCGCCGAGCTGGCAGCGAGCTTGCAGGCAGCTGGCCGCCAGCCCTACCTGTTCGCGGCCTCAAGCCAGGTGGCCGGCGTCGTGGCGCGCTTGCCCGCGCAGTGGTCGCAGCGGGTGTTCCTGGCCTACCCCTATGTGCCTGAAGACTGGACCGAGCAGGGCCTGGCGACCCTTGCCGGGCTACAGCAGCGCCAGGGCCTGGACCCCCGCCAGGCATCGTTGCAGGTCAATACCCTGTGCGCCTTGCGCCTGCTGAGTGAAGCGCTGAAGCAGATCGGCCGGGACGCCAGCCGCGAGCAACTGATTGCCGCGCTGGAAGGCCTGCACGATGTAACGACCGGCCTGACCCCGGCGCTGGGCTTCGGCCCCGGTCGCCGGCAGGGCATGGCCGGTGCCCATGTGGTGGCGGTGGCGCTGCCCGGGCCCCGCTTCACTTCGGTCACCCCATACCGGCCGGTGCCGGATACCCCTTGAACGGAGGCTGCCATGCGTAGCGTATTGCTGTGCCTGTTGCTGGTGCTGGCCGAGGTGAGCTGGGCCGATGTGCCGGCAGCGCGGGTGAATGGCGTGGAAATCAGTGTGACGCGCCTGGAGCGCTATTTCACTGAATACCTGAGCGCCCAGGGGCGCGCGGTAACCAGCATCCGCAACCCAGGTTTGTACAAGCGCCTGCGCGACCAGGCCCTGGACGAGCTGATCGACAAAGAGTTGCTCTGGCAGGAGGCCAGGCGCCAGGGCATCGCCATCAGCGATGAGCAGGTGCGGGCGCATGTGGGCGAGGTCGAAACCGCGTTTGGCAGCCCGGCAATTTTCGAACGGCGGCTGGCGGAGGCGGGCTTTGATAGGGCACAGTACACTGAATACACCCGGCAAGACATGGCGGCCCAGCAGGTGTATGCCCAGCTCAGCGCAGTCGACACGCCGAGCCAGGCTGAGGTGGAGGCATTTTATGATGCCAACCAGCAAAGACTGCAAGGAGCGCAGAACCAAAGTGATAACCCTTCGGTCATACGTGAGCAGGGCCTGGTCTTGGCCAGGGCAGCGCTCATCAGCACGCGAGAAGCGGATGCGCGCCGTTCCGTGCGCCAACGTTTGCGTGACGCCGCTAACGTGGAGGTTGCTGACTGAGGCCCCTGATGGCGTTTCCCCCAAAGCTGGGGAATTAAGGTTTGGCCATGTGCCATCATTTTCCCCGCTTGTGGGGAACAGGGTGGGTGCGCCTGGCCGCCGCGATTCGGGAGTTGGGATGCGCGTTAGTAAAATCAATGACTTACAGCGGTGCAACATGACTATTCACGCCTGGCACGAAGCCTGCTCAAGCCTGTACAAGGGCGCACTTCGCAGACCGGGTAACCGGGCAGTACTTGGGAGTCGACCTTGGTGAACAGAGTATTGGTAGTCGATGACGAACAGACCCTTGCGCAGAACCTGCAGGCGTATTTGCAGGCGCAAGGCCTGGATGTTCATGTTGCCCACGACGGTGCCAGTGGTATCGAACAGGCTGCAAGCCTGGCACCGCAAGTGATCGTGCTGGATTACCGCTTGCCCGACATGGAGGGTTTTCAGGTTCTGGAGGCCGTACGCAAGAACAGGCAGTGCCATTTCGTGCTGATTACCGCCCACCCCACTGTTGAAGTGCGTGAGCGGGCCGCCGAACTCGGTGTGAGTCATGTCCTGTTCAAGCCGTTCCCGCTGGCGGAACTGGCACGTGCGATTTTCGACCTGATGGGCATCGAGCGCCGGCGCAGGGCCACGGACAACCCGGCAGAAGGGTTCGTCGAACGACGCCAGAACAGGAACGAATCGTTCCCCCTGCAGTTGTACGATGGAAGCTGGGTGTTGGCTGACCGCCGCCGTAATGGCGCCAAGCCCCCGGGGCCCGACGACGAACAACTGCTCACAGGGGAATAGCGGCGCCCGCACCCCTGGCCGAGCCAGCCTGCGACGCGCCCCTGAGCGGAGTCGCAGGCCATGCCAGAAGCATTCGATGCAACCCGGGATTTGCAACAGCCTGCACCGGCCTCTTCGCGGGCATGCCCGCTCCCACAGGATACGCGTGATCTTCAGGTTTGCAGTGAACCTGTGGGAGCGGGCATGCCCGCGAAGAACCCAGCACCACTTTCAGCCTACCCCCGCGACCTGTTGGCCCAGGCCCGCCTGCAAGCCAGCGACGAGCGCGTACTCACCTGCCTGGAAAGGCTGGCCTGCGACACCCCCGACACCTTCACCCGCCGCCTGGGCCTGACCCTGCACTACCCGGTGCTGGACAGCCACACCTTGCTGGCCAGCACCCCGCGCTTCGACAAGGTGACCCTGGCCCAATGCCTTAAACGCGAATTCGTGCTGATCGAGCAAGGCGGCCAGTTGCTGGGCGTGTTCGCCGACCCGTTCGACCACGCCCGCCTGGCGTGGATCGACGATGTGCTGCAAGGCGCACCGCTTTACCTGGCCCACGCCGCCGAGCTGGCCACCTTCCTGGCCCGCCACGAAGAAAGCTTCCACGCCGTCGATGCCCTTGACCATGACGCCGAGGCCAGCAGCGAAGGCGACCCGCTGCAACGCCTGTCGCTGGCCAGCATCAGCGAAGACCAGAGCCGCGTGGTCAAACTGGTCAACTCCACCCTGTACGACGCCCTCAAGCTGCATGCCAGCGACATCCATCTGGGCATGACCGGCCAGGGCCTGACCATCAAGTACCGAATCGACGGTGTGCTGAACGGTGCCGGCAAAGCCAGCGGCAGCGCCTTTGCCGACCAGGTGATTTCGCGCATCAAGGTCATGGCCGAGCTGGACATCGGCGAAAAACGCGTGCCTCAGGATGGCCGCTTCAAGGTGGCGGTGGGCGACCGCCAGATCGACTTCCGTGTGTCGATCATGCCCAGCATCTTTGGCGAAGACGCCGTGCTGCGGGTGCTCGACAAGCAGGACTTGTCCGACCGGGTCAGCGGCGTGCAGTTGCAAGCGCTTGGCTTTGCCGACGAGACCCTGCGCGCGCTGCGCCGGCTGGCCGCCGAACCCTACGGCATGATCCTGGTCACCGGCCCCACCGGCAGCGGCAAGACCACCACCCTGTACGCCATGATCAGCGAGATCAACCACGGCGTGGACAAGATCATCACCATCGAAGACCCGGTCGAGTACCAACTGCCCGGCGTGCTGCAGATCCCGGTGAACGAGAAGAAAGGCCTGACCTTTGCCCGTGGCCTGCGCTCAATCCTGCGCCACGACCCGGACAAGATTCTGGTCGGTGAAATCCGCGACCCGGACACTGCCCAGATCGCCGTGCAATCGGCGCTCACCGGCCACCTGGTGTTCACCACCATCCACGCCAACAACGTGTTCGATGTAATCGGCCGCTTCAGCCAGATGCAGGTCGACCCCTACAGCTTCGTTTCAGCGCTCAACGCGGTGCTGGCCCAGCGCCTGATCCGCCTGGCCTGCCCGCATTGCGCCACGCCCTGCGAGCACGACGACGACACCCTGTACGGCTCGGGCCTTACCCGTGAAGGCGTGGCCGGCTGGAAGTTTGTGCGCGTGCAGGGCTGCGGCCAGTGCCGTGGCAGCGGCTACCGCGGCCGCAGCGCCATCGCCGAGCTGCTGCACCTGGACGACGACCTGCGGCAAATGATTGTCGAGCGTCGCCCCCTGTCGCAAATCAAGACACACGCCTGCCAGCGTGGCCTGCGCCTGCTGCGCGCTTCGGCCCTGGACCTGGTCCGTGATGGCCGCACCACCCTTGAGGAGATCAACCGTGTCACATTCATCTGATCGTTTCTGCGCCGTACTCGGCGCCGAGGGTGTCGGCTTGGGTTGCTGGCACAAACACCAGCACCGGTGGCTGGGCAGCCGCGAGTTCAGCTGCGATGCCGCCCAACCAGCCTGGGCCGCCGCTGTGGACGCGCTCACCGCGCTGCTGGCCGAGCATGCCGTGCGTGGCGCCCAGTTGCGGGTGCTGCTGTCGGCCCGCTACAGCCGCTTCTGCCTGGTGCCCTGGAGCGACGCAATCGGCAGCCCGCGTGAGCTGGACGCCTATGCCCGGGCCTGTTTCGAAAACCTCTACGGGCAGCCGCTGGACGACTGGCGCATCGTGCTGTCGCCCGAGCCTGCCGGCGCCCCCCGCGTCGCCACGGCGCTGCCCGAAGCCCTGCTGCAACGGTTGCAGGGGCTGGGCCGGGAAAGCCGCCTGAGCCTGCGCTCGGTACAGCCGTACCTGATGGCAGCCTACAACCGTTGCTCGCCGCAGCTGGAGCAGGGCGACTTCCTGTTCGTGCTGGCCGAACCGCGCCGCAGCGTACTGCTACTGGCGGCTGGCGGTGCCTGGCAGCAAGTGCTGGCGCAAGGCTGCGCCGACAGCGACCAGGCCCTGCAAGCGTTGATCGAGCGCACCTGCGAGCTGTACGGCGAGCAGATGCCCCGGGTGTACCTGCATGCCCCAGGCCGGGGCGACGTGCCGCAACTGGCGGCGGTGCAGCTGTGCCAGCCGGCCAGCGAAGCCGACCCGCTGTGCGCCATGTGGCGGGCGGTGGCCTGACATGCGCCGCCTCGAACTGGAATTCCAACCCCGGCGCAGCGGCCCGCTGGCCTGGTCGCTGCTGGCCCTGGGCAGCGCCTTGATCGCCGGCCTGGTGCTGCTGCAGCAAACCTTGCAGAGCGAGCAGGTGGACCTTGAAGCCAGCGTGCACAGCCTGGAGCTGCAACTGGGCCGCCGCCCGGCCACCGCCGCACCTTTGAGCAGTGCCGCCAGCCGCGAACAGGCCGAGCGCCTGGCGCAGATGCGCAGCGTATCCCAGCAACTGCAACGCCCTTGGCAGCAGCTGTTTGCCATGCTCGAAGCCATGCCACAGGACGATGTCGCGCTGCTTGGCCTGACCCCTGACGCGCGCAAGGGCCAGGTGCGCATCAGCGCTGAAGCACGCAGCCTGGAAGCGATGCTGCAGTACCACCAGCGCCTGGAAGCCAGCGATGAGCTCAGCGATGTGTCGCTGCTCAACCATGAAGTGATGGCCGCACAGCCTGAGCACCCGGTGCGCTTCACCCTCACCGCCACCTGGGAGACCGGCCATGCGCGCCCTTGAGCTGAACAGCCTGATTCTTCAGGAACGCCTGCGCCGCGTCGGCCCGGTCGGCCTGGCGGCGGTCGCGGTGGTTTTGCTGGCCGTGGGCGTGGCAGCTGCTGGCGTGCTGCCGCAGTGGCAGAACGTGCGCGAGCTGCGTGCCACCGAAGCGGACGCCAGTGTGCAGGTCGGGCGGGTCAAGCGTGGCGAGTTGAAGATCGCCACCAAGCCCGAGCAACAGGCGCTCGACAGCCTGCGCCAGCAACTACCGGGGCAACCCCAGGCCAGCGAGCTGATCGAACGCCTGTACCACCTGGCCAGTGCCGAGCACATCAGCCTGGCCCGTGGCGAGTACGCCCTGGGCATCGATCCCAAGACCCAACTGGCGCGTTACCAGATCGTGCTGCCAGTGCGCGGCAGCTACCCGCAGATTCGCGGCTTCCTCAAAGGGCTGCTGAAGCAACTGCCGACCCTGGTGCTGGAAGACCTCGAACTGCAACGCAAACGTATCGGCGACAGCGAGCTGAATGCCCGCCTGCGCATGACCCTTTACCTGTCGAGGTCGTGATGAACACACAACGTGCAGTCATCTGGGCCGGCTTCCTCGGTTTGAGCGCGGCTATTGCCTGGGCGCCGGGGCATTGGTTCGGCCAGGACGACGGCGTCGCGGCCTTCGCGGGCTCGCCCGCTCCCACAGGTTCGGCGGCGCCCACAAATCCTGTGGGAGCGGGCGAGCCCGCGAAAGGGCCGGAACAGGCTTCCCGCGATCTGTTCCCAACCCAGCGGTGGACCAAACCCCAAACCCTGGCCACCGTCACCGAACAACCCGTGGTCGCCGCCCCGGTCGTGGCCGCCGCCCCGACTGCCCCTGAGCTGCCGTTCCAGTTCATCGGCCGCATGGGCAACAACGACGACCTGCAGATCTTTCTGCAGAGCGGCGAAAAACTCTACGTCGTGCGTCAGGGCGACATCATCGAAGACACCTATCGCCTCGATCGGGTATCGGCCGAAGAGCTGCGCCTGGTCTACCTGCCTTTGCATCAGTTGCAGACTTTGTCTGTAGGGAGCGCACCATGAAACCGTCCAAGCTATGCAAACCTGCCCCGTTCCTGCTGGTGGCGCTGTGTGTGGCCATTGCCGGTTGCGGTTCCACTGCCGTGCGCAAGGACAGCGACCAGCTGATGAAGGAAGGCCAGTACGAAGCCGGTATCGCCCGCCTGGAAGAAGCCCTGCGCGATGACCCGCGCGACACCGAGCTGAACATCGCCCTGGCGCACAGCCGCCAGGCGGCGGTCGAGGCGCTGCTGGGCCAGGCCGATGCCGACCGCATCCGCCATGACTTTGCCAATGCCCGCATGGGCTATGGCCGGGTGCTGACGCTGGAGCCGAACAACCGCCGCGCCCAGGAAGGTATCCGCCAGCTGGAGCTGATCCGTACGCTGGACGAGCGTGTGGCCCTGGGCCAGGCCGCACTGCGCCAGGGCGACCTGTTCGGCGCCGAGCGCTACATGCGCGAAGTGCTGCGCCTGGACCCACAGAACCAGAAGGGCATGGCCCTGCGCAGCGACATCGAGAACGTGCAGGCGCGCACTGCCCAGCCGTACCCACAGTTGCGCAGCAAGCTGGAGCGGCCGGTTACCCTGGAGTTTCGCGATGCCAACCTGAAGACCATCTTCGAGGTGCTGTCGCAGGTGGCGGGTATCAACTTCATCTTCGACAAGGACATGCGCCCGGACATGAAGGCCACCATCTTCGTGCGTGAAGTGCGCATCGAAGACGCCGTGGCGCTGTTGCTGGAGCAGAACCAGCTGCGCCAGAAGATCGTCAACGACAACACCCTGATGGTGTACCCCGACTCGCCGCAAAAGACCAAGGACTACCAGGAACTGGTCATGCGCACGTTCTACCTGACCAGCATCGATGCCAACACCGCGCTGAACATGGTCAAGACCATGCTCAAGACCCGCGACGTGTTCGTCGACGAGCGCCTCAACACCCTGACCATGCGCGACACCCCGGATGCCGTGCGCATGGCCGAGAAGCTGTTGCAGTCGCAGGACCAGTCCAACCCCGAGGTCGTGCTGGAAGTGGAGGTGATGGAAGTGGCCACCTCGCGCATCCTCGACCTTGGTTTGCAATGGCCCAACACCTTCGGCGTGCTCAGCAACGACGGCAAGCCGGTGAGCGTGCTCGACCAGCTGCGCGGTATCGACTCCAGCCGCATCAGCATCTCGCCGGCGCCGCAGGCCAAGATCAATGCCCAGGACAAGGACATCAACACCCTGGCCAGCCCGGTGATCCGCGTCAGCAACCGTGAGCAGGCGCGCATCCACATCGGCCAGCGGGTACCGATCATCAGTGCAACCTCGGTGCCGTCTACCCAAGGCCCGGTGATTACCGAAAGCGTCACCTACCTGGACGTCGGTTTGAAACTTGAAGTGCAGCCCACCGTGCACCTGAACAACGAAGTGGCGATCAAGGTGGCCCTTGAAGTCAGCAACGCCACCCCGCTGGAGGCCACCCGCCAGGGCACCATCCCGGTCCAGGTCGACACCCGAAACGCGCAGACCAGCCTGCGCCTGCACGATGGCGAAACCCAGGTGCTGGCCGGCCTGGTGCGCAACGACCACAACGCCAGCGGCAACAAGATCCCCGGCCTTGGCGACATTCCCGGCCTGGGGCGGCTGTTCGGCAGCAACAAGGACGACATGAGCAAGAGCGAGCTGGTGCTGGCGATTACCCCGCGCATCGTGCGCAACCTGCCGTACCAGAGCCCGTCGGACATGGAGTTTTCCACCGGTACCGAGTCGGCCATGCAGGTACGCCAGATGGCGCCGCTGCCGCCCATGGACGTACCCGGCAATGCGCCGACTACCGACTCGCCCGTGGTGGAAAGCCAGATGGCGGCCACCCCGGTAACTGTGAGCCCGCGGCCATGAAAGCGCAGCGCCGCATGCAGGGCTTCAGCCTGATCGAGGTGGTGCTGACCCTGGCACTGCTCGGGCTGCTGGCCAGCATGGCCGCGCCGCTGACCGAAACCGTGGTGCGCCGCGGCAAGGAGCAACAGCTGCGCGAGGCGCTGTACCAGATTCGCGACGCCATCGACGCCTACAAGCGGGCGTTCGATGCCGGCTACATCGAGAAGCGCCTGGACGCCAGCGGTTACCCGCCAAACCTGCAGGTGCTGGTGGAGGGCGTGCGCGATGTGCGCAGTGCCAAGGGCGCCAAGTTCTACTTCCTGCGGCGCATCCCGCACGACCCGCTGGTGGCGGCCAAGGGTGAAGACGAAGGCGGCTGGGGCCTGCGCGCCTACGACAGCAGCCCCGACAACCCGCGCCAGGGCGAAGACGTGTTCGATGTCTATTCCAAGGCCCGTGGCAAAGGCCTGAACAACATCCCTTACGGGCAATGGTGACAGCCATGAAACGCAGCAAAGGCTTCACCCTGATCGAACTGCTGGTGGTGATGGCGATTATCGCCACGCTGTTGACCATCGCCATGCCGCGCTACTTCAACAGCCTGGAAAGTTCCCGCGAAGCCACCCTGCGCCAGAGCCTGTCGGTGCTGCGCGAGGCGCTGGACCACTACTACGGTGACACCGGTCACTACCCGGATTCGCTGGAGCAACTGGTGGAGCAGCGCTACCTGCGCAACACCCCGGTCGACCCGATCACCGAGCGCAGCGATGCCTGGCAGCTGGTGCCGCCCCCTGAAGGCGTGGCCGGCGGCGTGGCCGATATCAAGAGCGGTGCCACAGGGAGGGCGCGTGATGGCAGCCTCTTCGCTGAATGGTAAGGCCAACGCTGGCTTCACCTACCTGGGCGTGCTGCTGCTGATTGCGGTCAGCAGCGTGGCCCTGGCCGCCACCGGCACGATCTGGGCCAGCGCCGCCCAGCGTGACCGCGAGCGCCAGCTGCTGTGGGTGGGCGGCCAGTACGCCCAGGCCCTGCGCAGCTACTACCGCGCCTCGCCGGGCCTGGCCCAGTACCCACAGGACCTGGCTGACCTGCTGCAGGACAACCGCTTCCCGCAGGCCAAGCGGCACATTCGCAGGTTGTACCCCGACCCGATTACCAACAGCGACGAGTGGGGCTTGCTGCGTTCCATCGACGGCCGCATCACCGGCGTACATAGCCGCTCGGACGCCACCCCGTTCAAGCGCAGCGGTTTCAGTACCGAGTGGAGTGGTTTCGAAGGGCTGGAACATTACAGCGACTGGCAGTTCGTCGCCGAGCAGGCCTTTACCGAGGGTGCCGACGGCGTGCAGACCCACAGCGGCCCGGGAGATACGCCATGAACAGCCTGGCTGCGCTGTGCCTGGGCCTGCTGCTGGTGCTGGCCACGTCGGCCAAGGCCGGGGACGAGGATGAGATGCAGGGTTTCATCGTCGACAACACCATCTCGCACATCGGCCACGACTTTTACTACTACTTCGCCGACCGCCTGCGTGCCACCAGCCGCCTGGACTTCAACCTCGTGGTGCGCGAACGCCCGGATGCCCGCTGGGGCAGCCTGGTCACCGTGGAGTTCGAACGCGAAGTGATGTACCGCCGCTTCCTGCCACCGAACACCACCGAGCTCAAAGACGAGGCCGTTGCAGCCGCCGACCTGGTCAAGCAGCAAATCATTCAACGCAAGCTGCAACGCCTGCTACAGGACACCACCGACTTGGAGAGGGACGAGCTATGAACCACCGCATTTCACGTTGCATTGCCGCCTGCCTGCTGGCCAGCGCTTGTGCTGCCCAGGCCACCGAGCTGGTGTACACCCCGGTCAACCCAGCGTTTGGCGGCAACCCGTTGAACGGCACCTGGCTGTTGAACAACGCACAGGCGCAAAACGATTACGACGACCCCGACCTCAAGGACCGTGCCTCGGCCTTTACCGGCACCACCGCCCTGGAGCGCTTCAGCAACCAGCTGGAGTCGCGGATGTTGTCGCAGTTGCTGGACAACATCAGTAACGGCAGCACCGGCAGCATGGCGACCGATGCGTTTCTCATCGACGTCATCGACGATTCCGGGGCCTTGAGCATCAAGGTCACCGATCGCGCCACAGGAGAAATTTCGATCATTGAGGTCAGCGGCCTGAACCCCTGAGAGGGAAAGGCTTTTATGTTGGGGAGAGAACACCATGAAACGTCTGCTGAGCACGCTGCTGATCCTCACCGCCTTGGGCCTGCAAAGTGGTTGCAGCCTGCGCGAACCCATGTCGGCCGAACAGGACTCGGAAACCCCGACCCTGACCCCACGGGCCTCCACCTACTACGACCTGATCAACATGCCACGGCCCAAAGGCCGGCTGATGGCCGTGGTGTACGGCTTCCGCGACCAGACCGGGCAATACAAGCCCACCCCGGCCAGCTCTTTCTCCACCAGCGTCACCCAGGGCGCGGCCAGCATGCTGATGGACGCCCTGAGCGCCAGTGGCTGGTTCGTGGTGCTGGAGCGTGAAGGCCTGCAAAACCTGTTGACCGAGCGCAAGATCATCCGCGCTTCGCAGAAAAAGCCTGATGTGGCGGAAAACATCATGGGCGAGCTGCCACCGCTACAGGCTGCCAACCTGATGCTGGAGGGCGGCATCATTGCCTACGACACCAACGTGCGCAGCGGCGGCGAGGGCGCCCGCTACCTGGGGATCGATATCTCCCGCGAGTACCGGGTCGACCAGGTAACCGTTAACCTGCGCGCGGTGGACGTGCGCACCGGGCAGGTACTGGCCAACGTGATGACCAGCAAGACCATCTACTCGGTCGGGCGCAGTGCCGGGGTGTTCAAGTTCATCGAGTTCAAGAAGCTGCTTGAGGCTGAGGTGGGGTACACCACCAATGAGCCGGCGCAGCTGTGCGTGCTGTCGGCGATCGAAGCGGCAGTGGGGCATTTGCTGGCGCAGGGGATTGAGCGGCGGTTGTGGCAGGTTGCGGGGGATGCAGGGGATGGCAAGGCGACGGTGGACAAGTACCTGAGTCAGAATCAGCAGCCTTGATCGACCTTGAGGGCCTCTTCGCGGGCTTGCCCGCTCCCACAGGTATGGCGTCGCTCTTGAGAGCACACCGTACCTGTGGGAGCGGGCAAGCCCGCGAAGAGGCCGGATCTGGCAACAGAATTGTTACTGAAGGCCCGCCAGCCTTGAAAGCTTTCCCTAGGGCCGGTAGGCTTCCTCCGCTGCTGTAAATCCAGCAGCCGGGTTTGGTCACCCGCAATCATCAAGGCGCACAAGCGCCCGCTCTGCGATACAGTTGGCGCTTTTTTGTGCCCGGCTGTTTCGTTCTATGGCGGCTGTGCGTGGGGCGCCTTCGTGCGCGCCGGTTTCCTTGATTCCCGGTTGACCAACCCGCGTACAGTCGCCACCCATTCGTTTGGTCACGTTGTGTGGCGGCTCCAGTGAATCAAGGAGCGACACAATGACAAAAGGCTTACCTGATCCTCCCGTTCGCGCCACCACGGCGGCCTCCAGTTTTTCCACCTGTGAATGCAGCCACCCGCCATTGTTTGCCGTGCGCTCGGGGGTGGATTACGAAGATGCGCTGGTACACCTTTCCACGCTGCTCAAGGGCGCATTTGCAACCAACCTCACGGCGCTGGAGCTGGCCAAAGGGACCTGCCGTGATCTGTTGTTGAGCAATGACCATGGGCTGGATTCGGCCAAGGCGGTGGTGGAGGCGTTGCTGGATGGGGTTGAGAGGCAGCAGCTGGCCGGGCAGAAGGCGGCGTCGAGTGTCTGACGAGACTCGGGTGTTGGTGAGACCGATCGATTGACCTCGAGGGCCTCTTCGCGGGCTCGCCCGCTCCCACAGGTACAGCGCAGTCCTCAGGCTTGGTGCGAACCCTGTGGGAGCGGGCAAGCCCGCGAAGAGGCCGGTTCAGGCGGCAACGATTAATGGGTTCTTGCTGAACGCTCTGGGGCTGCCTCCACATCGGCCTCCTATCATTTCTGCCAGTAGTCGTCCTGACCCTCAAGATGAATAAATACTTTGGCCAACCCGTACTCAAGACTAAGGCCAAGGTCCATTATCATGCGAAAAATCGCCTGCCTACTCCCCTTGCTCATCAGCGGTTGCGTCGCCGTACCGCACTCAACTACATCCAGCGTTGCCTCGCTCGACAAGCGAGGCAGTGAGGCGGTCACCGAGCTGACGCGCTGGTACCAAAGCACCACCGAAGACTGCGGTGGCCCGGACAAGCCCGGTTACCTGTGCAGCGGTATCGCCCTGCGTACCACGGGCAGCAGCCCGGACTTCTTGCCATGGGAACCCAGCGACAGCCAGATCACCAAGGGCAGTGTCGCGTTCTCGTGGCTACGCCACGACAGCAATTTCGGCAAGCCATTCGGTAATCAGAACGGCTTGATCATGTATCCGACCCAGGCTGTACCTGAAGGCAAGGTTGCCAACCTGCACGTGCTCTGCACCTTCCCCATCAATGCCAACACCAACCAGCGGGCTACGTTGCAGGGCTGTGGTCCGATCACAGGTTATGAGCAAACCACCGACACCTGCCAGGCGCTGGATATCACCACGGCGCAACAATGGCTGGACAGCTATCCGCAGGCTGGCAATTACCGTGTGTGTGGGTGGGACATGCGTGCTCAGCAAGGCAGCACCGCCAAAGGCTTCCAGACGGCTATTGCTGCGCGCGCGGGCCTTGCTGACGAGCTGTGGAACATTAACAACGAAGTGCTGCTGCCGGTGTGGGAAAAGGGTAAGGGTGGGACGTTGCCGGTGCACTCGTTCTTCTACGTCGAAGCGGAGCGCGAGGCGTTGGCCAAGGCGCAATACGACCAAATTCGTTATCAGCAGCAATATCAACAGTCGATACCTGTGGTATCGGTCGCGTTCCCCAACAGCAAGGCAGGCAGTGCCACGTTCACTTACGATGCGCAGGACCAGGCCGTGGGCCGTCCAACACCCACGCCCAGTATCAATTTTGAGGCGCTTGCGGTTGGTCAATACCCACGGGTCACTGCCAACGGCGTCGAGTTCCAGCTGGACCGCGGCAAGCGTGGTGTCAGTGACAAGCCACACGAGGCTAGCGAAGGGCGTATCGTGGGTAAGCACCTTGAAGTGGACTCGGCTATCAAGTTTGTGCTTGAAGGTGCCGGGCGGCGGTTGGTGCGGTTTTCGTGGGGGTGCAACAGCTATTGCGGGATGCAGACTTTGATCGCAGGGGATTCTGAAGAACTTTCCGAAGACGGGCCGGGCGACATGCGGTATGGCACAAAGGAATTCATTATTGACGGCCCTGAAGTGGTGGTGGTGACTGTAGACACGGAAGAGGACGATAGCTTGCTGGTACTGGATAACCTGGAAGTACAGAAACTGCCCAGCCGGTAGGGCGTGGCGCGAACTCTGCGGGTTTACCCGCGAAGAGGCCGGTGCAGGCGACCGAGAGAAGTGTTACTGCACATGCCCCTCGCTTCCAACGCTTCCCCGACATCGGTAGTTTATGGCGGCTGTGCGTAGGGCGCCTCCGTGCGCGCCGGTTTCCTTGATTCCCGGTCTACCAACCTGCGTACAGCCGTCACCCATTCGTTTGGTAGCGATCTGTGGCGGCTCCAGTGAATCAAGGAGCGACACAATGACAAAAGGCTTACCTGACCCTCCCGTTCGCGCCACCACGGCGGCCTCCAGTTTTTCCACCTGTGAATGCAGCCACCCGCCATTGTTTGCCGTATGTTCGGGAGTGGACTACGAAGATGCGCTGGTGCATTTGTCCACGCTGCTGAAAGGCGCATTTGCTACCAACCTCAAGGCGCTGGAGCTGGCCAAAGGGACCTGCCGTGATCTGTTGTTGAGCAATGACCATGGGCTGGATTCGGCCAAGGCGGTGGTGGAGGCGTTGCTGGATGGGGTTGAGAGGCAGCAGTTGGCCGGGCGGAAGTCGGCGTCGAGTGCCTGACGGGGCTCGGCTATTGCTGATGTCGATCGATATCACTGATTGACCTCGAGGGCCTCTTCGCGGGCTCGCCCGCTCCCACAGGTACAGCGCAGACCTCAGGCCTGATGCGAACCCTGTGGGAGCGGGCAAGCCCGCGAAGCAGGCGACGCGGTGGATGGCGCCGGCCAGCCAGCCCCCACAGGGTTTGCGCCACCTTCAGGTCACCAGCCCAGCTACACCCCAATCCATCCACTACCAGATGACGCCCAGCCATTTCTCCCGCACACTGCGGAAAATTCCCAAGCCCGTCTCCCGCCACCTTGCGGGGCACAGCCGGAGTAGAAAATGGCGCGACAACTAATAACAAACGCCCACGACCCGCTGCACGAATCCCGCCAGGCCCGCCTGAAACTGGCGAGTGAGGGCGAGCTGCCGCTGGGCATGCTGCGCGACGAGATCGACGCCTCCTGGCGCCGCAGCCTCGGCCATGGCCTGGACAGCCTGCAAGGCGAGCAAGTTGGCCTCGGCCTGGAACACGGCCATGATTTGCGTACCCTGCTGGAACGCAACCGCCTGCTGGTCGATGCCGTTACTCCCGAACTCGACTACCTGGTCTCGCGTCAGGGCAAGGCTGGCATCATCATCCTCGGCGACGCCAAGGCCAACGTGCTGGCCATCGAGGGCCAGACCCACGTACTCAGCCGCGAGGGCCTGCGCGACCTGCAACCGGGTAGCTGCTGGAGCGAAACACTGCGTGGCACCAACGCGATAGGTACAGCGGTGGTGGAAGGCCGCCCTACGCTGATCAACTGCGGTGAACATTACCTCGACCGCCTCAGCCCGTTTTCCTGCACCTCCGTCCCCCTGCGCGACCCGCGTGGCGAGGTGATCGGCGTGCTCGACATCACCCGCGAAGGGGTGATGGCGCAGCCACAGGACAGCCTGACAACGCTGATGCTGGCCGCCGGCAACATCGAAAGCCGCCTGTTCGGCCTGTGCCACCCCGAGCAACTGGTGCTGGCCTTCCACAGCCGCCCGCAATACCTCAACAGTGCCTGGCACGGCCTGCTGGCGCTGAGCCTGGACGGTGAAGTGCTGGCCGCCAACGACAGTGCCTGCCAGTTGTTGCAGGTGCCACGCCAGGAGCTGATCGGCCGGCGCAGCACTGACCTGCTCGGCGAACGCTCACCTGCGTTCATTGCACGCCTGTGGCAGGGCGGGGTGAGCAGCGTGCAGACGGCCAAGGGCGAGTTCTACTTCCGCGCCTTGCAGCTGCCACGACATGGCCGGGTCAATGGCAGTGCGCCGGCAAGCAAACCGGCGCCTGGCAAGCAGTCGCCCGCACTCGAAGCATTGGCGGGCGGCGACCCACGTTTGGCGCGCAACCTGCGCATGGCCCGCCAAGGGCTGGGCAATGGCCTGCCGGTGCTGCTGCTGGGCGAGACCGGTACCGGCAAGGAAGTGGTTGCCCGGGCGTTGCACCAGGCCAGCCCGCGGGCCGACAAACCGTTTGTGGCCGTCAACTGCGCGGCCATCCCCGAAGGGCTGATCGAGTCCGAACTGTTTGGCTACCGCGAGGGTGCGTTCACCGGTTCGCGTCGGGGCGGCATGGTCGGGCGGCTGATGCAGGCCCATGGCGGCACGCTGTTCCTGGATGAAATCGGCGACATGCCGCTGGCCCTGCAAGCGCGCCTGCTGCGGGTGTTGCAGGAGCGCCGTGTGGCGCCGCTGGGGGCAGGTGACGAGCAGGACATCGATGTGGCGCTGATCTGCGCCACCCACCGCGACCTCAAACGCCTTGTGCAAGAGCAGCACTTTCGCGAAGACCTTTACTACCGGGTCAACGGCGTGTCGCTGCGCCTGCCGGCGCTGCGCGAGCGAGATGACCTGGGCGCGATCATCCAGGGGCTACTGGACAAGTCCGAAGCCCGTGGCGTAACCCTCGACCCGGCGCTGGCTGCCTTGCTCGAAGGCTTCGACTGGCCGGGTAACATCCGTCAGCTGGAGATGGTGGTGCGCACGGCGTTGGCCATGCGCGAGGACGGCGAGCAGGTGCTGACACTGGACCACCTCACCGATTGCCTGCTGGACGAGTTGGCCAGCGGCACGGCGCCTTCCGGCAGCCTCAAGGACAACGAGCTTGAGATGATCCGCGGCGCCCTGGCGCGCCACCAGGGCAATGTGTCGGCGGCGGCCGATGCGCTGGGGATCAGCCGGGCGACGCTGTACCGCAAGCTCAAACAGTTGCGCGGCTGAACCATGGGCCCATTGTTCGCGAGGCTGGTGGAGTCCAGCGACCCTGTACTCATGCGCCAGGCATTGGCCTGGTTGTATGGTTTCGTGCGCCCGCACCGGCGTGCCATCTGCCTGCTGCTGGGCCTGTCGCTGGGTGCCTCGCTGCTGGCGCTGGCGCAGCCCTGGCTGGTCAAGACACTGATCGACGAGGGGCTGTTGGCCAAGGATTACCAGACCCTCTGGCACATGGCGGCGATCATGATTGGCGCGGGCCTGCTGGGTACCGTGCTGGCCGGGGTCAACCGCTACCTGCACACGCGCCTGTCGGGGCGCATCCTGTTTGCCCTGCGCGATGACCTTTACCGGCACTTGCAGCAGTTATCGCCAACGTTCTACGGGCGACGGCGCATGGGCGACATCCTTTCGCGGCTGGACGGCGATGTGGCGGAGATCCAGCGCTTTGCCGTGGACTCGTTGTTCTCGGCCGTGTCGGCGGTGATCGGGCTGGTGGGGGCGGTGGGCCTGATGCTGATGCTGTCGTGGCAGTTGTCGCTGCTGCTGGCGCTGCTGGTGCCGATCGAAGTGCTGTGGCTGCGCTGGATGCGGCGCAAAGTGGAGCGCGAAGTGCGCAACCTGCGTGAGCGCTCGGCGGATGTGTCGTCGTTCCTGGTGGAGACCCTGCCGGCCATGAAGTTCATTCAGGCTGCCGGCCAGCAAGGCCGTGAGGCAGGGCGGCTGGACCAGCTGGGCCAGGGCTACATGCGCCAGCTGCTCAAGGTGCAGGTGACCGAATTCTTCACCCAGGCCATCCCCGGTACGCTGACCTCGTGGTGCCGCGCCTGCGCGTTTCTGGTTGGCGGCTGGTGGGTCATCCAGGGCACCTGGCAACTGGGTGCATTGATCGCCTTTTCCACCTACATGGGCATGGCGGTAGGGCCGGTGCAGAGCTTGCTGGGCCTGTATGTGGCGGTGCAGCGCATGGCCGTGAGCCTGGGCCGGGTAATGGAGCTGAAGCAGGAGCCGGTGGCGGTGCGCCCGGCTGCCAATCCGCAGCCTATGCCGGAAGGGCCCGGCGAGTTGCAGCTTGAAGGGGTGGGCTTTGCCCATGAAAGCCGCCAGGGCGCGGTGCTGAACAACGTGCAGGTGCGTGTGCCGGGCGGCCTGAAGGTGGCCATCAGCGGCGCATCAGGGGTGGGCAAGTCGACCCTGATCGACCTGCTGCAGCGGTTCTACGACCCGGACGCCGGGCGCATTCTGCTGGATGGCACCGACCTGCGCGAGCTGGACCTGGCCGCATTGCGCAGGCGCATCGCGGTGGTCAGCCAGGACATCGTACTGTTCCGTGGCACGCTGGCGCAGAACCTGGCCTATGGTGTGCCCGAGGCCAGTCGTGAAGAACTGGAACGGGTAGTGCGCCTGGCACGCCTGGACAGCCTGGTCGAGAGCCTGCCGCTGGGCCTGGACGGCCTGCTGGGCGAGCGTGGCCAGCAACTGTCCGGCGGGCAGAAGCAACGTATCGCCATCGCCCGTGCGGTGCTGCAGGCCCCGGCGATCCTGGTACTGGACGAGGCCACTTCGGCAGTGGACGAAGCCACCGAGCGTGAAGTGATCGCGGCCATCGACCAGTTGTTTGCCGGTCGCACGCGCATTCTGATCAGCCACCGGGCTTCTACCCTGGCCGATGCCGACCTGCACTTGCGCCTGCATGACGGCCAGTTGCAGGTGCTGCCGCAGGAGGTGATCAGGCATGGGCTCTGACGTGCGCGTTGGCATCATCGACAGTGGCTGCACGCTGGAGCAGGCCAACGGTTTGCTGGGCGCCCGGCGTTTCTGGCTGGAAGACGGCCAGTTGCGTGAAGGCGAAATGCTGCCCGACCAACTCGGGCACGGCAGTGCGGTACTTGCCGGCGTGGAACGCGAAGCTGGTGCGGCACCGTTGCTGATGGCCCAGGTGTTCAGTGACCAGGCCAGCACCAGTGCCTTGCAGGTAGCGGCCGCGCTGCTGTGGCTGGTGGAGGCCGGGGCCACGCTGGTCAACCTCAGCCTGGGGTTGCAGCAGGACCGCCCCGTGCTGCACCAGGCCTGTGCCGAGGCGCTGGCGGCTGGTGTGCTGTTGTGTGCATCCAGCCCGGCGCAGGGTGGGCCGGTGTACCCGGCTAGTTACCCTGGGGTGCTTCGACTGACCGGTGATGCGCGTTGCGCGCCTGGCGAGTGGTCCTGGCTTGGTACCCGGCAGGCGGACTTTGGCGGTTATGTAGGCGCGGGCGGTAGAGCAGGTGCGAGCCTGGGCTGTGCAGCGTTGAGTGGGAGGATTGCCGCTTTGCTGCGTGACGAGCCGGGTATGGATCGCCAGCAGATCCATGACTGGTTGCGCGCTCACGCAAGGTTCATCGGCCCTGAGCGGCGGGGGGCCAGCCATGGCTGAGCCGCGCATCGTGGTGCTGGGCGCCGGCCCTGCAGGTGCTGCCACGGCCATCGGCCTGCGGCGGTTGGGCTATACGGTGACGGTGGTGTCCGAGTGGCGCCGTTTTGCGGCGGTTGAGGGGGTTTCGCAGCGGGTGCTGGAGGGCTTGCGGCATGCGGGCCTTGGCGGGGCCTTGAGCCAGGCGGCCATGCCGGCTACCCGGCAGGTGCACTGGAATGGCCAGCACCTGCACATGAACCAGGAGTTTCTGCTCGACCGACAACGGTTTGACCGGGCGCTGCGTGACGACCTTCAGCGTGCAGGCGTGCACATGGTCGAGGGGCGCGTGCGTGAGGTGGTGCACGAGGGCTGTCATCATGTACGTCTGGACGATGGGCAGGTGCTGGTCGCTGATTTCCTCGTCGAGGCTCGCGGCCGCCAGGCACCGCTGGCCGCAGACCGTTTGCGCGGGCCGGAGACAGTCAGCCTGCTGAATGTCTGGCAGGGGAGCCCCGGGGCGCCGGCCTCGGCAGTGGAGAGCCTGAAGGATGGTTGGGCGTGGATGGCGCGGCTTGAGGATGGCCGCTGTTACTGGCAGGTCACGCTGGACGCCGTTGGGCTACCGGGCAAGGCCGGGCTCGCAGACTACTGCGCGGCGCGGCGTGGCCTTAGCACGCTGGTGGCCGAACTGTTCGATGCCCAGGCGCTGATGCCGGCAGAGGTGCATGCACGCAGCAGTACCGCGATTCTGGCCGGGGAATGCGTTGGGCAGGACTGGATACGGGTGGGTGATGCCGCGATGGCGGTTGACCCACTGTCGGGCAACGGCATTTTCCAGTCGCTGTCTTCGGCGTTGCAGGCGCCGGTGGTGATCAATACGTTGCTGCGCAGGCCCGAGCGCGCTGCATTGGCGCGTCAGTTTCACCAGCAACGGGTCGAGCAGCTGTTCTTGCGCTTTGCCCGGATCGGGCGCGACTTCTACGGGCAGGAGCAGGGGCGCGCAGGGCAGCCGTTCTGGGGGCGACGGCAAGGCTGGCCGGATGCGCAGCCGTTGCATATGGCTGCGGATTGGAACGTGGTGCGGGTCGAGCGGCGGCCGGTGCTGCGTGATGGGTTGGTGGACGAAGCCGAGGTGGTGGTGACGGCGGACCAGCCATTGGGGGTGTGGCATTTGCAGGGGGTGGAGCTGGCGCCTGTGGTGCGGGAAATTCGCAGTGGCCAGCCGGTTGAGGCCGTGTTGTCTGGCTTGGCGGGTGAGCAGCAGATGATGGTGCGGCGCTGGTTGTTGGAGCAAGGGTTGGTTTGAGATTGCCGGGGCCGCTTTGCGGCCCTTTCGCGACACAAGGCCGCTCCTACAAGATTAAGCGCCGTCCATAAGCTTGCGCGGTCCCTGTAGGAGCGGCCTTGTGTCGCGATGGGCTGCAAAGCAGCCCCAAAATCTCGAATCAGAAGAAAGTCCCGACCACCAGTTGCAGATAGGTCCCGGCGTCCGTCCCACCCAATTGCGTCCCACCATTGGCCGCACTGCGCTCCGGCTTGTAGAACCCCACCACCGGGCTGATCAGCAGGTGGTCGTTGACCATCCATTCCACATACAGGTCCAGCTCACGCCCACCGAGGTTGCCCTGGTCGGTGTCCAGGGTGTCGAAGTCGAAGTACAGCGCGCCAACGGTCAGGTTGTCCCGGGGCTTGCCCTTCAGGGCCACATGGTGCACCTGGCTGTTTTTGTTGAACGGCCCGGCATAGTTGGCCGCCACTTCGCCCTGGAACCAGGTGCCGTAACCTCGGCTCAGGCCATAGAACAGGGGGTCGAAGCCTTCGGAGAATCGGCTGTAGCGGTAGGTGGCGGTGGGCGTCCAGGGCAGTTCGGAGAACGTCCAGTTACCCTCCAGGTACCAGGCGTTCTCGCGCCCGCCGGTCTTGTCCTGGGTGACGTATTCGGCGGCCAGCTCCAGGTCTTTTACGCCGAGGTTGCCGCGACCGCGCAGGCTGGCGGTGTCCATGCCGTCGCGGTGCTCCAGGCCCATGATCTGGGCGTAGCGCTGGTCCACATCGAGGCCGCGGATCCAGCTGAGGCCGACGGTGCCGTTGTCGCCGACATGCTCCAGGTTGGCCACCGCCATTGAGGTGTCGGCCTGGTAATGGTTGTCGGACTTCAGCCACATCAGGTCGCCGCGCCAACCTTGCTTGCCGCCCAGGCGCAGCACGGCGGTGCGGTCGAAGGCCTTGCGGGCGGCCAGGTAGTAGGCGCCGCCGCGGTCGAAGTTGGCGCCCAGGTCGACCTTGCCCAGGTTTACCGGGTCACCCTGGATCAGGAAGCCGTCACCCAGTGTGACCACCTGGCGCCCGCCGGAAATGTCCACGCCGTCTTCGCCCAAGGCCGGGAACAGGTTGCTTGAGCGCCAGCCCAGGTACAGGTCTTCGATGGCGGTGCGGCGCTCGTCGCCCAGGGTCAGGCCGGCGGCATCGCCATCGCCCCAGGTGGCGGAGCTTAGCAGGTTGAAGGCGCCGTAGAGTGCACCGGCATCGGGCAGGGCCTGGCTGCCGCTGAGGCCGTACTTGATGTAGCCCTCCTGCCAGGCGGTGCTGCCGGGTTGGCGGTTGCCGGCCTGGTTGTAGCTTTCGTCGCTGTGGAAGACGCCGAACAGGGCTTCGAGGTCGGCGTTCAGGGTGGTGCCGTTCTGGTTGTACAGCTCGTAGGCTTGGGTGGCGGGTGCGGTCAGCAACAGGGCCAATGTGCAGGCGAGTGTGTGCCTCATGGGTTTGCTCCATGGTTTTTATTGTTGTTTTTGTATTGCCTGTACCGGCCCTATCGCCGGCAAGCCAGCTCCCACAAGTACGGCACAGGACCTGAGGGCAGTGGATACCTGTGGGAGCTGGCTTGCCGGCGATAGGGCCGGTACAGGAAAAAGGTCAGAGCTTGATCAACACCGACTTGAGCTCGGTGTAATGCTCGATGGCCGCGGCCCCCATCTCACGCCCGACGCCAGACATCTTGTAGCCACCAAACGGTAGCGCCGGGTCCAGCGCGCTGTGGCAGTTGACCCACACCGAGCCCGACTTGATGCGTGGGATCATGCGGTGCACCGCGGCCAGGTCGTTGGACCAGATGCTGGCACCCAACCCATAGGGATTGTCGTTGGCCATGCCGATAACCTCGTCCAGGTCGTCGAAGGGCATCGCCACCAGCACCGGGCCGAAGATTTCTTCCTGCACCAGGCGGTGGTGCTGGTCGACATCGACGATCACCGTCGGCTTGACGAAGTAACCTGGGCCAAAGCCTTCGCCACCGCAGGCGATGGTCGCACCCAGTTCGCGGCCAAGCTCGATATAGCCGGTAACACGGTCCTGTTGCTTGGCCGAGATCAGCGGCCCCATCTGCACGGCCGGGTCCAGCCCGCTACCCAGCTTCATGCCGTTGGCGATGCCGGCGATGTCGGCCACCACGTTGTCGAAGTGCTTGCGGTGCACATACAGGCGGGAGCCGGCGCAGCACACCTGGCCCTGGTTGAAGAAGATTGCCGTGGCCGCACCGGCAGCGGCCTCCTGCAGGTTGGCGTCTGGCATGACGATGGTCGGCGACTTGCCGCCCAGCTCCAGGGTGACGCGGGTCATGTTGTCCATGGCCGCCTTGCCGATCAGCTTGCCGACTTCGGTGGAGCCGGTGAAGGTCAGCTTGTCTACGCCGGGGTGACGGCTGAGCGCGGCGCCAGCATTCAGGCCGGTACCGGTGACCACGTTGAACACGCCGGCCGGGTAGCCGGCTTCGTCGACCAGTTCAGCCAGCTTGAGCACGCTCAGCGGTGTTTCGTCAGCCGGCTTGAGCACCACGGTGCAGCCGGTGGCCAGCGCCGGGCCGAGCTTCCAGCAGGCCAGCAGCAGCGGAAAGTTCCAGGCGACGATGGCGCCGACCACGCCGACAGCTTCACGGCGCACAAAGCCGTGGAACTGGTCATTGGGCATCAACGGCATGGAGGCTTCGACGGTGCTACCCTCGATCTTGGTGGCCCAGCCAGCCATGTAGCGCAGGAAGTCGATGGCCAGTTGCACGTCCATCACCTGGGCCACGGCGGCGCTCTTGCCGTTGTTCAGGCATTCCAGCTCGGCCAGCTGGCGGGCGTCACGCTCCATCAGGTCGGCCAGGCGCCACAGCAGGTTTTGTCGCTCACGCGGGCGCAGGCGGCTCCACGGCGAATCGTCGAAGGCCTGGCGTGCTGCGCGCACTGCGCGGTCGACATCCTCGGCCTCGGCGGCAGGCACTTCACCTAGCACTTCGCCGGTGGCCGGGTTGCGGAACGACAGGGTGCGACCGCTGGCGGCGTCCTGCCAGTCGGCGCCGATGCGCATCTTCAGCTTGCGTTCGAGAAAGGCGCGGGTGGCGGGCAGGATGGGCAGGTCGGAAAGCATGGGGCTGTGCCTCTTGTCATTGGATGTGACGGGCATAAGCGCAATGGGCGTGCCAAGGTGGGAAAATGGCCGCAAAGTGTTGAAGGCGTTGGGTTTTGCCTGGGTGCAAGGTTGTGATTGCAGGCGTGCGCTGTTGCACATTGAGACGGTGTGAGACGGTGGTGGAACAAAAAAAGCGGGGCCGCTGTGCGGCCCTTTCGCGACACAAGGCCGCTCCTACAGGGGACCGCGTGCAGCCTGTAATCGATGGACTCGCCCCCGCCGAGGCATCACAGTGCCACGGTGGCGTTCGAAGAAGCCAACGGCAGCGAGGGCGAGACCATGAAAAAGC